>CAZMAK010000021.1:0-26870 GCA_964564245.1 uncultured Ectothiorhodospiraceae bacterium | reverse complement strand
GTCGATTAGCGAAGCAGCGGGATCGGTGCGCCATGCCCGGCAACCTTCCGGCCTGCCCGGGCTGTTACTGACGGATCTGCCCTGGAAGGCATCGGTGCTTGTACAGCACAGGCGCCGGTGAGGGGCACAGACTGCACCGTTTTCAGAACGAACCGGGTGAATTTCCGGGAAAGCGGCAAGGACCTGGGCCATACTGGGCTTGTCCGGACCGCACGCCGGGGAACACCCTGCGCCGTTGACGGTCAATCCGTGTGTGAACACTGCGAGAGAGGGTTTCCGTGGCGACGATACGACGCATCCACAGTCTGCTGGAGTCCTTTGAATTCCCCGCTGCCTGGCTGACGCCGGGTTCGCTTGGCCTGAACGATGCCGCGGACCCCGAGCCGCTGTCGGGACGTCGAGCGACACGGGGAACCGCCCTTGCTCCGGACAGCACGCCGGGCACGGTGGGCGTCAACGACCACTCCAGCGCACTCGGAAGCGGGCCCCTGGTCCTTTCCGCGGGCAACCGGACTGCCGGCAATACCCTGAGCCCGATGGAATTCATGGAAGGGTACCGGCAACTGGGCGTCCGCTACGTGGATCCCCACTCGCAGCGCCACTGTACCGTGCTGGCCGATGTCCATGCCTACGTCAACCAGTCGCCGTCACTGCCTGACCGGCACTCGGACCAGGACGAGATGGAGGCGCTGCAAAGCGCCGTGCGCCGGATGGCCCGCCAATACCGGCACAGCCGGTCGGCGCCGATTGCGACGGACCGCGGTACTCACAACCTGGCGATCCGCTATGCCTATGAAGGCAAGGGACTGCCGGAGGACTACGCCATCTATCTCGGATATGCACTCACGCTGGGCAGGGTCTCGCCCGCGGGCCTGCGCCGGTATTGTGACCACTCTCCCATGCTGGGGCTCGATTGCAGCGGGTTCGTCAATTGCTATTTCATGTCGACGGGCCGCCTGGCGCATGCACAGAATATTTCGGAATACCTGCGCCGGGGCGAGCTTCAGCGCAGGAACTCGTATGCCGAGATCCAGCCCCTCGACGTGCTGATCTGGCAGGACGAGGACGGCGGTGCGGTCGGGCATATCGCCGTGGTGGACAGCGTCACCCAAAACAACCGCATGTGGGTGGTGGAATCCTCGGGCAGCAAGGAAGGCCTGGCCGCGACCGAGTACGCGGTACTCGAAGTGAGTAACGGCGTTTTCCGGGTGGATCGTGGCTTCGATGCCCACGGACACCCCGACGACTCGACTCACGTGGTGATCGTACCGGTCGCGTGAACACTCCTGTCTCCACTCCCTTGCGCGTCCCCCCTGCCGGCCCGGATCGATGCGAGCGCCTGATTTATCGTGAAAGATGACAGCCAACGACCGGCACTGCCACCAGCGGAGGTGCACATGAGCCACACCCACGGAAAACCCGGTTCAATTCCGGCCGGTCTTGATGTGCATCATGGACCGACGCGGTCCGACCCGAAACAATGGGGCATCATGAGATCCCGGACTGTGGGCATGAATCAGGTACTTGCCATGCTGATGCTGCTTGCGCTGGCGCAGCCTGTGCCGGTCGCGCAGGCCGCTGGCCCGGACTACCGGCTTGAGGGCGGTGGCCAGGTGGTGGTCGACCCGGCCACAAAACGCGCCACGGTCACCCATGACGGGGTCACGACGCCCCTGTACGACGGTACCCACCGTGCGGAAGACGGCACGGTACTGATCATCCGCAACGGCATCGCCACCATTCCCAATGAGGCACCTCCGCCGCCGGCAAGGAAGGCGGAACCCCCGGAACAGTGGGAAGGTGCGCCGATCATCGGTTTTTCACCCTGTGAAAAACTGGTCCACCGGAGCTGCGGCCTGCAGGAACAGTGCGCCAATGCCGAGGGTTGCAGCCTGGCGCGGCAACTGCTTGGCATGGAAAAGGAGGAACGCAAGGCCAGCGACCGGCATAACCGCATGACCTATACCAGTGGCCAGTGCCAGGAATCCATGAAGGATGTGGTGCTGTTTCCTGCCTGCAGTCCCTCGTCCGTGCAGGGATCGGAGCAGTAGGTCTTCCTGACGGGACGGGGCGGACCCGAGTCCGGGTGGCTGCATACACCTGCACGTTGAAAATTTGACGGCCTGGCGCCGAAAATGGCCCCGGCAGTGCAGATGCCGTATATTCCGCTTCTGAAATTCACCCTTGGAGATAACCATGAAACGAGTGATCGCAACAGTTTCCATCGTATTGCTGATCTCCGGCTGTGCCGGATTCCCCGGTGGCCATGGTGCAGCCACAACCGCCGCCACGGGAAGTCACACGGCCACATCCGGCATGACCGAGCGTGGCGACGTGGACACGAGCCCCGACGAGAGCGGTGCTGGCGGCGCCATGAGCCCGCCGGTGCAGGCGGGTGTACATGAACGCAACGTGAATATCGGCAACTGGCGCGTCGACTGCCTGTACGAGGAGACCCGCTTCCAGACCCAGTGCAAGGCGGAGACCTACGGCAAGGTCCTCCAGTTCATCGGTGACGAGGTCTATGAGCCGACCCCGGTCCTGTGGATCTCGTGGATGTCGAAAGAAGATCCGGACAAGCGCACCGTGTGCATGCTGGGTCATGATTACCCGGTGAATGCGGTCAGTTTTCGCGTCGACAACCACGCTCCACTGCAGCTGGCTGCCGGTACGGCCAGCGGCTGTTTCATCGCCAGCCAGACCTTTATCAACCAGATTCGCAAGGGCAGTCAGCTGGTGGTGAGTTTCCTGCGCTTCCCGTGGGGCGAAACGAAGGTCGGCTTCGATCTGCACCGTTCCAACCGCGCACTGGACGAACTGAAAAAGCTGGTCGCCTCACAGTGACCGCCAGCCGGCGGCGTCTGCACACCCCGTCACCCGCCGGGACACCGGCGTGATGACGGAGGCACTGCCCTGACGGCCGCCGTTGCCTCATGTCCGTCCACCGCGCGCTGGCGCTGCCGGGCCCGGCGCTGATCCATGACCGGGTACCGGCCGCACGCAGACCCCCGATTGCACGGAACTTTTCCGTCGCCGGCGGGTTCCATGCAATTTCCGGCCAGCGGCCGTCGAAGGCTGGCCGTGGCTGTCACATCCCTGTATAAATACGTCGGTGCAGAATCACCGGATCCCGTTCCTTGTCACCAGATGAAGCCGTAACATGAGAATCCACCGGCGCATTGCCACCCGACTCTCCGCCATACTCGTGGTGATTGTCTCCGCGAACGCCATTCTCATGGGACTGGCGATCACCCGTTCCGGCACCGACCTGCTGGTCAATGCCGCTACACAGCGACTCGCCCAGCAAAGCCGCCTGGTGTCGGTACGGCTGCAGGACGTCCTCGACGCAGTGCAGAAAGATATCCGGTTTGTCGCCGACAGCCCGGCAGTCGCGGAAATGGTCACTACCATGAACAACGAGAGCGGCGGCAAGGAGCAGATGCAGCGTGCCTTCCTCGCCAGGAACCGTCTGCAGGACATGTTCGCCGCCCTGCTGAACAACAATCCCTGGTACCTGCAGATGCGCGTGATCGGCGTGGCGGACGAGGGCAGGGAGGTGGTGCGCGTGGACCGGACCGCCGGCGGCATCAGGCGGGTACGCGAGGCCGACCTGCAGCACAAGGGCAAACGGCCGTATTTCCTGAAAACGCTCGACGAAGTGCCGGGCAAGGTCTACTGGTCCTCCATCGAGCTGAACCGGGAGCACGGCAAGATCTCCACCCCGTTACAGCCGGTACTGCGCGCCGCGATGCCGCTGGCAGGCAAATACGGGTCACCGATCGGGATCGTGATCGTCAACCTCGATATCCAGCGCGTGTTCGACGCAGTCAGCGAGGTGCTCGCGCCCGATACCACCCTGTATATCGCGAACGAGGCCGGCGACTATCTCTACCACCCGGACCCGAGCCTGACCTTCGGCTTTGAACGTGGCCAGCGCCACCTGATCCAGGACGATTTCACCAGTTCCGCGCTCGACCAGGTGGGAACGGAAAGCCTGGTGCTGGAGGATGTCACGCCATCCGGTGCAACGGAACCGGTGATCGCACACCTGAGCCAGTTATCACTCAAGGCCGCACCGAGAGACAAACTGCTTATCGCACTGACCCAGCCACGCTCGCTCATCCTCACGGACGTCAACCAGGCGCGGCATGACAGCACGGGGCTGATCGTGCCGTTCCTGCTGGTTGCACTGGCCGTGGTGATCTGGATGGTGGAGCTGTTCACCGGGCCGCTGGAACGCGTCACGCGCGAGGTGAGCCGTTACGTCCCCGGCCGCAAGCTGCACCTGAGCGAGGTGGGGCGCAAGGACGAGGTCGGGCAGCTGGCACAGGCATTCGCCCGTATGGCCGCACGCATCGACCAGCAGGTGATGCAACTGGAGGAACATGGTCAGCGTTTCATGAGCCTGTTCGAGTCGGTCCCGGATGCCGTGATCATCCTCGATGAAGACGGCAGCATGGAATATACCAATCCGGCGGCGAAGCAGCTGTTTGGCTATTCCGACGAGGAGTTGCAGGGCCACAACATCCGGATGCTGATGCCGGAACCGTATCGCAGCCATCACGACCAGTACATGGGCCGCTACCTGGAAGGCGGCGAGGCCCACATCATCGGCATCGGGCGCAGCGTCGAAGGCCTGCACAAGGACGGCAGGACCATGCCGCTGTACCTGTCGATCGGTGAATTCAGGTTGCGGGGCCGGCGCAAGTTCACCGGCATCCTGCACGACATCTCGTCACAGTCCGCCTAGCGGCACATGGAGTCGGGGCGGACGGTGATTTAATATCCCGGTGCCTTTGCGCGAACCGGTTTACCCCGGCACAAGAACCGGGCAGCGATTCCCCGGGCAGGGAATCGGGCTTTCAGTAGACGTCGGGTGCGTTCCCGGTGGCCTTGCGCTGCACGATTTTCTGCAGGGATTGCTCGTTGTTGCAGAAGTCGATGTTCTCCGGCGAGATCGTACCGTCCGCCAGTCCCTCGTCACACGGTCCGATGTTGGTGCATTCGCTGCAACGCTGCATGTGCTGGTGAATATCCACCACGCGTTCGCTGGACAGATAGGTCTCGATGTCGATCCCCAGTGCCGCGAGCATCCGTCCCAGCCGCAGTGAGTGAAGACGATCCGCCAGCGCGGTACGGTATTTCATACCGGCATGAAAATTGAAAACAATCGCCGATGCCAGCAGGACAATAAAGGCAACCAGCGTGATGACCAGCACGGAGAACGGGATGAGGGTGAACAGCATGTCCATGGACGGATTTCCTTGTTACGGGCCTGCAGATACGCATAGCGTGGGCCGGAATCGCCCCGGCAGCCTTGATCCATGTCAATAAGTTACCGGCTGTCCCGCCCTAAAACAGCTTGTCGACCATGGTAATTACGATCTCCGCCACGATCAGGATCACGATATACCACTCGACCCGCAGCGACTGGCGGTTGTGAATGTAACCCAGCAGGGTTTGCGCGGTCTTGGAAATCAGTCCGAGCTTGCGGTCGATGGCGGCATGACGCTCCGCCAGTTCGAACTCGTCCTCCAGCCGCAGGTACAGGCGTTCATATTCCGGGTAGTCCCAGATCAGTTCCGGTTTTTCCGATACCTCGATGCGCCCGGTCATCTTCGCCTCGATCAGCAGGCTGTCGCCGATGTTCTCCAGCAACTTGCGCCCCTTGGGCATACCGGCACGGCCGCCTTCCCTGAGTCCTTTCGACAACGGCTCGATGTGTTCGAAATGCTCGCGCAGTACCACCTCGTAATGCGCCAGCACCGTGCTCTTGGCCAGCACGTCGGCGACAATCAGCAGGCCCTGGAGACTGTGTGAGCGCAACCGGATCCGGCCCTGATCGATGCCTTCCGGCCGGTCGGGACTGAACAGGATTTCGAAACTTTCCTGTTCCGGTTCGTCGAACGGCTCACTGACCAGGTTGAGAATGTCAGTGGTGAATCGCACCACCTCGACCGCCTGCATGCCGAGCAACACCACCACACCGTAACGAAACAGCACGGCAACGCCATCCGTGCCGGTCGTGACCGCCAGTGGAGAAGTGGCCAGCAGGGTATCCTGCGGGAATCGCCGCAGGTCCAGCTGCTGACCGAGGTAGATCGCGACACCGCCAATCACGTCGTGCTGTTCAAAAAATTGTCTGAGCAAGCACTACACTCCCTGTATCCGGTCCGGCGCGCTTACCTGAAAATCCGGGTGAGAAAATCCTGCAAGGCCTGCCAGGACTCCCGGTCGGCATCCGCATTGTACTCCAGCGGCAGGTTGAACTTCTTTCCCAGCGCCGTCGCCCCCGGGTTGGTGAAGCTGTGCTTCGCACCCGGGTAGTTGATGAACCGGTAATCCACACCGGCGGCGTCCATGTCGTCCCGGAACATCCTGACCTGGTCCGGCGGATTGAAGGGGTCGTCGGCCCCGTTGGCCACCAGCACCTTCGCCGTCACGTGATGCGCAATCGGTCCCAGCCCGCTCAGGCTGCCGTGGAAACTGGCTACGCCGGCCAGGCTGGCACCGGACCGGGCCATTTCCAGCACCACGCTGCCGCCGAAACAGTAACCGATGGCGGCGATCCGTTTGGGATCCACCGTATCCTGTGCCGCCAGCAGCTTGCGTGCGGCATTGAAGCGGGCCGTCATCAGCGGCAGGTCCCTGCGCACCGCGCCGGAAAACTTGCCGGCGTCGGCCGGATGATCCGCCGTCTTTCCGTCGCCGTACATATCCAGTGCCAGCGCCGTGTAACCCAGCGCGGCAAGCATGTCGGCGCGCTTGCGGGCATAGGCGTTCTGGCCCCACCACTCATGAACCACGAGCACGCCCGGACGCCTGCCGTGAACCGCATCGTCCCAGGCCAGGTAGCCCTTGAGCTCGGTCGGGCCCGCATGGTAGAGGACTTCCTTGCCGACCACGGCGGCGTGTGCGCCCAGGCTGGCTGACAACAATAACAGGGCGGTGAGGTAGCGTAACATGGTGCCTCCGGCAAACAGGTGAATCGATTCCACCATATTAGCTGAAAATCGTGTCATTCACCCGGCTACCGGCGGATTTCACAGCGCCACCGGTGGCGGCCCCGGCCATCATCCTGTATACAACAAGCACCATGAAACGCGACTGGCCCGCTATCTTCCCGCAACTGCTGGAGTCCGCGGAATCCGGCCTGGACAGCGGCCTGTCCGCGCTGCTGGACTCTGCGGCCGAGGCCCGGCTGCCGGCGCGGTCCACCGTGTTCCGGCAGGGTGACCAGTGCAGCAGTTACCTGCTGGTCATCGAGGGCACGGTCAGGGTCATCAGCCGTGCCGACAATGGCCGCGAGATCGTCCTGTACCGGCTGGGTCCCGGCGATTCCTGTGTGCTGACCACTTCCTGCCTGTTCAGTAACCGGCGCTACCCGGCCGAGGGGGTGGCCGAGACCGCTGTCACCGCGCTGGCCATCCCGGCCGGACAGTTCAACCGGACCATCGAGCACTCCACCGCGTTTCGGCGTTTCGTGTTCGCGTCCTTTGGCGAGCATCTCGCCAGCCTGATCGGCCTGGTCGAGGAGGTCGCCTTCGGACGCCTGGACGCACGACTCGCCCGCCACCTGCTGGAACAGACCGTCGCGGGCGATACCCTGCAGGCTACCCACCAGGAACTGGCGACGGAGCTGGGGAGTGCACGTGAGGTCATCAGCCGGCAGTTGAAGGAGTTCGAACAGCGTGGCATGGTGAGCCTGCAACGCGGCAGCCTGACCGTGCTGGACCGGACGGGACTGGACAGGCTGGCCGGTAGCTGAACCGGGCATGGCCGGAATCCCGGGCGTTGTGTGACAATGTCACTGAGTATCAGCACACAGGCGGGTAAAGTGCCCACCAGATCAACCAGGCAAGGAGAACAACATGTGCAACGTAGGTGGAATCGACCGCGCGCTGCGGATCATCGTCGGGCTGGCCCTGTTGAGCCTGGTATTTATCGGCGACAGGATACCCTTTATCGGCCATAACGTGGTGTGGGGCTGGGCCGGCATCGTGCTGCTGGGCACCGGTATTTTCAGTTTCTGCCCGGCCTACGCCCTGTTTGGCATCAAGACCTGCCGCAGCAAGTAACGACTCCGGTTGGTCTTGCCGGCGCGTGACGGGGTGTGCCCCGCCATCGCCGGCCTTTTTAACCCGTGCCCGCTTCCAGCCCGGCCCTGCCGTCACCACCGGTCAATCGGCTGTCGACCAGCCGCCCCGGAACACCGTGATGATCCGCCTGCCCGCCACCCTGAAGGCCTGGGATACACCCGCGTTTGAATCCGTCCTCAGGCAGGAGACGGAACAGCTTGGTCTGGACGCGCTACCACTACAGCAGGGGCTGGTGTCCGGCAGCCATGCGCTGGCCGAGCCATTGCAGGTGATCCACCTGTCCAGCCGGGCCACCGCGCAGGCGCTGGTGATCCGCATCGGCGTGTATTTCACCAGTGTCGTGGCCGGTTGCAGCTGCGCCGACGATCCCACACCTCTCGACCGCCTCAACGAATACTGCGTACTGGAACTGCACGTCGACACCCGCACGGCATCGACCACGATTGCACTGCAACCCCATTGAGGCTGTAACATACCCCGGCTTGACCCGGCCGGCGAAACACACAACCATACGTGGCAATTCCTGCACCGGTCTGCGCCGCCACGTGATCGTCCTGTTCAACAAACCGTTCCACGTACTCGCGCAGTTCACCGGCGCAGGTGACAGGGCCACGCTGGCCGACTACATCGACATCCCCGCGGTGTACTGTGCCGGACGGCTGGATTACGACAGCGAGGGCCTGCTGGTCCTGACCGACAATGGCCGGCTGCAGCAGCGCATTGCCAATCCTGCCTTCGGCAAACGGAAGGGCTACTGGGTCCAGGTGGAAGGCATCCCGACGGAACAGGATCTGGACGCCCTGCGTCGGGGCGTACGACTCAGGGACGGCATGACCCTGCCGGCGCAGGTGTCGCGTATCGACATGCCTGAACCCTGGCCGCGCATCCCGCCGATCCGGGAACGCAAGGCTATCCCGACCAGCTGGCTCGACCTGGCCCTCGCGGAGGGCCGCAACCGCCAGGTGCGGCGCATGACGGCGGCCATCGGTTTTCCCACCCTGCGGCTCATCCGTTACCGGGTGGGTGACTGGACGGTCGATGGACTGGCGCCGGGGAGCTATCGCACGTTGCGCGGTTGAGAACCCGGTCTGTCGAAGGGTGACGAAGGCAACGTGCAACCGCTGCCGCCGGGTATGTGACTCGTGCACGGTCGTCTTTACCGGTCTCCTGCTATCTTTTCCGGGCAAACCCGCTGTGGAGATCCACCATGAGATACCGACTGCCGGCCCTGTGCCTGACGCTGCTGACCAGCGTGCCCGTCCATGCGGAAAACCGGCTTACCCTCGGTGGCGACTACTGGAACTTCAACATCTCCGGCACGGTGCGCTACCAGAGCAGCGACCCGGCGGACGACGTCGACGTCGTCCGCGACCTCGGCTACCGGGATGGCAGCCTGGGCAGTTACTACCTGGAGTTGCAACATGACATACCGCTGCTGCCCAACGCACGACTGGGCCGCACATCCGTGGACCAGTCCGCCTCCGGTTACCTGACACACGACATCAGTTACGGCGGCAGCAGTTTCACGGTCGGTGAGGACGTCAGCAGCACGACGGCGATCGAGCAGACCGATGTGATTCTCTACTACAGCCTTCTCGACTCGGTCGCCAGCCTGGATGTCGGTGTGGACGCGCGCCACCTCGACACCCGGGTGACCCTCGACGGCGCCGTATCGGGCGCGGAGACCGCCAGTGCCTCCGGCTGGGTCCCCATGCTCTATGCACGCGCAGGGGTCGACCTGCCACTGACCGGTGTGTCCATCGCCGCGTCCGGATCGTTTGCCGGTTACCAGGGTGATCGCCTGTACGAACTCGACCTGCGCGCCAGTTATACGAGCCGCCACCACCTCGGCGCCGAGGTCGGCTATCGACGCATTCAGCTGCAACTGAAGGATTTTGACAGCACCTGGGCGGACCTCGACTTCGACGGCCCCTACGCAGGGATCCTCGCCTCTTTCTGAGGACGCGTGCGCGTCCGGCAGCTCGCAGCCGGTACGCGCATGGGGCGTTTACGGGGCATCAGCAATGCAGGGTGCGGCGCCCGCACCGGGGGAGCAACGGTCAGGTATGCACGTGGATCCGCGTATCGCCTCCACTGGCGTCCTCGCCGGTGACCAGCCCGGCACGCAGTCCCGGGAACGCACTGATGATCGAAACCAGCACGGATGCCAGGTAGGGCACCGACTGCACGAGCAGCACGATAATCCACAGCAACAGATCGAGCATCCCGGTGTCGTTCTGCCAGGCCAGGCCGGCCGCCGCCAGCCACAACGCCAGGGCCAGCAGGCCTTCCTCGCGGGCCGAGTCCAGTGCCCGTAACAGGGCGGAGGCCTGTTCCAGCTTCGGGGTGCGCAGGAACGGGCGACTGCGGGTGATCAGGCCCAGCAGGATAGCCCGCGAGATCGTGTGGGAAAGCGAAAGCCCGGCCAGCGCGGCGGCCAGCGTCTGGCGCGCGGTGCCCACGATGCGTACGCCACGGTAGACATAGAGCACCTTGGCCATCTTGAAGCAGAACAGCACCAGCGGCAGGATCGAGAAGATCATCAATGGCGGGTCCACCCGCAACGGCGCCACCAGCATCGCCAGCGACCAGCACATCGCAGCCAGGTTGAACAGCAGGTTCATCCCGTCGGCGATCCACGGCAGCCAGCCGGCGACAAAGTGGTAGCGCTGGCCGGCGCTGAGCTTGCTGCGAACCAGTCCCAGCAGGTCGCCGGCGTGATAGCGCATGATCTGCATCGATCCATAGGCCCAGCGAAAGCGCTGGTTCTTGTAGCCGCTGAAGGTATCCGGCATCAGGCCGCGGCCGTAACTGCGCGGGATATACAACGCCTGGTGCCCGGCGCGCAGGATCATCAGCCCGAGTTCGGCATCCTCGGTGATACACCATTCACTCCACCCGCCCACGTCCGCCAGCACACTGCGCCGGACCAGTGTCATGGTGCCGTGCTGGATGATGGCATTGCGGTCATTGCGCGTCACCATGCCGATATAGAAAAAGCCGCGATACTCC
This sequence comes from uncultured Ectothiorhodospiraceae bacterium, assembly GCA_964564245.1. Classification (GTDB taxonomy): domain Bacteria; phylum Pseudomonadota; class Gammaproteobacteria; order UBA9214; family UBA9214; genus UBA9214. The sequence continues at coordinate 15,759 of CAZMAK010000021.1, read as the reverse complement.
GCATAGGTCATGGACTTGAAGGCATTCTGGCGCGCATCACGGTAATCCTGCGGTGCCTGCACGATGGCGATTTCGTGGCGTGTGAATTGCGGCACCAGGTCGTGCAGCCAGTTCGGCTCGACGACATAGTCGCTGTCGATGACACCGATGATCCCGGCATCCGGCGCAGTATGTTTCAGGGCGTAGTTGAGGGCGCCGGACTTGAACCCGTCGAGCGGATCGACATGGAAGAAGTGAAACCGCTCACCCCGTTCCCGGCACCACGCCTCGACCGGCTGCCAGACCGCCGGGTCCTTCGTGTTGTTGTCGATGACCACGACCTCGTAGCGCGGATAGTCGAGCCGGTCCAGCGCAGCCAGCGTCTCGATGAGCATATCCGGCGGCTCGTTATAGGCGGGTACGTGAATCGATACCATGGGCAATTCCGCCTCTTCGTACGTCACGGGCATGAAACCGCGGCGCCGGGTATTGGCCCACAATGCCTCGGCCCACTCATGCGCCTCGACCAGCACCACCATCACCACACCGATCATGCCGACCAGCATCAGGACGCCCACGACAATGGCGCTCCAGGACAGGTATTGCTGCAGGTAATTGTGGATGATCAGTACCGCCGCCGTGGCCAGCGCATAGGCAATGACGGCCAGGAAACTTCGTCCCCGGTGCTGCAGGGTGACGCCGTCGGAGGTCAGCAGGGCATAGGTGATCAGGGCCACCAGCACGGAAATGGCGGCCAGCAGGCGCCATTCCGGGATGCCGACAATGGGCTCCGAGAAGGCGAATTTGGGTTTGCGCATCACGTCGAACACGCCCCAGTAGGCACCGACCGCGCCCTCGAATTCGGTTTTCCAGGGCTGATCGAAGGCCTCCATCACGTAGTAGATGTAGCCTTCCTGTTCCGCACGCTGCAGGAAACGGCGCAGAAACGTTGCTTCATTGTATGAAGAGGCCTCGGCACCGTGCCGGGCCCGGCCGTTGCTGGGCCAGCCAACCTCGGCGATCACGATGGGCACGCCGGGGAACCTGGCCTTCAGCTGGTTCATGCGGTTGACCACATAGTCGACCGCCTTGCCGATGGGAATGCCTTCCCAGTACGGCAGCATGTGTACCGCGATGTAATCCACGTGCTTCACCAGCTGGGGGTTCTTCAGCCAGATGTGCCAGGGTTCCGCGGTACTGACCGGCATGCCGAGTTCCTTGCGCACGTGGTCGAGGTGGGCATACAGCTTGTCGATGGAGATGTCATTGCGCAGCAGGACCTCGTTGCCGACGATCACGCGTACCACGTTGCGCTGGTTCCGGTGGGCGATCCGGATCAGTTGCTCCACCTCCTGCCGGTTGTGCGCCTCGTTCCTGTCGAGCCAGGCACCCAGGGCAACGTTCAGCCCGTGCTTGCGGGCCAGCGCGGGAATCTCGCCCAGTGTGCCACTGACGGTATAGGTTCTAATCGCGTTGGTGGTGCCGGCCAGCAGGGCCAGGTCTTCGTCGATCTCCTCGACCGTGGGGTACTCCTGACGGTTCGGATTCTCGTTGAAGCGCATCGGGGAAAACGAGAATCCCTGGATCACATCGGGCCAGGCCGGTTCCTGTTCCGGACGATTCACCAGCGACCACATGCTGATGAAAATCGCCGCCACGACCGAGGCGATAATGATGTTGATGCGCGTCATGTTTGTCCTGGGCGGAATGAGTCACATGACTTCCAGCATAGGCCAGTGGGCTTTCGGAACAAGTCCTCCCCGCGGCGGGGGGAGCGGGTGCAGGCTCGATCCAGGAAGTCCGGGAGTCATGTAAATGACACTCGATCATAGCCCAGCCGGCGCCTGACTGTCGACTGAACGGTGTTGTCATTTGGCGACGTCGGCGTGCAGATCCGGCCCTGGCAACGGTAGCGGAAACCCTGCAAGCCGGATGACAGGTCAGGCCGTGTGTCTGAAAGCGGTAGCCCCGCGTCATCCTTCCGGGGGGGCAGGGGAATTACCCGCATGCAAGACCGGCCACATTCAGTACAATGGAGCCATGGAAGATGCGCCGGAATTCTTCGCGGCCAGTGCCAGCGGCACGGACTGGCAAACCCTGGTCGGGAACTGCCTGGACAACGGGGAACCCATACCGGACGGCGCCAGCCTGGGATTCATCTACCTCACCGACCCGCTGGCGCCCTGGCTGGACAACATCCTGCAAATGTTGCGTGAGCGAACGGGGGTACAGACCTGGACCGGTTGCGTGGCCTCCGCGATCTGCGCCACGGCGCGGGAGTATTACGACGAGCCGGCCATCGCGATCATGCTGGCAAACCTGCCGCCGGACAGTTTCCGGACCATACCCGCCGGAATTGCCGAACTGTCGGACATGCTGAGCGCAAGCCGGCACTGGCTGGATGAACACCAGGTACACTTTGGCATCGTTCACGGGGATCCGCGCAACCGCTATCTGCCGCAGGTCATCGAGTCCCTGTCCACCCAGCTGGATCCCGGCTTCCTGGTGGGCGGGCTGTCCTCCGCCGATCACGAAGAGCACCTGCAGCAGGTGGCAGGCACCATCCAGCAGGACGGACTGTCCGGTGTCCTGCTGGGCTCGGACGTGACCGTCATCAGCAGCCTGACCCAGGGCTGCACCCCGCTGGAACACAAGCACACCATCACCCGCTGCCAGGGCAACATCCTGGCGGAGCTGGACCACCGGCCGGCACTGGACGTGTTTCGGGAAGACATCGGCGAGGTGCTGTCCAGAAACCTGGGGCGCGTGGCCGGCTATATCTTTGCCGCCCTGCCGATCCCCGGTTCCGATACCGGTGATTACCTGGTGCGCAACCTGATCGGCATCGATCCGGACGAAAAACTGCTGGCCATCGGTGACAACCTGGAGGACGACGCACAGCTGATGTTCTGTCGCCGGGACGGGGATGCGGCACGCGAAGACATGCAACGCATGCTGGCGGACCTGGCCCGCCGTTCCGGCGGAAACATCCGGGGTGGACTGTATTTCAGCTGTGTGGGGCGGGGACGCAACCAGTTCGGCGAGGATTCGGCTGAACTGAGGATGATCCGCGACCAGCTCGGTGAATTTCCGCTGGTCGGGTTTTTCGCCAACGGCGAGATCTCGCACAACCGCCTGTACGGTTATACCGGCGTGCTGACGCTGTTCGTGTAGCGCATGAATCGCCGGCAGGCAGGCTCCCGCAGGTTCTGCACAACATCGTGGTAGCCGCCCTGGCGGCAAACGGATCCGGTATCGACGAAGTGGTTCGCCTGCAGGTCTGGCTGCACATCGCGCCGCAGCCTGCGGCACTACCCGGTATTCCTGACGGCTACTGCTTCCAGTACTGCTCGGTCGTGATCTGCCCGGGTTCGCGGCGCCGGTGCTTTCTCAGGCCCCTTGCCTCCAGCGCCGCCTGGGTATCGCGCACCATGCCGGGATTGCCACAGATCATCACCTGTGAACGCTCCGCTGTGAGTGGCAGCCCGGTCTCACGTTCCAGCAACCCGTTTTCTATCGCTGCCGTCACCCGTCCCGGCAGCGCCGTGGCGACCGTCTCCCGGCTCACGAACGGGATGTACTGCAGCTGCCCGCCGTGCCCCGCCAGCAGCGCCTGGATCCGGTCGATATAGGTCAGCTCCGCTGCCGTGCGCACCGCGTGCACCAGCACGAGCTGGCGGTAGTTGTGCCACGCCGCGTCCGTGCTCAGGATGGAGAGAAACGGCCCCAGCGCGGTGCCGGTCGACAGCATCCACAGGGTGTCTGCGGCCGGCACCTCCCCGAGGGTGAAGAAACCCGCCGCCCGGGGGGCGATATACAGCGTGTCACCGGAGCGGAGATCGATCATGCGCGCCGTCAGCGGTCCACCCGGCACCCGGACGAAGTAGAATTCATGCACCGGGTCGCCCGGGCCGTTGACGAAGGAGTAGGGCCGGGCCACCATTTCGCCGCCGATCTCCAGCGCCAGGCGCGTGAACTGGCCCGCCGCAAACGGTGCGATCTCCGCGCGCAGCTGCACCGAGTACAGCTTCTCCGTCCAGCGCCGCAGGTTGACGACCTCACCGGCAATCCAGTTCGTCATCAGGATGTGACCGCGGGTTCATTCCGCCTTGCCAGGATTTCATCGATGTCATTCATGGTGTTGCTTCACCCGCTGGCTGTGTTTGCCTTATGATAGCGGAATCCGGTACGGATTGTGGCCGGCCCGAACCGGGGAGTTACCGAACAAGCGCATGCACTCGATCAACTGGACAGCCATCCTGCTGGCAATCATGGTACTCGTGATGCTGGTCCGTTCCGGACCGGGCATCCGCGCCCTGCTGGAACGCAGCCGGCAGGCGGAGATACGGGACTGGACCGGTTTCCTGGTACCCATTGCGCTGGTTGTGCTGTTTGTCCTGTTGCTGATCCATTCGGTTCGATCATGACACCGGCGCTCTCGATTCGTGACCTGAAAAAAACCTATCAGGGTGGTCATGTTGCACTCAAGGGTGTCAGCTTTGACGTGGCACCGGGTGACTTCTTCGGCCTGCTTGGCCCGAACGGGGCCGGCAAGACCACCATCATCGGCATCATCACCTCGCTGGTGAACCGCAGCAGCGGCGCCGTCTCGATCTTCGGTCACGATCCGGCACTGGAGCCGTCCGTCGCCAAGGCGTACCTGGGTCTGGTACCGCAGGAGTTCAACTTCAACATGTTCGAGCCGGTCGAGGAAGTGGTCTCCAACCAGGCCGGCTACTACGGGATTCCGCGCGACGAAGCGCGCCGCCGCGCGGAACTCTGCCTGAAGCAGCTCGATCTCTGGGACAAGCGACGCATGAGGTCCCGTAACCTCTCCGGCGGCATGAAGCGGCGCCTGATGATCGCCCGTGCCCTGGCGCATCAGCCGCGCCTGCTGATCCTGGACGAACCGACGGCCGGGGTGGACATCGAGATCCGTCGCTCGATGTGGAAGTTCCTGCGCGAAATCAACGATGCCGGCACCACCATCATCCTGACCACGCACTACCTGGAGGAGGCGGAAAGCCTGTGCCGCAACATCGCCATCATCGACGAGGGCGAACTGATCCGGAACACCAGTACCCGGCAACTGCTCAACACCCTGCATATGGAGACCTTCGTCCTGGATATCGAGACGCCACTGGAGGCGCCACCCGGTGTAGAGCGCTACACGGTGCGGCTGGTCGACCCGAACACGCTGGAAGCGGAAATCTGTCGCGGTGAATCGATCAACGACCTGTTCAACGAGCTGTCCGGCCGGGGCGTCCGCGTGCTCAGCATGCGCAACAAGACCAACCGGCTCGAGGAACTGTTCATGAACCTGGTCGAGAACGGCGGCCGGCAGAAGGTACCGGCATGAACACACACGGCAAGCTGATTGCACTGCAGGCCATCGCCACCAAGGAAATCCGCCGCTTCATGCGCATCTGGGTACAGACGGTGCTGCCGCCGGTGATCACCACTGCCCTGTATTTCATCATCTTCGGCAACCTGATCGGCCCGCGTATCGGCAGCATGGAAGGCCATCGCTACATGGAGTTCATCATTCCCGGCCTGATCATGATGGCGGTAATCACCAATTCCTATGCCAACGTGGTGTCGTCCTTCTACGGATCCAAGTTCCAGCGCCACATCGAGGAGATGCTGATCTCGCCGGTCCCGAACTACGTCATCCTGCTGGGATACATCGCCGGCGGCGTGGCGCGCGGGCTGACCGTGGGTACCGCGGTGACCCTGGTTTCGCTGGCGTTCAATCCGCTCCACATCCATAACCTGCCGGTGATCATCAGCATGGTGGTGCTGACCTCGATCCTGTTTTCACTGGCCGGGCTGATCAACGGCGTCTACGCCAACAGCTTCGACGACATCTCGATCATCCCGACCTTCGTGCTGACGCCGCTGACCTACCTCGGCGGCATCTTCTACTCGATCAGCCTGCTGCCCGACTTCTGGCACAGCGTGTCGCTGGTGAACCCGATCCTGTACATGGTGAACGCGTTCCGCTACGGCTTCCTGGGCATCAGCGACATCAGCCTCACCACGTCCTACGCCATCAGCATCGGCTTCATCGTCGTGCTGTACGTGTTCAGCCTGTACCTGCTGCGCACGGGGAAGGGGATACGGACGTAACCGGGTGGTAAATGCCTCAATTTCCTTCGCGGCCGCCAGCCGCTCCTGCAAGGTGGGCGTTGTTTGTAGCAGTGTCTGATTCGGTTGCAGGAGCGCCCTGCGGGCGCGATCAAGCTCGCTGTAAAATCCATCGCGGCTGCCAGCCGCTCCTACAGGACCAGCCGCCCGTCGCGCACGGTCAGGGCCAGCTTGCCTTCCAGCAGTAGCTGCAGACGCTCTCCGATCAGCCGGCGACGCCAGCCCTGCATCACACCACCCGTGTGATCGCCCAGCACCAGCGCCTCGAGCTGCTTGCGCGTGGCGAGCGTGGCGTGATTCAGTGAATGTTCTTCCGCACTGATGCGCACCACCGCCATCATGACATCGACCAGCGCGTCCTGGTCGGGATCGAGCCGGTCGCGGGAACCGGTTTCGGGGAAGGGTTCGGGCCTGCGCTGCGCGGCCTGCTCGATCAGCAACAGCAGTTCCGGTCCATTCCGCTGGACCAGGCGTTCACCCAGTCCGCGAATCGCGGCCATGGCCTCCTGCGTCGCCGGGCGCTGGCGCGCCAGGTCGATCATCACGTCATCCTTCATCAGCCAGCCGCGCGGCAGGTCCTTGTCCTGTGCCAGCTGTTCGCGCCACGCGGCGAGTGACTGCAGGGCCGACAGCGCAGGACCCTTCAGACGATTGGCACCCTTGACCTTCAGCCATGCCCGCTGTGGCGGCGATTCGTACAGCTCCGCGCTGGCCAGCTGGCGGAAATCGTCCTCCAGCCAGGCCAGCCGGCCCTGCTGTTCCAGCCGTTCACGCAGGCGGAGGTAGACATCGACGAGATAGATCACGTCGTCGGCGGCATAGCGCAACTGGTCGTGCGTCAGCGGACGCAACGACCAGTCGGCGCGGGTGTGCAGCTTGTCGAGCGTCACACCCAGCACTTCGCGCACCAGGTTGGCGTAGCCGATCTGGTCGGCATGGCCCAGCAGCGGTGCGGCCAGCTGGGTATCGAACACGGGGGCCGGCGGCACGCCGGCCAGGTGGTAGAAGATTTCCATGTCCTGGCGGCCGGAGTGCATTACCTTCGTGATGTCCGGGTTCACGAGGAGTTCCAGCAGGGGCGCCAGATCGGGCAATGCCAGCGGATCGATGCAGGCGGCCTCGGCTGGCGTGGCGATCTGCAGCAGGCACAGCTTCGGATAGTAGGTCTTCTCGCGCAGGAACTCGGTGTCCAGGGCGAACCAGTCCGCCTCACGCAAACGGGCACAGAACGTTGCCAGGGCGTCCGGGGTGTCGATGTAGAGCACATCGGCGGGGCGGTTCATCGCCGCATCCACGCTCGCGGCTGGCTCAAACGTCACCTTCCACTTCGTCGACGTCTATCTGGCCGGTCAGGCGGCGGCGGATGTGCGACCAGGAGATACCGACTGCCAGGATGCCGCACAGGATTGCCTCGGTAAACCAGGTCATGGCCTTGACACTGTCGGCTTTCAGCAAGCCGAGGTAGATGAACAGCCAGAGCAGGGTACCGAAAAAGGCCGCGGCGAGGATCAGTCCGAACAGCCCGAGCGAACGCAACGTCGCACGCAGGTAGATGGTCCAGCCAATCAGCAGCAGGATGCCGGCCAGCGCCACCCACGGGGTGAACCGGCTCAGGTGCGTGACCCAGTGAAAGAAGGAATATTCGGTGGGGTTATAGGTGGAAAACACCAGTACCAGGGCTGCGCAGAGTCGCAGCAGGAACCCGACTGGTGTAATGCCCTTGGATGCCGCCATGTGATTGTCCGGGGTTGTGCTGGAACGGAAAGACGTGTTGCGTGCATGCGCATTCTACAAGCATTTCACCGGCAGCTACAGTTACGGTTCCGCCGCCCAAACGCGCTACAATGCAACGTCCTCCCGGGTCTGTGGTCTGTCACTGTAACGGACGCGGCCCGCCACTGAAGCTGATTCTTCAATATTCATACATCTAACTGAATATTAATATAAATATTACTCATGAAAATTACGCTGGTCAGCCCCTATGAACTGGGCCGTCAACCGTTCGGCCTGGTCGAACCCGCTACCTTGCTGCGCCAGGCCGGCCACCGGGTGCGCTGCTGCGACCTGTCCATCCAGAAACTCGACAACCTCATCGATGCAGACACGGAGCTGGTCGCGATCTACATCGCCATGCATACCGCCACGCGCATCGCCATCGAGGCGCTGCCGAAGATCCGCCGGCTGGCACCGCAGGCGCGGCTGTGTGTGTATGGCCTGTATGCACCCATGAACGTGGACCTCTTTCGCGCGCAGGGGGTGACTGCGTTCATCGGCGGTGAATATGAAAACGCCCTGCTGGAACTGGCCACGCAGACAGATCGCGGCACCGTCCCGGACGACGTGCGCCCTGCGATACGGCTGGAAAAGACCGCGTTCGTGGTACCCGAGCGCGACACGCTGCCGGCACTGGAGAAATACGCCTGCCTGATCCTGCCCGACGGCACGCAGCGCACCGTGGGCTTTACCGAGACCACGCGTGGCTGCAGGTACTTCTGCCGGCACTGTCCGGTCGTGCCGGTGTACGAAGGCAGGTTCTTCGTGATCCCCGCAGACATCGTACTGCAGGACATCCGCAACCAGGTCGCGGCCGGCGCACAGCACATCTCGTTCGGTGATCCGGACTTCTTCAACGGTCCCGGCCATGCCCTGCGCATCGTGCGTGCACTGCATCGTGAATTCCCCGGGATGAGCTTCGACGCTACCATAAAAATCGAACACATCGTCCGCTATCCGCACGAGATCCGGGAACTGGCCGCCAACGGCTGCCTGTTTATCCTGTCCGCCGTGGAATCGGTCGACGACGAAATCCTGGAACTGCTCGACAAGGGCCACAGCCGCGCGGACCTGCTGCGCGCACTGGACATCATGCGCAGCGCCGGCGTCGATCTCGCGCCCACCTTCGTCGCATTCACGCCCTGGACCACACTGGAGCGTTACCGCACGCTGTTGCACGATATCGCGGTACTGGGGCTGATCGACGCCGTCGCGCCGGTGCAGCTGTCGATCCGGCTGCTGATCCCGGCCGGCTCGCATATCCTGCAGATCGACGGGATCGACGCCTTCGTCGGCGCTTTCGATCCGCAGCTCCTGGGCCATGCCTGGCAACATCCGGACCCGCGCATGGATGCGCTGCAACAACAGGTGCAGACCCGGGTCATGCAGGACGAGGCGGCCGGCCGGCCGCGTCATGAGATCTTTCAGGCGGTCTGGCAACTGGCCTGGCAACTGGACGGCAGCACCGCCCCGTCCCTGACCACGCCCGGCACGGAGCACCCGATCGCACGGCTGTCCGAAAACTGGTATTGCTGTGCAGAACCGACCTGTGAACAACTGGCGTCGTTCTAGCCGGCTGTAGAAAAATTCCGTGGCCATTCACCAGGATTCCGGTTCAGGAATGTGCCATTCCCGCATGCTGGTTTTCCAACAGCCAGCCAGGCTGCAAACCCCGCACAGGCCGCCGCCATGAACCGGATCATCTTCGTCCCGGGCAAGAATCCGAAGCCACCGGCCCGGATACACCGCGCACTGCTGTTGCGCTGCCTGCTGGAGGGGGTGCATCGCATCGATCCGCGGACGGCGGCCGCAATCGCAGCACAGGATATCTTTACCCTGGTGGGCTGGAACCGCGAGTTCTACGGCTACGACCGACCGGCCGATGAAGACACCCCCTGGGTGGAGCAGTTGTTGCGACAGGGCCTCTGGCACGAGGATCACGAGCGTGGCGCGCGCCCGGTGCGTTACCGCATGGCCCGTGCCATGTACCAGGTCGGAGACCACCTGCCGTGGCTGATCCCGCTGATTCCGGATCAGCGGGTCAAGTTATCCATCCAGGAGACCGAAAACTATTTCAGCAATCACGGTAATCTCGGCAGCCGGATCCGCGAACTGCAGAAGCAGCCACTGCGCGAGGCCGTACGCAAGGGTGACCGGGTGCTGCTGATCGGGCACAGCATGGGATCGATCATTGCCTACGACTCCCTGTGGGAGCTGGACCACCTGGAAGGCATCAACCCCTGCGTCGACTGCTTTCTTACCATCGGCAGCCCGCTCGGGATGAATTACGTGCAGAAACGGCTGATCGGCATGCAGGAAGGGCACCGGCGCATCTACCCGGGCAATATCCGGCAGTGGATCAACGTCGCCGCCCGCGGCGACCTGGTTGCACTGGACCCGTCACTGTCCGATGATTTCCGCGACATGGTCAGGAACCACGACGTCGACAGCATTACCGACCTGCGTGACGGTATCTACAATCACTTCCGCGACAACAGGGGGCTGAACGTGCACAAGTCTTACGGTTACCTGGTCAACCCGAACGTCGCGCGCGTCATCGCCGACTGGTGGAACGGGGCATGAGCCACATCCTGGTTGCACATCGAGGAGAACCCGAACGCCTCCCGGAAAATACCCTGCCGGGCTTCCGCGCCGCTCTGGAGGCCGGCGCCAGGCTGCTGGAAACCGATGTCCAGCTCACCGCGGACGGCATCCCGGTGCTCAGCCACGATGACAGCCTGATCAGGATGACCGGCCGGGATGTGCGTGTCACGCAGTCGCGCTGGGAGGAGCTGCGCGACCTGCCCGCCAGCCAGCCGGAACGTTTCGACAATGCGTTTCCCGACTCGCGGATCGCCAGGCTGGCGGATTTCGTAGACCTGCTGGCACGCTGGCCGCAGGCGCAGGCCTTCGTGGAAATCAAGCAGGAAAGCCTGGATGCCTTTGGCACCGACCGGTTCATCGGGAAGGTGGTGGAATGCCTGGCACCGGTACATGACCAGTGCGTGCTGATCTCGTTCAACGCGGACGCGATCCGCCACGCACGCGGTCGCATCCGCACCGGCTGGGTGCTGGGTGGCTGGAATGACGCGGTCCGGGAAACGGCCACGCAGCTTGCCCCTGATTTCCTGTTTGTCAGCCGCCGCCACCTGCCGCCCGATGCCGTTCCGCTCTGGCCGGGACCCTGGCAATGGGCGGTGTATACCGTGAACGAAGCCCCCGAGGTGGCACGCTACCTGGCGCGTGGCGTGCACCTGGTGGAAACCAACGTCATCTGTACCCTGTTAGCGCTGCCGGAATACCGCGGACCCGGACATGGCTGAACCCTACGATGTCGTCGTCATCGGTGGCGGCATCCACGGCGTCGGGGTAGCCCAGGCCGCCGCCTGCGCCGGCTGTTCGGTGCTGCTGCTGGAACAGCGCACCCTGGCCGCCGGCAGCTCAAGTCGTTCCAGCAAGCTGATCCATGGCGGCCTGCGCTATCTCGAAGGCCACGACTTCGCGCTGGTGCGGGAAAGCCTGCACGAACGTGCCACCCTGCTGAAGATCGCGCCGGACCTGGTCCGGCTGCAGCCGTTTCACATCCCGGTCTACCCGGACACCTCGCGTCGTCCGCTGACCCTGCAACTGGGGTTGTCCCTGTATGCGCTACTCGCCGGGTTCGGACCGGGCAGCGGATTCCGCCGCCTGCGACGCGGTGAGTGGAACGAACTCGACGGACTGGATACCACGCGGCTGCAGGCGGTGTTCCGGTACCATGATGCGCAGACCGACGATGCGGCGCTGACGCGTGCCGTCATGCACTCGGCACAGCAGTTCGGCGCCGAACTGGCCTGTCCGGCAGAATTCGTCGCGGCACGGTTGCAGGACCGGCACTGCGAGGTGCAGTACCGTGAACAGGGAGTCGAGAAACATTGCCGGGCCCGGACGCTGGTCAACGCCGCCGGTGCGTGGGCCGGTATTGTGGCCACGCTCATCCATCCGGCGGTGACGACCGTTCCGGTGGAGCTGATACAGGGCGCCCACCTGCTGCTGGAGGGTGCGCTGGCCCATGGCTGCTACTACATGGAAGCCCCGCAGGACCGGCGCGCCGTCTTTCTGCTGCCGTGGGGCGGACATTGCCTGCTCGGCACCACCGAGCGTCGCTATCGCGGCGATCCCGACGCGGTGCAGGTCCTGCCGGAGGAGGAACAATACCTGCTGGAGGTGGTGCGGCGGTATTTCCCGCAGCGGCCGGAGCGTGTCATCGACCGCTTCGCCGGCCTGCGCGTACTGCCCGCCGCCGACGGGGCGGCATTTTCGCGTTCGCGCGAGACCCGGCTGGCCGTCGACCGGGAACAACAGCCGCGCGTGGTGTCCATCTACGGTGGCAAACTGACCGGTTACCGGGCCACGGCACAGAAGGTGCTGCAGCAACTGGCCGGCAGCCTGCCGGCGCGCAGACCGGTCGCCAGCACCGCGGACCTCCGGCTGGTTCCGGTCGACTGATGGCCGGGCAACTGCTTCTCGCGGTCGACCAGGGCACACACGCCACCCGTGCCATCGTATTCGACCGGCAGGGCAGGACCCTCGCCACGGCGCTGCAGCCCGTCGCCCTGCATCGACACAATCGCGACGAGGTGGAACAGGATGCCGCGGAAATCCTGGCCTCGCTGCAGCAGGTCGTCGCCGAGGTGCTGGCCGCACCCGGGATATCCGTGCCGGACATCGACGCCGCCGGTCTCGCCACCCAGCGTTCCAGCGTGGTGGCCTGGAACCGGGTGAATGGCGCGGCCCTGGGACCGGTACTGAGCTGGCAGGACCGTCGCAACGCGGCCCTGATTGACGAACTTGCGCCCCGCCAGGGCATGGTGCAGGCGAAGACCGGTCTGCGCCTGTCCGCCCACTACGGCGCCAGCAAGCTGCGCTGGTTGCTGGAACGGAACCCGGCCGTGGCACAGGCTGCGACCTCCGGTGAGTTGGGGATGGGGCCGCTGGTGTCGTGGTTGCTGTTTCACTGGCTCGAAGGCAACCCGGCGCTGGTCGACCACGCCAATGCCTCACGCACCCTGTTGTGGAACCTGCACACCCGCGACTGGGATGCGGAGCTGCTGGCACTGTTCCGGGTGCCGGCCGGTGTGCTGCCGGCCTGCCGCCCGATCCGCGCCGAATACGGCGTGACCCGGCCTGGCGGGATTCCGTTACGCGCCGTCAACGGCGACCAGACCGCCGCGTTGTTTGCACAGGGCCGGCCGGCGCCGGGGACGATCATCGCCAACCTCGGTACGGGGGCGTTTGTGCTGTTGCCGGTGCCCGGGATTCAGCAGCGTCCGGACGGGCTGCTGGCCGGCATCGCGCACAGCCACGGCGGGCATGCCGACTACTACCTGGAGGGCACCGTCAACGGTGCCGGTGCCGCACTGGAGTGGGCCGCCCGTCAGCTGGCACTGCCCGCCGTCGAACCGCACCTGCCGGGCTGGCTGGCCGGCATCGAGGATCCGCCACTGTTCATCAATACCGTCGGAGGCCTCGGAGCGCCCTGGTGGCAGGCCGGCCCGGAACCGCACTTCCACACGCAGCCGGCGACACCGGCGCACGGCATGGTAGCGGTAGTCGAAAGCGTGCTGTTTCTGATGCAGGTAATTATCCAATCTTTACAAACACATGCCGGCACAATTTCCGGTATCCAGTTAAGCGGCGGGCTGGCCCGGCTCGACGGGCTGTGTCAGCGGCTCGCGGACCTGTCCGGGTTATCCGTGCGGCGACCCGCAGAGGTGGAGGCCACCGCGCGCGGGATCGCCTGGCAGGCCGCCGGCTGTCCACAGGACTGGCCGGCAGGCGGGAATGCGGATGTCTTCCAGCCGCAGCCGAACCCGGCGCTGCGGACCCGTTACCACGATTTCATCCGGCTCCTGAAACAACAGCTGTAGGAGCCTGCCCGCAGACGACAGCTTACGTGTTATGGCAGTGCAAACAGCCAGAGATAACCGGCGTTGTAAAAGGCATGCAACAGGATCGGGGCTATCAGCGCATCCGTGCGTTCTTTGAACAGGCCGAACACCAGGGAGGGAAAGAACACCAGTGCGGCCGCCAGTGGCGGGTGGTAAATAAAATGCGCACCGGCAAACAGCAGGCTGGTCACTACATTGGCAACCGACAGCAGGCCGAATCCGGCCCGCGAAAGGTGATCGCGCACCAGTTCCTGCAGCAGGCCACGGAACACGATTTCCTCCACCACCGGGTAGAGCAGCGCCAGCTTCAGAAACCACCCGGGATGGAGCAGAGGCTTGTTCCATAGCAGCGGGGGGGTATACAGCAGATAGCCCACCAGCCATACCAGCGGCCCGGCCAGCAGGGCCAGGTAAAACAACGGGTCCCGAACCAGCGGGACGCTCGGACTCGGGGACGTCAATTGCTTTTCAGTTGCTGGACCATTTCCGGTTCGAGATCGAATCCTACCGGCCAGTCCGGATTGATCGAGATGCCGACGCCACTGCCGGTACGCTCCAGCACCCAGCGGAACTCGGCCAGCAACCCGCCTTCGTAGCCCGGAAAATCCTTCAGGAATTCCTTTGCCCGGTCCGGGCTGGTGAACAGGATCAGCACCTCGACGTTGTCCTCGGTCTTCAATGTCAGGGGGATCGCCTTGCTGCTGCTGGTGAATCCCTCGATACCGATGGAGTCCTTGACCGGCATGAATACCTGCGTGTCCATGAGATATTTCATGAATTCGTCACTGCCCAGTGTGCCTTCCTGGGCGGCGAGCAGCTGTTCTTCCAGCTCGTTGCGGGCGTCAAAGGCATCTTGCATTTTCGTGACCCAAAAAACAGGCCCCGCGATGCGGGGCCTGTTGATTCAATGAAATGACCGTTTACTCGTCACCCGCCACGCCCAGCAACTGCAGCAGGGTGAGGAACAGGTTGTAGATGGCAAGGTACAGGGTGACCGTGGCCAGGATGTAATTGGTCTCGCCGCCGTGGATGATCTCGCTGGTCTGGTAGAGGATCATCCCGGACATCAGCAGCATGAACATCGCCGACAGCGCCAGCGAGAACACCGGCATGTGCAGGAACAGGTTGGCGACCATGGCGACCAGCGCCACCATCATGCCGACGGCCAGGAAGCCGCCGATGAAACTGAAGTTCTTGCGTGTGGTCAGCACGTAGCCGGACAGGCCCAGGAAGATCACCCCGGTTCCGCCCATGGCGGTCATGACCAGCTGGGCGCCGTTCGGCAGTTTCAGGTACATGCTCAGTATCGGGCCCAGGCCAAAGCCAAGCAGGCCGGTGATCAGGAAGATCACCCACAGGCCCGCGCCGGAATTCGCCGCGCGCGGCATGACGAACCAGAGCAGGCCCATCGCCACCAGGCTACACAGCATGGAGGCCCCGTAGGGCACACCCACGGCCATCGAGACACCGGCCATCAGTGCGCTGAACAGCAGGGTCAGTGCCAGCAGGGCGTAGGTGTTGCGCAGCACCTTGTGGGTGGCCAGCAACGAGGGTTCGGAACGGAGTACGGTTTTCTCAATCATGCTCATGGTATATCGGGTCCCCTGTTACAGGTTCGGGTTGTCGGGTAACCGTGTGACCGGCAAATTTCCGACTGGTTCACTAGGATAAACATCCGGGCGTGAAACGGCAACTTGTATAACCCGCGGTGATTGCGGCATTTTACTGGTCAAATCGGGACCCGTTCCGGTATTCTTGCGCACCAGCTGAATCGAGAAAAATCGCGGGATACGGTATCCGGAGAGGCGGCTGAGTGGTCGACTAAAATCGCCGGGAGCGATTTTGAACGCCAGCGCAAGGCGTTGGCGGCCCGCAGGGCGAGGGCCAGGGAGGGCCCGAGTCAAGCGGCGGGTCCGCCGCGTGTATCAGA
>CAZMAK010000020.1:0-31385 GCA_964564245.1 uncultured Ectothiorhodospiraceae bacterium | reverse complement strand
GAGAAGAGCTCAGCGCCTTTACGCTTCTGCCCTTCCCGCAGCCTTTCCGTAGACCACATCCAGATCGACCGCATGCGCGCCGGGGATGAATGATCCAGCGAGCCTGGCCCTGGTGAGTAGTGAACGTCCAGGGCAGGCGTCTGAACGCCAGCTTGCCACAGATCAGGACACAGGGTGGCAGGTGCCGGGCATGGAGTCACGGCAGCCATTGTTTTGCGGGTGGATTTCCCCGAAACAGGTAGGTTATGCTTTTGTTTAACCCGCGAATTTTCCTGGCCTGGAGTGAGCATGTGCTGATGGAAAATGACCGTAACCACCGCCTGTGCTCCGGTCGGTAAGCAAGTTGCACAAGAACGCCAATGAGTGAGAACACCTCCAAGGATCTGACTATCCTGTTCGCGGACGTGGTGGGCAGCGTGGACCTGTACACGCAACTGGGCGATATGCAGGCGCACCAGCGGATCAGTCTGTTCCTGCAGTCAATGGCAATCCAGGTGGAGCACAACCATGGCCGGGTGGTGGAAACCATCGGCGATGAAATCATGTGCATGTTCAATACCGCCAACGATGCGCTGGCGACCGCCTGTGCCATACAGGAAAGCCTGAAAGCCGACCAGGAATGGGGCTTGCGTGTGCGGATAGGATTTCACAGCGGGCTGACGGGCATGAAGGACGACCACCCGTTTGGAGATACGGTCAACGTCGCGGCACGGGTGGTCGCCCTGGCCGCGGCCGGGCAGATCATGCTTACGGATGATGTCTGTCAACGTTTGTCGGAGGCGAACAAGGCCAGCACAAATCATTTCAGCGATGTCTATATAAAAGGCAAGGAGCAACCCTACACCATTCATCAGGCGCTCTGGGATCAGGAACAAGGGACCATTATGGTCCGTAATCACGCAAAAATTCCGGTGGAGCACCGTCGTCAGCACAGCTGTTTTCTCCTGCGTCATCTCGATACCGAGGTGCGGATCCCGGAAGGAAAGGAGGTTCTGCTGGGGCGTGGTGAGCAATGTGGCCTTCGGGTGCATTCGGAAGCGGCTTCCAGAATCCATGCGATCCTGAAATGCCGCGGAGGCAGGCTGGTACTCGCAGACCGGAGTACCAACGGGACCTTTGTAAAAACGCGGGCAGGCAAGCGGGCTGCGGATAATTCAGAACTGTTCTTGCATCACGACGAGTGGGTAACCACCAGTGACGGCGTCGTGAGCCTGGGCAGGCCCCTTTCCAGCCAGGATGTGGTTCTGATCCACTTCAATGGTGACTGAGTACCGTCGTCAGGGACCACGGACCCGAACCAGCCACAGCCGAGCAACAATTCACCACACACAAGCAGGAATTCCCGGGTACGCAAACGGACAGACGCGGGCGTGACACACTGACCGTTGCGCTCGACCCGGGCAGGGCCGGGTTGTGTGCAGGGCAGACAGCCCATGTCGGGACCCGGTGAACACAGCAGTACGCCAGATGCGATGAACCGGCACGGGTAATACCGCATTCCCGTGCTCGATTGACCGCATTCGCTGCAATCACGCTGCACTGGCCAGTGCCCCTGGTAGTCAGGTTGCCTGGCCGGTGGTTTCGTGCCGTCCCGCCTCGCGCAGGCGTTCGGTTGCGTTGACCAGTCGCCTGGTGAGGATCTCGTTCAGGTTATGGAAGACTTTCGCTGCAATCCTCGGGTAGCGCCGGCGCAGTATGTTCAGGTCATTCTGGCTGATGCAGAGCAGGCGTGCGTCCTCGATAATATCGACGTTCGCCGTTCGCCGTGCATGGAACAGCCCCGCTTCACCGACGATATCACCACGGCTGTGGCTGTCGAGATTGACACGCCCGTCCCTGGATTCGATCGATGCCTGCAGCTTGCCGTCGATCACTGCATACAACTCCGTACCGGGCTGCCCAGCCTCGATAATGCGTTCACCGGCAGCCACTTCCCGGATACGCGCCATGCGCACCACGATACGGGCCTGGAAGTTGGTGAGTCCCTTGAACAGCGGGATGGTTTCCTGCGGCCTGTTGCCGAGATCAAGCGTCAATGCGTCCCAGATGGTGGCGATCCGGAGGTTGCTGCACAGCGCCGGCGTCAACGTGATATCCGCGAGCCAGGCAAATGCCAGGGTGAAGCAGGCCATCAGTCCGACCTGCTCCTGCATCTTCAATTCGCTGCCGGTCAGCACCAGGAAGCCCAGGCACAGTGCGACCGAGGTATAGGTTACCGGCCGTCCGACGATGCGGAGTGATTCGATGGATGCCTGTCGTGAGTCGGTCTGGTGTTTCATCAGTTCATTGAAGCGGGCAAAGAAGTGCACGGTATCGTCGATCGCGATGCCGAGTACCATGGGTGCAATCAGGCTGTTGCTCGGGTTGAGACTGATGCCGAGGTATCCCAGTGCGCCAAAATAGACAACCACAGGGAGGATGTTCGGCAGCAGCGCGAGCAGTCCGATGCGGAAGGAAAGGAACATGCCGACCAGCACGCCGTACACGATCAGCAGTGCGGTGAACACACTCTGCATCTGGCCACGTATGATCCTGGCCAGCACATCGTTGATCAGTACCGGGTTGCCGGTCACGGTTGCCTGCAGGTGACCCGGGAGTTGCCGCAGGTGCTGCTCGATCCTGCGGACCAGGGCCGAGAGGTGTCCGGAATCGACGGCGCTGGTCCGGACGATGATATTGGCCATCTGGTAGCGGGAATCCACCAGCTGTTCGATTTCATCATTGGCGCCGAAAAACAGCAGTTCGCTGGCCTCTTTCCTGGTAGCGGGGATCTGCCGCCTGGCGGGGTCGTTGTCGTTGAAGGCGCCATTGAGCAATTCGAGATAGTTGACAATGGAGACTGCGCCGCCGATTTCCGGCTGTGCCAGCAGCCAGTTCTGCAGGTCCCGGATGGTGCGCAGGTTGACCGGTTCCTTTACCGCGTCCAGGCTGCCGGTATCGACGATCACATAAAACAGGTTGGCACCACCCAGCAGGGTATTGGCCTTCTCATAGGCCTGCCTGACCGGCGAGTCCGGGCTGAAATTGGTGATGTACTCGATGCCGACCCGGATGTGGGTCATGCCGGCAGCAGCAACCACGAACAGCACGCCGTATGCCACGAATACCGCGATCCGGTGACGCGCATCGAATTGCCCGAGGCGGGTGCTGATGCGTTCAAAGCGGCTTTCCCGCCGGTGTACGCCGTTGTCTGCCGTGTGCTTCTGTACGGACAGCAGCAGGGTGAGTATGGCCGGCGTCCAGGTGAGTGTGACCAGCATGGACAACAGGATACCGATGACGGACAGTTCACCGAATTCCTTGATCGCGGCCAGCGGGCTGAGCGTCAGCGACAGGAAACCGATGGCGGTGGTCAGTCCGGTAAAGACCACCGGCACGAATACGCTGCGCAGTGCTTCTGCAGCCCGGCCGCTGTCATGTTCCCCGTGCCTGGCGAGTTCCTGGAATTCCGCTGTCACGTGAATGGAGTAGGACAGGCTGATGATCATCAGCAGGGTGGGGACCAGTGTCGTGACGATGTTCAGTGAGTAACCCAGGCTGGCGGTAATCGCCATGGTCCAGGTGACGGAAATCGCCACTGTGGTGAGCGGCACCAGTACACCGCTCAGGCGCCGGAAACACAGTGCAAGAATGGCCGCCATCACCAGGATCACGATGGCGGGAACGTGCATCAGGTCGGCCAGCAGCGTGTTCGTCGTGGCCAGGGTGAGTTCGGGTGATCCGGTGATCCAGATGTCCCTGCCCTGTCCCTCGCTGGCAATGATTGCCCGGATCTCGTGATCGATCCGGCTGAGAAATCCATAGCCCGGAGTGCTGGCAAGTGATACGAGAATGGCCGTGGTCGCCCCGTTTTTTGATACCAGGGCGCCGGCATACATCGGGTTGGACAGGATATCGTTGCGGAAGGTCTCCTGCTGCGCCTTGCTGACAGGCGCCAGGTCTTCCCAGGACTCGATGTCAATGCCGGACTCGCTGCCGCGAATGGTCAGCGCATTGGCCAGCGATGTCACGCGCATGACCCCGTCAACAGCTTCGAGGCGGTGCGTCAGCCGTGCAATGATCTGCATGTTGTCCCTGCTGAATACGTCGTCTGTCCGAAGCAGCAGCAGGATGGTTTCATCACTGCCGAAGATGCGGCGTGCCTGCTGGTAATACCGGTAGGCCTCGTCGTTCGGGGCGAGCAGGCGCTCAAGCGAGGGATCGATACGGAGCCTGATTTCTCCGGTTCTGATGTTGACCAGTTGCGGTATGGCCAGTCCGGTGAGGATGACGATCATCACCAGGATCAGGCGCGCATGCCGGGTTACCAGGGAAGGGATGACTTCCCAGTGCAGGAATCCGCCTCGACTAACGGATGCCACGGAAGTCTTTCAGATGCTCGGGGCTGAACACCTCGTCTGCAATCGGTACACCGAATTCGATCTGCCTGATGTTGAGGCGGGTTTTGGTCTTGCCGCGCAGGTCGGTCATGGTGAATCCGCCAGGCAGCTTTTTGCCGTCGGTTGTCAGAATGCTGCCGGCATCGGTGACCAGTTGCTTGCGCAGCCTGGCGCCGGATTCAAAGAAATCCACCCGTTGCAGCATGCAGTCCTGCTGGTCGAAATAGGCGACCACGGATTCGTATTTCGAGCCTGAATCCGGGGCCGGCCGGGATTCCAGTACATACACGGGTTTTCCGTCCAGTACGGCATCCGGTTGCTGTTCCGGCTGTTCCTTCGAGAGCATATTGTAGAAGCGTTCGATATCCTCGTAGGAAAAATCACTGCCATACATCGACGAGGAGATGCGTTGCGAGGAAATACGCCGGATCTTGAACAATGCCGGCATGTACATGTACATCTCGTTGCCGGGCGGCTTTTCGATCACCAGCAGCCGCGTGCCGATGATATCGTCCGGTTCACTGAAGTAGGCCAGCAGCCTGGAGGTGTCATCGGGGAAACGCTTCAGGTATATGTCGGCGACCAGCAACTTTTCATAGCCGGCGCGGTCGGTAGAGCGCAGTTCGATTTTCTGGATGGCGGTGGTCTTCGGTTCATGCTCGCGGATGCACGATTCCACCTTCGGATCGATTGCACTGGCGCCTTGCGCCAGAAACAGCAGGCAGAACAAGGACAGTGTGCCGGTCTTGCGAATCCGTTGAGACATGGTCGTTGCGACTTCTGAAGTTATGCAAGCAGTCATCCCCGAGTGCCAGGAATGTCCCCTGGAGGCAATAATCTCCCATTTCCCGGCAGGGTACAAGCTGGCCGGATGTGTGCACATTCACCCCTGTGGTCCGCAAATATTCATGCGGCCTTCGCCAGGCGGGCGTATTCATGGTGTAATCCGCCCGATACAGGGCGGGTCACCACCCCGGTATGATCCGGGATGCGATGTCGATGCTGTTCATGTGGCCAGCTCGAGGTCTTGAGCGACGTTTGCATCGATATCCACCGGGCTGTCAAGTAGATGAGCACGCCGTTCCTCGTTGATTCCCCGGTCATTAGCTGAACGCAGGCGCCGTATTCATACCGGGATCCGGAGCGTTTTTTGCTGCAGGCAAAAAAAACCGGCAGTACCTTCCGGTTCTGCCGGTGGTGAATGATAGAGACAGGTTCAGCTGATCAGCTTCAGTGCCAGTAATGCGCCACCAATGGCTAATGCAATACTGATCAGTCCGAACAGAACCGTGCTGATGTGGTTCTTGCGCCAGCCTCTGATCACCCAGTAGATCTGCAGGCCAAGGATGCCGGCCACGATGCCCACGACCATTACTTCCGCCTTGTCGGGAATATTCATCCTCAGGATGAAAAAATGAAAAAACAGGAATGCGATTCCCAGCGGGGTCAGTGAGAAGATCCAGTCCTGGACTTCGTTCGCGTCCCGGTCAGTTGACAACATCTTCTTCAGCTTGCTTTGTTGCACCATTCAATGTCTCCTGTTCGGAAGTGGAAGGTAAAATGTTACTGGATCGTGCATCGTGTTTATTGATGTCCGTCAATTTCCATTCCTCATCCCTGCATACCTGTCGTGCAGCCGGTGACGGGTATGACAACTGCGGAACCGTGTTGGCCAGTGTGATGTCAGTTCAAAATTTTGACGCGACGATCCGGCAACCGGGTGTCATTGGTGTCAGTCGGGATGGCATTCCGGCGCAAGGTGATCGACGGCGTCAGAGACAATGACATGGATCCTTCCCGCCGTCGGATAACAAAGGCAATGTAATCAACACTGACCTCATCTTTTCTGAATCGCAGGTAACCCGGGTCTGTATTTGCATACGGTTCGGAACCACACCGGTTGGCGAATACACCGAAGTCCTGGATTGATTGCCGTGATCCGGCGGGCAGTTGTTAAACGCAAAAATTCGTTCAAGCGGGTCTGTCGAACGTGCCGGGACACTTTCAGGAAAGTCGATGCGGTTGCACCGCGCTGCGGCCTGGCACCGGGAAGGCCGGTCCGGTCGAAAATCCGCAGAATGTCATTGCGGGGCGGTTACGGGGCACGGTTCTGCACAGAGGTGCAGTCGAGGCAACGGAATCCCGGGTTAATGCCTGTTAAAAAACAGCTTATAAAACAACGCAGATACCCGTAATGCCGGGGCGGTGGTGCGGTTCCACGCGCGATTCCCTGCAGATCTCCTTTCCAGTGCGTCAATCGGACAGGCAGTTCAAGACCGCTCCCGTTGACAGGCCAGTGCCAGACTGGCGGCACCCCGCAGGGCGGTTCCGGGTTCCAGGATGATGTGCACCGGCACCTCCGCGAGCAGGTGCGTAAAACGCCCCTTGTCCGTGAAGGCCTGCATGAAACCGCTGTGCGGGAATTGCTCCAGTAGCCTGGGCGCGATCCCGCCGCCGATGAACAGGCCGCCGGTGGCCAATGCAGTCAGCGCCAGGTTGCCGGCCGCCGCACCGTATGCCGAGAGAAACAGGTCCAGGGCCCTGACGCAACCGGGCGCCTCGCCGGCCAGCGCCGCTCGGGCGATCACCGCGGCATGGTCCTGTGCCTTGTCGAAGCGTTCGCTCAGCCAGGCAGGCTCGACCATTCCGGCGTCCTTCAGCCAGGCATAAATGTTGACCAGGCCGGGCCCGGAAACCACCCGTTCCACGCTGACGTGGCCATACTGTGTGGCCAGGTAACGCCACAGGCCGCATTCATCTTCATTTCTCGGCGCGAAATCGGTGTGGCCACTCTCCGAGGCCGAGACCCGCCAGCCCGGGTGATCGTCAAACAGCAAGGCCATGCCCAGCCCGGTGCCTGCGGCAATCAGGGCACGATTCCCGCCGGGGCGGGGATGCCCCGGATTGAGGACGAAGAACTGCTCCGGCGTGAGTGTGGCAATCCCCCTGGCATTGGCCTCCAGATCATTGATGAGACGGACCGATTGCAGCCCCAGCTCACGAGCGAGATCCTGCTCCGAGAGCTGCCAGCCCAGATTGGTCAGGTGGCTGGCCCTGTCGGTGACGGCACCGGCGACACCGAAACAGGCGCTGGCGGCAGTCAGGCCGGTATCGGCATAAAAACGGCTGACCACCTCGGCCAGGCCTGCAAACTCATGGTTCCGATAGCTGCGTTCCGCTACGGTTTCCGGGGCATCGGGCGCACCGCGAAAGACGGCCAGGTTGCTCTTGGTGCCGCCAACGTCACCGGCCAGTACCAGTGGATCAGACACTGCAGGCCCCCAGGTTGTCGGTGATGGAGCGCCAGTGGTGGCCGTTGCGGGCCAGCAGGTCGTCGGCCTCTGCGGGGCCATCGGATCCCGCCGCATAACGCGGCAGCGCACCGTCCGTTTGCGCCGCCCAGGCCTCCTCGATGGGCGTGATCAAACGCCATTGCGCCTCCACGCCATCGCGGCGGGTGAACAGGGTGGCGTCACCGCGCATGGCATCGAGCAGCAGCACGGCGTACGCCGAGGGTGGATTGTCACCGAAGGTATGGCGGTAGCAGAAGTCCATGGAGACCGGTACCGCACGGCGCGCCGTACCCGGCTGCTTGGCACCGAACGCGAGGCTGATGCCCTCGTCGGGCTGGATGCGCAGGGCGATAACGTTGGATTTCACCGCTTCCTGGCTCGGGAACAGGCTCAGTGGCGGGTGATGAAAATGCACGGCGATTTCGGTTACCTGGCGGGCCAGTCTTTTCCCCGTGCGCAGGTAGAACGGCACACCGGCCCAGCGCCAGTTATCGATCCGGAGTTCCAGCGCGGCATAGGTCTCGGTGCGGGAGTCCGCCGGTACACCGGCTTCCTCCAGCCAGCCCGGTACGGGCCGGACGTCGCTCTCGCCGGCCGAGTATTGTGCGCGTACCGTGCGGCTTGCCACCTCCGCCGGCGTCATGGGGCGGATTGCACGCCAGACCTCGGTCTTCTTGTCGCGCACGGCGTCGGCATCGAAGGTTACCGGCGCCTCCATGGCGGTGAGCGCCAGCAGCTGCATCAGGTGGTTGGCCACCATATCCCGCAAGGCGCCGGATTCCGCGTAGTAACCGGCGCGGTGACCCACGCCCAGCGGTTCGGCGGCGGTGATCTCGACATGACTGACATGACTGCGGTTCCACACCGGCTCGAACAGGGCGTTGCCGAAACGGAAGAACAGGATGTTCTGCACCGTTTCCTTGCCCAGGTAATGATCGATGCGATAGACCTGTGATTCGTTGAAGGCCTCCGCCACCGAGGTGTTGAGGGCCTGCGCCGAGGCCAGGTCGCGGCCGAACGGTTTCTCGATCACGATGCGCGACCAGCCCCGGGCGTTCCGGTTCAACCCCGCGCCAACCAGGCCCCGGAGAATGGCCGGGACCGCACTGGGTGCGGTGGCGAGATAGAACAGGTGATTGGCAACGGGCAGGCCGGCAAGATAACCGGCCAGCTGCCGGTGGGTGGCCGGGTCGGCGAAATCGCCCGCCAGATACGAGATACGCGGCGCGAAGGCCTGCCACTCTTCCTCACTGAATCGACTGATCTCGGCGGATCGTGACACCCCTTCCTGCAGGTGGTCGCGGAACGCGTCATCGGCCAGGCTCCGGCGGCCGATACCGACCACCTGGAACGGTCCCGCCATGCAGCCCTCGCCGGCGAGATGGAACAGCGCCGGCATGAGTTTGCGCCGGGTCAGGTCACCGGTGGCGCCGAAGATCACCACGACACACGGCTCGGCCGTGGGCAGCTGTGCGACGGGGAGGTCGATACTGGAAGAGAGGTTGATGATCGGGGACATACAAGGTTCCTGTTTTACCGGTTCGACGTGGCCACCGAAGCCCGGGTGCATGGCGTAGCTGCCTGGTGACCCTTGCAGGCGCTCACCAGGCCGCCGGAACCTGCGCCGATGACCGCGATGTCGCAATCGAGCTGCCCTGGTTTGCGGTAGTGATGTGGTACGCGCCGGGTCCTGAGCATGGAAACGGTCTTCCCGGTCAGCACGGGGAACAGCCCCGGCAGGGTAAACGAGACGATCAGCCCGGATGACAGAATACCCGAAACGGACTGCAGTTGCGCAACCCGGGTGCCGGCCGGCATATGCCTGTATTCTCATGCCGCACGGCAGGGGCTATCCTCTTGCAGGGCGGGAGATCGAGATACTGCGCCTGTGGGTCGATCAGGGGGCGAAAGGCAACCAGCCATGTTAATCAGGAAGGAAATCATCCGGTGTCCGCGATCGTGCCTGTAGAGAGAGAAACCCTGCTGGGCTATGACCGGCTCAAGAGACCGGAACTCAACAAGGGTACGGCATTCACCCTGGATGAACGCGATCGCTACCGGCTGCGCGGCCTGCTGCCGGCGCATGTTTCCAGCCTTGAAACGCAGGAATCGCGTGCGATGGAGAACCTGCGCCGCAAGGGCAGTGACATCGAGCGTTATATCTTCCTGCAGGCATTGCAGGGGCGCAATGAACGCCTGTTCTATCACCTGCTGACAGACCATATCGATGAACTCATGCCGCTGATCTATACCCCGACGGTGGGCCAGGCCTGCCAGGAATTCGCCCATATCTTCCGCCAGCCGCGCGGGTTCTATATCACCCCCGAGGATCGCGGCAGGGTACGCGAGATCATGAATAACTGGCCGGAGCGTGAGGTACGCCTGATTGTGGTAACCGACGGTGAACGTATCCTGGGGCTCGGTGACCTGGGCGCGAACGGGATGGGGATACCGATCGGTAAACTGGCGTTGTATTCGGCCTGCGCCGGGATCAGGCCACACCAGTGCATGCCTGTCATGCTGGATGTGGGCACCAACAATGAGGCATTGCGAACCGACCCTCTCTACCTCGGCATTGACCGGGCGCGCCTGTCGGGAGAGGGATACCATGCGCTCGTCGGCGAATTCGTCGACGCGGTACAGGATGCCTTCCCGGATGCGCTGATACAGTTCGAGGACTTCCAGACCCCCAATGCCTATGCCCATCTGAACCGGTATCGTGACCAGGTACTGTGTTTCAACGATGACATCCAGGGCACCGCCGCCGTCGCGCTGGCCGGTGTGCTCGCCGCCGGCCGGATTACCGGTACTGCCTTCCAGGAGCTGAACATCCTGTTTCTTGGTGCCGGCTCCGCCGCGACCGGTATCGCCGATCTGTTCCGGGTCGCATTCCGCCAGGCCGGGCTGAGCGACCAGGAAGCGCGGCACCGCCTGTGGCTCGTGGACCGGTCCGGGCTGGTAGTGAGTGGCCGAAGCCATCTTGAGCCGCACATCCGGCCGTACGCACACGACTGTCCCGCCGCCTCGTTCACGGATGCGATTGCACGGATCAGGCCACAGGTGCTGATCGGGGCAACCGGCACCCCCGGAAGTTTTCCGGAAGGGGTCATCCGGGAGATGGCCCGGATCAATGAGCGGCCGGTGATCTTCGCGCTTTCCAATCCAACCTCGCGGGCCGAGTGTACGGCGCAGCAGGTCCATGAATGGAGTGGCGGTCGCGCGGTATTCGCCAGCGGCAGCCCGTTCGATGCCGTGATCTGCCAGGGCGGGGTATTCAGGCCCGGCCAGTGCAACAATGCCTATGTATTTCCCGGTATCGGGCTTGGCGCCATCGCCTGTCGCGCACGTATCGTATCGGACGAGATGTTCCTTGTGGCCGCGCGGACACTGGCAGGGCTGGTGGGTGCGGATGATCTGGCCGCCGGTACGCTCTATCCACCGTTGCACGATATTCGCAACGTCTCGCTGGCCATTGCCGTTGCGGTTGCCGAAACGGCATGGCGGCAGGGACTGGCGCAGGAGGAACGACCTGCAGATATCGGGGGCATGATTGCGACCCTGAGATATGAGCCGGGTTACTGAGCCAGGGGGCCGGCGCCGGCCGACACGGCAGTGCGGGTTGTGAACTACGCCTGGAACATGGTGTACGAGGTCGGAGTGATTGCGCACGCCTGCGGTGCCCGGGAGTCGCGTGCACTCAAGCGCTTCCACGCAAGGGTCGTGCAGTCAAACGGACGATCTGTACCCCTTGATGAACTCCATCCCTGCCAGGCGCACGATGCCGCCGATTCGCTATCCGCATGCGAATAAGCGATAACACGCACGGGACTACTCGATGTGGCTCAGGACCACGGGCCGCATGCGCTTGCTGGTGATATATTCGTGGCTTACTTCCATGAGCAGGCAGGCCACGAATCTGAGTCGTTCATCCATACGATTACACTCTTTCCAGGAGATCCGGGAACACTCCCGAATGCGGAATTGCGTAACTTGTGTGCCTGTAATGCCTGGCAACCTGTGTGTCGGGAAGATCAAATGAGTTAAGTAATTCCAGCAGATTTAACCGGAAGGTCCGCAAGTTTTACGGGACTTTACTGGCGCATGACGGTTTGCAAGATGCTGCCGAACAGGTTCTTTCATCGTACTTCACTGGAACCGTCTCATAATTCCGTGCGGCCACGACCGGGCCCCATGGCCGATCGCCATAAATCCGGATCCTGTGGGAATGGCAACAAGCACCGGAATATTGCCCTGTTAAGCGTCAGCATTCCTGCGGTCGTCGTCGGTGCCTGTCGCTGCGTGCCCGAAGGCGTTGTCCTGGCCCGGTCCGGAGGGCGACACCGCCCAGGGGCGCTTTCCCGTGTTCCTGCGTTCATGTCTGGCATGGGTCCCCGCCAGGGAGTTCTCCTCGCTGATCTGGAAGAATGCTATCAACTTGTCCAATGACCGGGCGCGCTCGCTCAAGGACTCACTGACGGCGGCGGCCTGTTCGACCAGGGCGGCGTTGCGCTGGGTCAATTCGTCGAGCTGCTCCACAGTTCGGCTGACTTCGACGATGTCCTCGGACTGCTCGCGGCTCGACACCGAGATCTGCGCCACGATGGAGGACACCTGCTTGACCGACTCCACGATCTCGGAGAGGGTTGCGCCGGACTGGTGCACCAGCTGCGAGCCATCGCGCACCTTGGCCACAGAGTCCTCGATGAGCGCCTCGATCTCCCTGGCCGCCGTGGCGCTCCTCTGCGCCAGGTTGCGCACCTCCGTGGCAACCACCGCGAAGCCACGTCCCTGCTCGCCCGCTCGGGCCGCCTCTACCGCCGCGTTCAGCGCCAGCAGGTTGATCTGGAAGGCGATCTCGTCAATGACGCCGATGATGTCCGAGATCTTCTGGCTCGCAATATTCGCCTCGCCCATGGCGGAGACCGCCTTGCCCACCACCTCTCCGCCACGCTCGGCCTTCTCGCGTGCCCTGGAAGCCAGTTCGTTTGCATACGGCTGTTGTTCCCCGGGTGCTGACAGGTGCTTCCCGGCTTGTGCCTTGCCTGGAGGAGCAGGCTTCAGGAACCGGGATAAAGCTGTTGATTATTACGCCGATAAGCCTGTTGTAGCCGGCAAGGAAATGGCAAAAGGAGTCACCATGCGGCAGCGAGAAAATATTCCGGGCAAGTGGCCGGCGCCACCGGCCGGGTTGTCAATCCGTATGAGAGGGGGGTCAGTTCGATCTCCCGCGAGTTGCGGGGTCCGGGCGAATGCCAGGTAGATGCCGGTATAAGCACGCTGCCGTCCCTGAATTATGTCAATCCCGGGCTGGACTCTGACGCTACCCGGTGACACCTGCCGAATCGACATCGAAGAACTACGTGGAATATTTACATGTTCAGGAACCTCAAATTCGCCTACAAGATATATACGATCATCGGTGCTGTCGGCATCCCCCTGATAATAGCTGCCTGGTTGCTGGTGACCGGGAAGGACGCATCCATTGATTTCTCCCGCAAGGAAATAGACGGTGTACACTACATTGCGCAGGTAATAAACCTGCTCGAGTCTGTCGCCACACATCGCAGCCAGGCAGAAAGTTACCTGGGTGGTGATACATCATTCCTGCCGAAACTCCAGGCTACGCGCAAGTCCATTGGCGAGACGATTGCGCAGATCGACTCGGTAGACGGCAAGCTGGGTGTTGTCCTCGGGACAACGTCTGACTGGCACACCGTCAGGACGGGATGGAATTCCCTGCAGAATGACATATCCGGACTGGACGCCGGCTCCAGCTTTACCAGACACAGTGAGCTGATCAGCGAGACACTCGATCTCATCGAGCATGTCGGCGATACCTCGAACCTTGCCCTCGATCCGGACCCCGACAGTCACTATCTGATGGACCTGGTGGTCACGAGGTTGCCCCGGGTGGCTGACAGTTTGTATATCCTGCGTGACAGGTCTGCCGGCATTGCCGCCGGCCGGACCCGGTCGCGAGATGACATCAGCAAGCTGTTTGCCCTGTCCAGCCGGATAAACATGCAGATCACCGGTATTCGACAGGATATCGAAACTGCAACCGGCAGAAATCCGGGCCTGAGTGGAACTCTTCAGCACGATGCGGACACGCTGGTACCGGCAATCTCGAAATTTCTTTCTCGCGTCAACGATGACCTGCTGTTTGCTGAATCCACCACTATATCATCCAGGGAACTGCACGACGAAGGCGCCGCTGCTATCGGTGCAACACTGGAACTGCTGGACAGGACTGTGCCGATGCTGGCGGGGCAGTTGCAGGCGCGCGTAGCGCGGGATGTGATGGTGAAATACGCAGAGCTGGCTGCAGTCAGCGTGGCCCTGCTGCTGTCCTGCCTGCTCTGCTGGTATGTTGTGCGCATCATAAATCGCCAGATTGCACACATCCGCGAGGTACTGGTCGCTATTGGGGGCGGCAATGTCAACAACCGGATCACTGTCTCGGTGCGTGACGAACTGGGCCAGTTGCTCGAGTCGCTTGCCATGATGCAGTCCGGTCTGCGAGAGGGCATTGAGTCGGAACGCAAGCAGTTGCGCGAGATTGGCCGCATCAAGCGGGCGCTGGACAATGTCACAGGCAACGTGATGATCACCGATGCCGGCTGTAACATCATTTACATGAACGACGCCATGTTGCGGATGATGCGCAACGCGGAAAGCGACCTGCGCAGGGACCTGCCGGGATTCGATGCCGGCAGGCTGCTGGGTGCCAGTATCAACGTGTTCAACAGGAACCCGGTGCACCTGTGCGACAGGCTGGCCAATCTCAAGGACACCTGCAAGGTCGACTTCATGGTCGGTGGCCGTTCCATGCACGTGATCGCCAGCCCGATTATCAGTGCCGAGGGAGAGCGCCTTGGCACCGTGGTGGAGTGGATGGATCGCACCCAGGAAATTGCCATCGAGGACGAGATCCAGGGTATTGTCAGCCGTGTGCTGGCCGGGGACCTCAGCCGGCGCGTCGAACTCGACGGCAAATCCGGGTTCTTCGAACGGCTCAGCAGCGGTGTCAACGACCTGGTCGATGTCTCCGAGCGCGTCATCAACGATACCGTCACGATGTTCAGTGCCATGGCCCGGGGTGACCTGACCCGAACCATCGAGGCCGACTACGCCGGGACGTTCGGTCAGCTCAAGAACGATGCCAACAGTACTCTCGCCAGGCTTACCGAGGTGCTGGCTGAAATCAACAACAGCGCGCACGCGGTGCTGAACGGTACACACGAGATCGCGCTGGGCAACTCCAACCTGTCCCAGCGCACCGAGGAACAGGCCTCCAGCCTGGAGGAGATGGCCTCCAGCATGGAGGGGATGACCTCCACCGTGCGTCAGAACGCCAACAATACAAAACAGGCCAACCGGCTGGCGGCGGGTGCGCGCGAGCAGGCCGAGAAGGGTGGTGCGGTGGTTGGCAACGCCGTCTCGGCCATGGGTGAGATCACGGCATCGAGCAAGAAGATTGCCGACATCATTGGCGTGATCGATGAGATCGCCTTCCAGACCAACCTGCTGGCGCTGAATGCCGCGGTAGAGGCGGCCCGTGCGGGCGAGCAGGGTCGTGGTTTTGCGGTGGTGGCCAACGAGGTGCGCAACCTGGCCGGGCGCAGTGCCACGGCGGCCAGGGAGATCAAGGATCTGATCAAGGACAGCGTACTGAAGGTCGACGAGGGCTCGAAGCTGGTGGACGAGTCCGGCCGGACCCTGCAGGAGATCATGAACTCGGTGAAGCAGGTGTCGGACATCATTGCCGAGATCGCGGTGGCGAGCCAGGAGCAGTCGGAAGGTATCGAGCAGGTGAACAGGGCGGTCAGCCAGATGGACGAGATGACGCAGCAGAATACGGCGCTGGTCGAACAGGCGGCCGCGGCCTCGGAGTCGATGGCTGAACAGGCACGCGCGCTCAGCGAGCTCGTTGGATTCTTTAGCGCCGGCGGCAGTGCAGGCGCCGGACCCGTCGTCGAGCGGCGTTCCGGCAACCGGCCATGGTCGGGGCACAACGCAGTAGCAGCAGATGCCCGGTCGGCAGGTGCACTGGATTTTGCCAGTGTCCGGTCCAGGCACCTGGCCTGGAAGGCCATGCTCCGCTCCTTTCTGGATGGCAAGTCAACCCTGACCGAGTCCGAGGCTGTTTCCGGTCACGATTGCGAGCTGGGCAAGTGGATTGATTCACATGGCCTGAAAGATTACGGTCAGCTTCCGGAAATGCAAAAGCTCGTCAAGGTCCATTTCCGCCTGCATGATGTCATCAAGGATATCGTGCATCTGAAACATGCCGGTAAACACGATGAAGCTGAAATCTGCTTTAACGATGTTGAACCCATGGGCGCAGATATCATTCGACTGCTGAATGCGCTGGAACAGAAAGTCGCGAGCAAATCCGGTCAAGCCCCGTGCACTGGCAACACAGGCAGGGCGACAGGTACCGATGACGGCGAATGGGAAGAATTCTAGGAAAGGATAGATCCGCAGGTAGCTGCCGCACTGTCACCCGATTCTTGTCTTCAACCAGGCCGTTTCCAGGGATCGACAGATGGATACCAGTTCGTGAGGAGGATCGAGCTGTCCGTCAACGACGGATCTGGTGAAATAGAATGCCACCGCGCACCCGAAGCTTCGTACTATGGTTGCGCCCAGTATCGCATGTGTATTGTCGAGACTCAGTCTGGCGAGGGTATGACTCCCCGTAATGCCGATATCCTGTCTTGTTTCCACCAGCATTCCTGTGAGGCTGATTTTCACCGGGGTCACCTCGATCAGGTCACCCTGTGTTCCGCCGACCGTAACCCGGAAACGATCGCTGACGGAAGGGGAGATGTGCTGCAGATCGATCCGGAATGCAGATCGGCGATTGGTCTCACTGCCGGATTTCTCTTTCAGAAATTCAATGATATCCGGGATGTGATCTGCGCGGATTCTGACAGTCGTATCGCCTTTTCCATGTACGATGAAAGTGACGAACGAGTTTTCGTTACGGATGGACAGTTTACCGAAATGCAGTTCTTCCATGCTGATTCGCCAGTCCCATGCCAGGTCGGCTATCTCAACCTATCAGGATTGTCAGGACAATAGTACAAACGAACTAATAGAAACGTCCTAGAGCGGCTCCGGTTACAGCCGGGTAGATTCTTGCCCGGGTGCGGGACCGGCGGCCTGCCTAGGGGGTATCCCGTCTTTCCACGGTTTCCGGGTCGGCGGTGATCGGCCGGTAGATTTCCACCCGGTTGCCTTCCTCGAGTTGCGCATCAAGACGCGTGATCTTGCCGAAGATGCCCACCTTCTGCCGTGCCAGATCGATCTCGGGAAACTGTTCGAGCAACCCCGATTTCTCGATGGCCTGCAATAGCGTGCTGCCTTCCGGTACATCCAGTTTCAACCAGACATGCCTGAACTTGTCTGCGTAGGCGATTCCGATATTCATTACTCAATATTCCTGGTGGTTTCTGTAATACGATGATGGCAATCCTGCCTGCAGGGCCTTGCTGCCGCATCACGCCCGGGCAGTGGACCCTGACACGATGACCGGCTGCGTGCTCCGGCTGCGTTCCTGCAGTTTCCGGTCGAGGATGCGCTTTCCCGCCAGCAGGAAACCGAGCGCGAGAAAGCCACCCGGCGGCAGCACGACCAGCAGGAATCCCCGGTAGTCGGGAATCAGTGTCAGTTCCATGAAGTCGAACAGTCTGCCCAGCAGCAGCGAGGCATTGGCGAACAGGGTGCCACTGCCCAGGATTTCACGCACGGCACCCAGGATGACCAGCGCCAGGGTGAAACCGAGACCCATCATCAGGCCGTCGATGGCGGCGGGCAACGGCGTATTGCGCGAGGCAAAGGCCTCGGCACGTCCCAGGATGGCGCAGTTGGTGACGATCAACGGGATGAACAGCCCGAGCACCTTGTGCAGGTCGTGCAGCCAGGCATTCATGCCCATGTCCACCACGGTGACGACGGTGGCGATGATCAGTACGAATACCGGGATGCGTACCTCGGGTACGATCACCCTGCGTAACGCGGAGATGAACAGCCCGGTGAATACCAGTACCGCAGTCGTCGCCAGTCCCATGCCGAGGCCGTTGGTCGCGGTGCTGGTCACGGCCAGTGTCGGGCACAACGCCAGGTTCTGGCTCAACACGACGTTGTTGTCCCAGAGGCCGTTGCGTGTGATGTTTCTGTAGCTTGCCGTCATGTCAGGGTTCCTTCGCGCGGGGGTTCTCTCCGGTTTGTGACATTGCCAGCAGCTCGCCGCGATGCCGCTGGAAGAATTCCAGCCCTTCGTGGATCGCCTTGACGACGGCGCGCGGCGTGATGGTGGCGCCGCTGAACTGGTCGATCCTGCCGCCGTCCTTTTTCACGTGCCACTGTTCGGCGGGGGTGTTTTCCAGGGACAGCCCGTTGAAACCCAGAATCCAGTCGGATTTGGTGTCCTCGATCCTGTCGCCAAGTCCCGGGGTCTCGGAATGGGACAGCACGCGCACACCGAGTATCCTGCCGTCGCTGTCCAGGCCGAGGATGAGATCGATCTCGCCGGAATAGCCCTGCCCGGTAATGCGGAATGCCAGGGCGCTTACCTGACCGTTCCGGGTGCCGCGATAGACCCGAACCGGCGTACCCTGGCGGTCCGCGACCGCCAGGGATCCCTCGAGCAGGTTGTTGTCATGCAGCTGTGCGGGAATGACGCGTGCCAGGGACGATTGCAGGTCCTCCTCGAGGCGCCGGTCGATGACGGCATGCGTGGCGATATTGCCGACGAGGAGCAGCGCCGTGCACAACAGGGCAAATCCTCCCAGCAACCCGGCCTGGTAGCCGAGGCGTTTCCGGTAGGCCGGTTCGGTTTCCGTGGCCATGGTCTCAGTCCGCGCGACCCGTTTCGTGGATCGGGTTGCCCTTGCGGTCGCGTCCGTACACGCGCGGTTTCAGGTAGTGGTCGATGAGTGGTGTCAGGGCGTTCATCAGCATGATGGCAAAGGCCATGCCTTCCGGGTAACTGGCCCAGGTCCGTATGATGTACACCAGTGCGCCGCAGCCGGCACCGAACAGCAGCTGTCCCGTGTTCGTGACCGGGGAAGTCACCAGGTCGGTCGCAATGAAGAAGGCGCCCAGCAGCGTGGCCCCGGCCAGCAGGTGATGCATGATCCCGGGGTAGTGTGCTGGGTCAAGCAGGTGGAATCCGCCGGCCAGCAACAGCAGCGTTCCGAGCATGGACACGGGGATATGCCAGCGGACGACACGGGTTGCCAGCAGCAAGAGACCGCCGGCCAGGATCAGCAGGGCCGAGGTTTCGCCAAGGCTGCCCGGCAGTTTTCCGATGGCCATGGAGGACCAGCCCGGGACACCCGGGTCGATGGCCGTCAGTTCCAGCCCGCTGCCCAGGGCGGTCTTGACGGCCCCCAGGACGGTGGCACTGCTGACGGCGTCCGCCGGCAGTCCGCTGCCGAAGAGGATACCGATACCGTCCAGCAAACCGGGCGAGCCGGCCGCGAACAGCGGGTGGGGTGCAGGAAAGACGGTCATCTCCAGCGGGAAGGAGATCAGCAACACCACGCGCGCCACCATGGCGGGATTGAACAGGTTCTGGCCGATACCGCCGAATACCTGTTTGCCGATCACGATGGCGATCACGCCGCCGCTGACCCCGATCCACCACGGTGCCCAGGGCGGCAGGGTCAGCGCCAGCAGCCAGCCACTCAACAGGGCCGAGCCGTCCATCAGGAACCGCCGGACCGGCTTGCCGGCCAGCTGCAGGCACAGGGCCTCGGCAATGACCGCGCTGAGCGTGGTGAGGATCAGCAGAAGCAGTGCCGGCCAGCCGAACAGGTACACGCCGTAGCCGGTGGTCGGCAGCAGCGCCAGCATCACCAGGCCCATGGTGCGGGCCGTACTGTTGCGGCTGTGGGCAAAGGGACCGCTGATCAGGGTGGCGCCGCTCATGCCTTTGCCGCCCTGGTCGTGGTTGCCGACGACTCGCCCGTCTCCTTGCGCTGTGCCAGGGCCGCGCGCCTGGCCTGCTTCTGGCGTTCCAGGCGTTCACTGCGCTGTTCCGCCAGGCGCCGGGTTTCCTTCTGCTTGTGTTCGGCGCGTTGCCGCGCAGTCAGCTCGCCCCTGGCATAGTTGAAGTACTGCACCAGCGGTATGTGCGCGGGACACACATAGGCGCAGGAACCGCAGGCAATGCAGTCCATCAGGCCGAAGCGGATGGCGCCATCCAGGTTGCCGGCACGTGCATGATTCGCCATCTCCAGCGGCAGCAGGCCGCACGGGCAGGCGGAGACACAACTGGCGCAGCGAATGCACGGCATGGCGGGGCTGCTGCGGACCTCGTCCCCGGTCAGGGCAAGGATGCCGTTGCTGCCCTTGACGATCGGGACGCGGGTATCCGGCAGCGGCTGACCCATCATGGGACCGCCGCTGATCAGACGGGCCGGTTCCTCGACGAATCCCCCGCAGTAATCCAGCAGGTGTGCGACCGGTGTCCCGATGGCCACCCGCAGGTTGCCTGGCCGGCGGATCGCATTCCCGCTGACCGTGACCACGCGCGAGATCAGCGGCTCGCCCTTGCGGATGGCCGTGTGGACCGCCAGCGCCGTCGCCACGTTGTGCACCACGATGCCGATATCCGCCGTCAGGCCCCGCGCCGGGGTTTCCTGTCCGGTCAGGGTCTGCACCAGGTGTTTCTCCGAACCCATCGGGTAGCGCGCAGGCAGGCGGGCAATCCGGATGCCGTTGTACGGCCGTGCCGCCTGTTCCATGGCGGTTTGCGCCCGTGGCTTGTTGTTCTCGATGCCGATGATGATGTGCTCCACGCCGAGTGCGCGTGCCATGATGCGCACGCCGTCGACGATCCGGTCGGCACTCTCCTGCATGAGGCGGTCATCACAGGTCAGGTAGGGCTCGCATTCGGCGCCGTTGATGACCAGCGTATGCAGCGTGTAGCGATTGCGCAGGTTGAGCTTGACCGAGGAAGGGAAGGTGGCGCCGCCCATGCCGACGATACCGGCGGCGGCGACGCGGGTGGCGATCTCCTGCGCATCCAGCACAGCGGCATCGGCCGTGACCGTGTCGAGCGCACACCAGCGCTCTGCACCGTCCGGCTTGAGCGTGATGGTCCGTACCGACAGTCCGGACGGGTGGTGTGCGGGGTAATTGCCGACGCCGACGATCCGGCCGGAGGTCGGTGCGTGCACCGGCGCGGAAATCAGGCCCTGGCTGTGGGCCAGCAGCTGCCCCTTGTCGACCTGCTGACCGCGCTGCACCAGTGGCGCCGCGGGTGAACCGATGTGCTGTTGCAGGGGGATATGCAGCAGTGCCGGTAACGGCACGTCGACGATCGCCTGTGCGGCAGTCAGGTCCTTGCGGTCCTGTGGATGCACACCCCCGTTGATACGAAACAGTTTCATGACGGCGTGTTCCCCGCGTACCGGCCCCTGCGCATCCGGCTCAGGCCGCTGCCGCGGGCAGTGGCCAGTACCAGGTCTGCAGGGTCGGTGCCACCGGCCGCATCTCGATACAC
The DNA here is from genome assembly GCA_964564245.1 of uncultured Ectothiorhodospiraceae bacterium. Lineage (GTDB taxonomy): Bacteria > Pseudomonadota > Gammaproteobacteria > UBA9214 > UBA9214 > UBA9214. Next base: position 10,194 of record CAZMAK010000020.1, on the reverse strand, counting down.
TCGGTCGGGCAAACCTCGAAACACTGCTCGCAGCCGGTACAGGCATCCGTCAGCACGGCATGGATCTGCTTCGGGCCACCGAGGATGGCATCGGTGGGGCAGCGCTTGAAACATTTGGTGCAGCCCACGCACAGGGCCTCCCGCACATGGGCATACATGGGCGGCCTGTCGGTGACGCCGGACAGGTCCACGCTGATCCCCAGCCTTGTGGCCAGGGATTCGGCCAGCGCCCGGCCGCCCGGAGGACACAGTGTCACCGGTGCCTCGCCCGCAATGACGGCCGCGGCCGCGGGGGTGCAGCCGGCATAGCCGCACTGGCCGCACTGCGAACCCGGAAACAGTGCCTCGATCTCCTCCTGAAGCGGATTGCCCTCGACCCTGAAGTGACGCGCGGCCAGGCCAAGCAGCCAGCCCAGGGTCAGTCCCAGTAGCGTCAGGCTGGCAAGTGCGCTGAACATGTCAGTCCTCCTCAATGCGTGGTCAAACCGGAAAATCCCATGAATGCCAGGGACAGCAGACCGGCCACGACAAAACCGATCGGGGTACCGGCAAAGGCCGCGGGTACCTGCGCGACCTGCAGCCGTTCGCGCAGGCCTGCGAACATCACCATGACCAGGGTGAAGCCCAGTGCGGCGCCGAAGCCGTACAGCAGGCTGGAAACGAAATCATGGTTTTCCTGGACGTTGAGCAGGGCGACACCCAGCACGGCGCAGTTGGTGGTGATCAGGGGGAGGAAGATCCCGAGCACCTGGTACAGGCCGGGGGAAAGCTTGCGGACCACCATCTCGGTGAACTGCACCACGGCGGCAATCACCAGGATGAAGGTGAGGATGCGCAGGAAACCGATATGGAGCGGTTGCAGCACCAGGTGTTCCAGCAGCCACCCGGCCGCGGCGGCCAGCGTCAGGACGAAGGTCGTGGCAAAGCCCATGCCCAGGGCGGTATCGATCTTGCCGGAGGTACCCATGAACGGGCACAGGCCAAGAAACTTGACCAGGACGACGTTGTTTACCAGGGCGGTTCCCAGCAACAAAAGCAGATATTCGGTCATGGCAGGTATGCACCCAGCAGGTTTGTACTGGAATCTGCATCAACCATGCCAAGGCGGCGCCCGGGCAACATTCGCCGGGAATGCGGGCTTCAACGGAGGGTATGCACCATCCTGACACATCGGGATTGTAGGGAAGACCACAAACGGGCATCCACCCGGTTCATCCCTGTAGTAAACCGGACAGGTTCGTCCAGGCCATGCCGTGGCAGGCCCCGCCTGGAGCGGGACCGCGGCCGGATCCGTCCACAAGGTACGAATATTGCACTGCAGTCTGGTATCTGCAACCGACCGGTACCGGATTGTGTCAGAACCTATCCCTGCCAAAGAGAAGATGGCCGAGGCGCTGGGCGCCTTTCTCGAATCCCCGCCGGCCGGTACGCCGATCGAGCTGATCGAGGCGATCGGCCGCCGGGTTGCGACCAGTGACGGCGTACTGCCCCCCCGGGTATTCCTGGAAGTGGTGGAACAATCCCCGGTCGCCATCTCGATCACCGATACCCGGGCGAACTTCGTGTACGTCAACCGGGCCTTCGAACAGCTGACCGGCTACCGCTTCGAGGAACTGACCGGCAAGAACCAGTCGATCCTGTCCTACAAGGTGACCCCGCCCGGGGTCTATCAGCAGTTGTGGGGCAACCTGCTTGCACACAGGCCCTGGACCGGCGTGCTGGTCAACCGCCGCCGCGACGGGACGCGCTATCTTGCCGACCTGAACGTATCGCCGGTGCTCGGCATCGACGGAGAGGCCAGCTACTACCTGGCCATGCACCGGGACGTCACGGAACTGCACGAACTCGAACAGCAGGTCCGCAACCAGAAAGTGCTGATCGAGACCGTGCTGGATGCCGCGCCGGTGGTCATTGCCCTGCTCGACGGGCAGGGCCGGGTGCAGCTGGACAACATGGCCTACAAGAAACTGCAGGGTGACATGCGCGGCCGCGAGCCGGCGGAGTTCTTTCTGCAGGAACTGCAGGCGATCGACGGTGAGACGACCCCGAACGGCGTGATCAACCGGGAGATCTGCTACCAGCCGGAAGGCGGCGGCCAGGCGCGCTGGTTTGACTGCTCCGGTGTGCAGGTGAACAGCCTCGGTGCGACGGCGGACAGTTATTTCGCGCCGGGTGAGGAGCGCCGCCTGCTGCTGGTGGCGAATGAAATCACCGTGCAGAAGCTGCACCAGGAACGCATCCGGACCGGAGCCATGCAGGCGCTGATGGCCGAGCAGCAACTGGTGCACCGGATCCGCGAGACCCTGTCGGGTGCCATGTTCCGGTTCCAGGGGCCGCTCAATATCATCGCCGCCGCACTCGGCATGCTGGAACGCCGCACCGATGGCCGGGCTGACCCGCTCTACCGGATACTCGCCGACGTTCATGAAAACGGGGAGCAGGTGCTGGAGAGCCTGGACCTGTCGCTGCCGAAGGAGTCGAACGAGCCGGTGGTCGCGATCAACCTGAACGAGGTCGTGCACGATGTGCTGGCAATGTGCACGGAGCGCATGCTCAACGAGGGCGTGCTGGTGGACTGGCAGCCGGCGCCGACGCTGCCTGTCATCGTGGGCAGGCGCTACGCCATGCACTCGCTGCTCAAGCAACTGGTCGACAATGCCATCGATGCGATCGGCGAGCCCGGCAGCCAGCGCCGGGAACTGTTCATCACGACCGCGGCGGACGACGAGTGTGTCGAGCTGACCGTCCGGGATACCGGTCCGGGCATCGCGCATGACAAACAGGTTCGTGTGTTCGAACCCTTTTACTCCGCCTGGCAGCACCGGACCCGGCAGGCGGGCATGGGTCTGACCATTGCCCAGGAAGTTGCCATTCAGCACGGTGGCAACATTTTCATCGATGCCCATCACACGGACGGATGCCTGGTACATGTGCAGTTGCCGCTCAAACCCCCCTCCTACCTGCTGCGGGAGGACGGGGCATGATCGGGCTGACCGGGAACGGACCCGTCACCGGCAGTGAGCGCGATTCGCTGATCGAGGCGGAACTGGAGACCCTGTACCGGGTCAGCCAGGTGCTGAGCCGTTCGCTGCAATTGCGGGAGACCCTCGACGAGGTGCTGAAACTGCTGGACAGCTGCGGCCTGCTGTCCTGCGGCATGGTCAGCCTGCTGGACCACGACAGCGGCGAGCTGACCGTTTGTGCCCTGCATGACAAATGTGCCCGTCCCACGGAAACGGTCCGTTACCGGCCGGGCGAGGGGATCATCGGCATTATCATGGAACGCGGTGAGTCCATCGTGGTGGAGAATCTCTCGGAGGAGACTCGCTTCCTGGACCGTCTCGGTGTCTACAACCCGGAACTGCCGTTCATCGGCGTGCCGATCCGGATCGGCGAGCGGGGACAGCCGGCCGGCGTCCTGGCTGCACAGCCGCCCAGTCGCGAACAGCTGCCGGAACAGGCCCGGTTCCTGGAGATGGTCGCCAACCTGATCGGCCAGACCGTGCGGCTGTCACGCAAGGTGGAACACGAACGCCAGGAGATCGAGGCAGAGCGCGACAAGCTGCGCCGCGAGGTACGGGCGGAACACGGTTTCGACAGCATCGTCGGCCATACCGCGGTGATGCGTCGTGTCTTCACCCAGGTGCGCCAGGTCGCCAAGTGGAACACCACCGTGCTGATCCGCGGCGAGTCGGGTACCGGCAAGGAGCTGATTGCCAACGCGATCCACTACAACTCGCCACGTTCCAACGGCTCCTTCATCAAGCTGAACTGCGCTTCCCTGCCGGATACCCTGCTGGAGTCGGACCTGTTCGGTCATGAAAAGGGCGCCTTCACCGGTGCCGTCAACCAGCGCAAGGGCCGCTTCGAACGGGCCGATGGCGGCACGCTGTTCCTGGACGAGATCGGTGAGATCTCCGCCGCCTTCCAGGCCAAGCTGCTGCGGGTACTGCAGGAAGGCGAGTTCGAACGCGTGGGCGGGTTGCGTACGCTGAAGGTGGACGTACGCGTGATCGCGGCGACCAACCGCAATCTCGAGGAAGCGGTCGAGCAGGGTGATTTCCGCGAGGACCTGTACTACCGGCTCAACGTCATGCCGATCCGCATGCCGGCCCTGCGCGAACGTATCGAGGACATACCGGACCTGGCCCGTTTCCTGGTGGCCAAGGTCGCCGGGCGCCAGGGCCGCCCGCTGAACATCCAGGACAGTGCCATCCGCCTGCTGATGCATCACGACTGGCCGGGTAACGTGCGTGAACTGGAGAACTGTCTGGAACGTGCCGCAATCCTCAGCGAGGACGGTGAAATCAACCGCGACATCATCAGCATCACCGGCCTGGACGAGAAACTGCAGCCGGCGGAGGGCGTGCTGCCGCCGCAACCGGTCGATCTGCAGGACCCCAACATGGACGAGCGCGAACGCGTGATCGCCGCGCTGGAACAGGCCGGCTGGGTACAGGCCAGGGCCGCACGCCTGCTGGGGATGACGCCACGCCAGATCGCCTACCGTATCCAGACACTGGACATCCAGGTCCGGCAGATCTGACCTCCCGCCGGGCTGACCGCCCGGCATGGTTTATCGCCCGTTGTACGACCGCCACACCGCAGCTGCCTGCGGGAATCAGGAGCGCCGCACGGGTTTGTCGCAATGGATACAGCCCGTGCGGTTCCGCCTGTGTGGTTCCCGACATTGCCGTTTCACGAGCGTCCCGCCGGTTTCCGAAAACCATTGAAAATCCGCAGCCTGTACCGTGATTGCCGACCCGGCACGGCCCTTGCACTGTGAGTGAGGCAAAGGGCCTGCACCGCGTGCAGCCCATATGTCGAAGGAGGACTGTGGATGGAACTGAAGGTACTGGGTCAGGACACACAACCGGCCGGCGGCTGTACCTCGGGCGGATGTGGCGGCAGCAGCGACCAGCTTGGGCACCTGCCGGAGGCGATCCGCGACAAGGTGAAGAACCACCCCTGCTATTCGGAGGAGGCGCACCACTACTACGCGCGCATGCACGTGGCGGTTGCGCCGGCGTGCAACATCCAGTGCCATTACTGCAACCGCAAATACGATTGTGCAAACGAATCACGGCCGGGCGTGGTGTCCGAGCTGCTCACGCCGGACCAGGCGGTGAAGAAGGTCATGGCGGTAGCCGCGAACATCCCGCAGATGACCGTGCTGGGGATCGCCGGTCCCGGCGACCCGCTGGCGAACCCCGAGCGCACCATGGAGACCTTCCGCCAGCTCAGCGCAAAGGCGCCTGACATCAGGCTGTGCGTGTCGACCAATGGCCTGGCGCTGCCGGCACAGGTCGAGGAACTGTCCCGGCACAACATCGATCACGTCACCATCACCATCAACTGCGTCGATCCCGAGGTGGGCGCGAAGATCTATCCCTGGATATTCTGGAACAACCGCCGTATCCGGGGACGCAAGGCGGCACGGATCCTCATCGAGCAGCAGCAGAAGGGCCTGGAGATGCTGGTCGCGAAGGGCATCCTGGTGAAGGTGAACTCGGTGCTGATCCCCGGCGTCAACGACGGGCATCTCAGGGAAGTGAGCCGCGTGGTCAAGGCGAAGGGCGCCTTCCTGCACAACGTCATGCCGCTGATCGCCGAGGCCGGACACGGCACGTTCTTTGGCGTGATGGGGCAGCGCGGTCCCACGCACACCGAGTTGCAGGCACTGCAGGACGAGTGTGCCGGTGACATGAACATGATGCGGCACTGCCGCCAGTGCCGTGCCGATGCCGTCGGCCTGCTGGGCGAGGACCGCGGCGCCGAATTTACCATGGACAAGATCGAAGGGATGGACATCGACTACGCCGCCGCGATGGAACAGCGCGCCGCTGTCCATGCCGCCATCGAGGAAAACCGTGAACAGCAGCGCCTGAAGGCCGCCGGGGTCCACGTTCCGCTGACGGCGCTGCAGGGCGGCAGGGAAACCCGGCCGGTGCTGATGGCAGTGGCCACCAGTGGCGGCGGGGTGATCAACCAGCATTTCGGCCATGCACGCGAGTTCCTCATCTACGAAGCCAGCCGCCAGGACGTGCGCTTCATCGGTCACCGCAAGGTCGATGCCTACTGTTCCGGCGACGATACCTGTGGCGAGGCGGAGACAGCGTTGCAGCGGACCATCCGTACCCTGGCAGGCTGTGAGGCCGTGCTCTGTTCCCGGATCGGGTTTGAACCCTGGGGCCTGCTGGAGGAGGCGGGTATCCAGCCCGACGGCGAGCACGCCATGGAACCCATCGAGGAGGCCGTCGCGGCCGTCTATCGCGAGATGGCGCAGGCCGGCCGGCTGGATGCGCCCGCACCGCGGCTGACCCGGGCTACTGCCTGAACGGAGGACTGTCACATGGCCTATTCGATCCTGGAAAGTTGCGTGAACTGCTGGGCCTGCGAACCGCTGTGCCCGAGCCGTGCCATCCAGGCGGCGTTGCCGCATTTTCTGATCGATGCGGGCAAGTGCACGGGGTGCGAGGGGGAGTACGCCGATCCACAGTGCGCCAGTATCTGTCCCGTCGAGGGCGCCATCCTCAATGAGCTGGGCGAACCGGCCAACCCGCCGGGTTCGCTCACCGGCATCCCGCCGGAACGTATGGCAGCGGCCATGGCCGAGATCCAGGCACGCTAGCGGAGGAATGAACCATGTCGTGCAAATCCACACTGCAGTCCTGTCTGCGCGTTGCCCGGGCCAGCTGCCTGGAGACGCTCCACGCAAGGCGCCCGCCTGTCACTGACCATCAGCCCCGGTCGTTCCGGCACATCCCGCAGCACCTGTGGGACCGGCACTCGGCACTGCTGCTGGCGTCGCGATCCCGCTGACCGGAAACACAGGAGGTGCTTATGTATTCCACATCCGCAAACGCAACAGCCCTGCCCGCGCCGGTGCCGGCCGGTGTGCGCTGGGGCCTGGTGCAGGATGCACCGCTGTCCCCGCAACCCGGTACCCGGCTGGTGGCCGTTGCCAGCAGCAGCGGCACGCAGGTCGACCTGGCATTCGAGGAGACCGCCGGGTTCTATCTGTACGACATTTCCCCGGAGACGACCCGTTTCATCGGCCGGCAGGCGTGTCCCCGGCCCGGTACGGGCGCCACGGCTGCCGACACGGTACGGCTGTTGCGTGACTGCGACGTGGTGCTGTGTACCGGCATCGGTGCATATTGCCGGCAACTGCTCGACGGGCTGGGTGTTGCCTGCTGCGTGGAACAGGGCGGCAGGTGCCTGGAACAGGCGGTCGTGTCCGCCGGCCGTCCGGTCCTCCGGGACTGACGCACGGCGTCGCCATCAACGGCGGGTAGTGCGATGAAGCCGCAGCCGAATACAGCCGATACGCGCGGGGCGGTCGGGTTCGCACCGGGGGTCTACTGGATCGGTGCGATGGACCCGACGCTGCGCACCTTCGACATCATCCTCAAGACCGCAAACGGGACCAGCTACAACGCCTACCTGGTCCGCGGCAGTGACGGGGTGGCCATCGTCGATACCGTCAAGGAAAACTTTTCCGGGGAATTTTTCCGCCGCCTGGAGTCGGTGGCGGACTATTCCGAAATCCGGGCGATCGTCCTCAACCACCTGGAGCCCGACCACAGCGGCGCCCTGCCGGAGCTGATGCGGCGCGCCCCCCGTGCGCAGCTGTACATTTCGCAACGGGCGACCTCCATGCTCAAGGGGCTGCTGAAACCGCAGGACCGGACGTTCAGCTACCAGACGGTTACGACCGGTGACACGGTGAGCCTCGGCGACCGCACCATGCGTTTTCTGCACACGCCGTTCCTGCACTGGCCGGATACCCAGTGCACCTACCTGGTCGAGGACCAGATCCTCTTTTCGGGCGACGTGTTCGGCTGTCATTTCTGCGACAGCCGCCTGTTCAACGACAAGGCCGGGGATTTCCGCTTTTCGTTCGATTATTACTATGCGCACATCATGCGCCCGTTCAAGCAGCACGTGCTGAACGCACTGGAGCTGATCGAGCCGCTGCCGTTACGGATCATCGCGCCGACCCACGGGCCGATCCTGCGCGACCGGCCACAGCGTTACGTTGCCCATTACCGCGAGCTGTCCACCTCCAGCCTTGCCGGCGAGATCAGCGCACACGAGAAATCGCTGATCATTTTCTACATGAGTTCCTACGGCAATACCGCGCGCATGGCGGAGGCAATCCATGCCGGTGCCGAAGGGATCGAGGGTGTGCGGGTGTCGCTGTTCGATCTGGAAGGCGGTGAAGTCGAGCCGTTTGTGGATCTCATCGAGGAGGCGGACGCCCTGCTGTTCGGGTCACCGACCATCAACGGCGATGCCGTGAAGCCGGTCTGGGACCTGTTGTCCTCGCTGGCGGTCGTCAACCTGAAGGGCAAGCTCGGCGCCGCGTTCGGGTCCTACGGCTGGACCGGCGAGGCGGTGCGCATGATCGAGGACCGCATGCGCGGCCTCAAGATGCGCGTACCCGTTTCCGGTATCCGCATCAAGCTGATCCCCAGCGAGGAGGAACTGCGTGCGTGTCACGAATTCGGGTGCGACATCGCGTCCATCCTGACCGGCCGCCGCGACCACAGGGCGGTGCTGGATCTCGCCGACCTGGTGTGAGTGAACAGGTGTTTTCCATCATTGAAGTCAACAGAAGGAGTAAGTGCGATGCCAAAAGCAAGGATTACGTTTGCTGATATAGAACAGACGGTGAGCGTTCCGGTCGGTACCCGGGTTATCGAGGTGTCCGAACGGGTCGGTTCGGGAATCATCTACGGTTGCCGGGAATGCGACTGCGGTACCTGCATCATGCACGTGGAGGAGGGCTGGAACAACCTGTCCGAACCTTCGGTGCTCGAGGAAAAGGTGCTGCGCGACAACATGGCGAGCCGGCATGACCGCCTTGCCTGCCAGGCGCAGATTATCGGCGATGTGAAAGTGAAGCCCGCCTGAGCGCGGCCCACCATTCCGTTACGAGGAGATACAGTCATGGCTCTGATTACTTTCAGCAGTCCGGAATACAAGGACAAGACCGTGTATGCGGTCGCCGGCAGTCACACGGAGACGATCCTGAAGATCGCGAAGGAATACCAGGTACCCATCAACTTCGACTGCGAGAACGGCGAATGCGGCAACTGCGCCGTGCGCGTCACCAGCGTCGATAAAAAAGGGCGCATGGGCTATCACCTGACCGAGAAGGAGAAACAGGTGTTGCGTGAACTGGGCAAACTCAGCAAGGAAGAACTCGAACGTGTGATCGTCGATGACCTGCCGGGCGAATGGCGGCTGGCCTGCCAGATGATCGCGCGCGACGAGGACCTGCTGGTGGAATACTGACGTGGTGAGGGGGGTTCCGGTCGAAGACGGTCTGCGCCGTGCCATCCATGCACGGCTGATGGATGGCAGCCGCGCTCAGCGTGCCGACGACATCCTGGCCCGCATGTATGCCAGCTGGGCGACCGGCGGCGGTGTCCTGCCGGTCTGGTGGGGCCTGTCGCCGGCGGCCTTCCGCACGCTGCTGCAGGCGCATTTTCCGCGCTTCGCGCCGGATTCATTCCCCGATCCGGGACGGGCGGCGGACGGTGCGCGTCAGGCGGAAACGGGAGAATTGCAGCACCTGCTGCTGCAGGGCCGTGCCGGTGACGAGCCGGAGGCGGGGCTGATTGCCCGTGTCGTCGCGGTGGCATGCCTGGGCAGCAATCACCTCTGGCAGGACCTGGGTGTATGGAACCGTGCCGACCTCAGCGACCTGTTGACCCTCTATTTCCCCCGCCTCACCGCGCGCAACACGGCGGACATGAAGTGGAAGAAGTTCTTCTACCGGCAGCTGTGCCAGGCAGAGGGCATACACACCTGCCGTGCACCATCCTGTGAGGTCTGCATCGACTACGAGGCCTGCTTCGGCCCGGAAGACTGAACTCCTGCCGGTCGTGGCCGGTTGAGCTTATTTAGTAGCAGATGGGCCGAATCGGCCCTTGCGACAGGATTCATAGAATCAACTGCATAAAGGCGGGAAGCGACCCGTTCCAGACCTGTACCAGCCGCTAATATAAACAGTCACTTAATGGCGGAAATCGATCCGAAACGGAAGTTCAGAAAATTGCCATTAATTTCCGGTAAGTACTGTTTGCGGTCGTTCGCTATCTAGAACCCGGCAGCCTGCCTTCGACCGTAATGCGAAATTCACGTGAATAATGATCCGACTAATTTAAATGTATTAATGCATTT
>CAZMAK010000019.1:0-31560 GCA_964564245.1 uncultured Ectothiorhodospiraceae bacterium | reverse complement strand
CCGGCCCCAACCACGTGCTGCCGACCTCGCGCACGGCGCGTTTTTCCTCGCCGCTGGGCGTCTACGATTTCCAGAAGCGTTCGAGCCTGATCCTGTGTTCGGCGCAGGGCGCCAGCAAACTGGGCAGGACCGCCGCGGTGCTGGCACGCGGCGAGGGGCTGACCGCCCACGCCCGCTCGGCCGAAGTGCGCATGCGGGATACGGAATGACCGGTCAAGCCGATGAACGAGTTTGCCGGAGCGCCTTGCAGGCGCGATCATTTGTGATCCGGAAAATCGCGCCTGCAAGGCGCTCCTGCAGCAAATGGTAAGCCATTCAAGTGTCACTACAGGACAGGATAACCCGTTTGGTCCGCCCTGAAATCCAGGCGCTGACGGCCTATCACGTGCCACCGGCCAGCGGCATGATCAAACTCGATGCCATGGAAAATCCCTGGCCGTGGCCGGAATCCCTGCGCGAGGCATGGCTGGAACAACTGCGCCCGGTGGAGCTCAACCGCTATCCGGACCCGTCCGCGCAGGCACTGCGCAGCGTGCTGCGCGAGGCCATGTCGGTGCCGGACAGCGCGGAGCTGGTACTGGGCAACGGCTCGGACGAACTGATCCAGATGATCATCCAGACGGTGGCGGCACCGGGCCGCAGCGTGCTGGCGCCGGAACCGACCTTCGTCATGTATCGCCAGACCGCGCTGGTCGCCGGCATGAAATTCTGTGGCGTACCGCTGCGGGAAGATTTCACCCTCGACCGCGCCGCCTTGCTGGAGGCGGTGGAACGGGAAGCGCCGGCGGTGGTGTTCCTGGCCTATCCGAACAACCCGACCGGCAACCTGTTCGATGCCGGTGCGATCCGCGAGCTGCTGGCGCTGGCGCCGGGCCTGGTCGTGGTGGACGAGGCGTATGCCCCGTTTACCGATGCCAGCTTCATGTCCGGATTGCCGGACCATGGCAACCTGCTGGTGTTGCGCACGGTATCCAAGCTGGGGCTGGCCGGACTGCGGCTGGGCCTGCTGGCGGGTAATCCAGCCTGGCTGGAACAGGTGGACAAGACCCGCCTGCCGTACAACCTCGGCACCCTCAACCAGGTGACGGCGCGATTTGCGCTGCAGCACAAGGCCGTGTTCGATGCACAGGCAGGGCAGATCCGCGCGGCGCGCAGTGAACTCGCCACCGGGCTGCGTGCCTTGCCGTCGCTGACGGTGTATCCCAGCGAGGCGAACTTCATCCTGTTCCGCACCCCGGCCGGGCGGGCCGCCGGCATCCACGAAGGGCTGAAACAGGCCGGTATCCTGATCAGGAACCTGCACGGCTCCGCAGCGCCGCTGCAGGACTGTCTGCGCGTGACCGTCGGGCAGCCACAGGAGAATGCGGCATTCCTGGCGGCGCTGGAGGCCTTGCTCCAGCCCGCGGAGAGCTGAATCGCCAGCGGGCCGGCTAGCTGTTCGCGGCGGACTTCGCCGGGCGTTGTATCACGCGCACCGTGGCCGAAAATTCCACGCCTTTGCGAATGCCGCCGAGCTCGATTTCGGTGTCCGGTTTCTGTCTGGAAATGATCTTCATCGATTCACTGGCGTCGGACACCGGCTTGCCGTTGATCGAGGTGATCACGTCACCGGGCTGGATGCCGGCCTGGTCAGCCGGACCGCCCCGCAGCACGCCGGAGATCAGCACACCCCGGGTATCCTTCAGGCCGAAGGTCTCCGCCAGTTGCCCGGTGAGGTCCTGGGCCTCGATACCCAGCCAGCCGCGTTCGACGTGGCCGTGTTCGATGATCTGGGTCATGACACCCTTCGCCATGTTGATCGGAATGGCGAAACCGATGCCCTGGGAACCACCGGTACGGCTGTAGATGGCCGAATTGATGCCGATCAGTTCGCCGCTGGCGTTGATCAGTGCCCCGCCGGAATTGCCGGGGTTGATCGCCGCGTCGGTCTGGATGAAGTCCTCGAAGGCGTTGATGCCGAGGTGGTCACGGCCGGTGGCACTGATGATCCCGAAGGTGACGGTCTGGCCCACCCCGAACGGGTTGCCGATGGCCAGTGCAACGTCTCCCACGCGCAGTCGCTTGGAATCGCCGATCACGATGGCAGGCAGGTTCTGCAGGTTGATGTGCAGCACGGCGATATCGGTGTCGGCATCGGTACCCACCACGGTGGCGTCGATCGTGCGTCCGTCCGCCAGCAGGACCTGGATCTCGTCGGCACCTTCAATCACGTGATTGTTGGTCAGGACGTAACCCTGCTTGCTGATCAGAACGCCGGAACCCAGACTGGTCTGGACCTCGTGCTGCAGCTGGGTGAGACGGCCACCGAAGAAATGCTGGAAGATCGGGTCGTCCAGCAACGGTACACGCCGGGTGATGAGTTTCGCGGTGTGGATATTGACCACGGCCGGTGTCGCATGCGCGACCGCATCGGCATAGGAGACCGGCCCGGTGGTGATGCCGTCGGGCGGGCCGGGACGGGTCGGGGCCGGCGCGGTGACCGGCTGTTCCGGCGCAGTGGTAACCTCCACCGTGCGCTGGCCGCGCAGCAGTGCGGGCTGGACCAGCAGCACATAGATGAAGGCCACGGCCAGACCGATGACGACGGTCTGCAGCAGGAAGTAGAGTGATTTGCGAAATTCCATCGGTCAGTTACCCTGTGCGCAGGTCCGGCAGTGCCAGCCGGGAGCCGTTGATCGGATCAGGAAAACCCCCATGATTGACCTGAATGAACTGGTGAATTATACGAACAAGCTCCTCGACGTGCACAGTTTCGCGGATTATTGTCCGAACGGGCTGCAGGTGGAAGGCCGGCCACGGGTGGGGCAGCTGGTCAGCGGTGTGACCGCCAGCCTGGCGCTGGTCGAGGCCGCGGCGGAGGCCGGTGCCGACGCCCTGCTGGTTCACCATGGCTGGTTCTGGAAGGGCGAGAATGCCTGTGTGACCGGCATCAGGCGCCGCCGCCTGCAGACGCTGCTGGAGGCCGGTATCAGCCTGCTTGCCTATCACCTCCCGCTCGATGCCCACCCGGAATTCGGCAACAACGCGCGGCTGGCCGGCGTGCTCGGGCTGGAGACGCAGGGCCGCTTCGGCAACGACGGCGGCATGCAGCTGGGCTGGTACGGTCGCCTGCCGCGCCCGCTCGATGCCGCGGCGTTTTGCGAGCACCTGGAACAGACCCTGGGGCGGTCGCCGCAATACATTGCCGGGGGGGCGAGCGCGATCGAACGGGTCGGCTGGTGTACCGGTGCGGCGCAATCCTACATCGAGGCGGCAGCGGAGCTGGGCCTGGACGCCTTTGTCAGTGGCGAGATCTCCGAGCAGACCGTTCACGTCGCACGTGAGGCCGGTATCCACTACTTTGCGGCCGGGCATCATGCCACCGAACGCTTCGGGGTGAGTGCGCTGGGCGAGCACCTGGCGGGGCGGTTCGAAATCGGCCACCGCTTCATCGACATCGACAACCCGGTGTAGGCGGGCCCGCAGGCCGGTTTCCGGGGCGGTTTTTTGTCTGGCTCCCCTTGATCTTGTGAGGCAAATGCACGATCCTATGCGACCCTTGGAATCTTCCTGAAACAATTCAGATTATTCCAATATGTTTAAACGTTCCCTTCGGCCGCGCGCGGCGTGGATTCGCGTTTAACTCACTAATTTTGTTTAAAATCTGGAGATTGCCCGTATGAGTGGCGAGGAGACCAATTCGGGCAGGCGTCGATTCCTGACGGCTGCCACGACCACTATTGGTGCCATCGGCACCGGCTTCCTGCTGGTACCTTTTATTTCTTCCATGGCACCCAGTGCCAAGGCGCGCGCCGCCGGAGCCCCGGTACGAGCCGATATCAGCAAGCTGGAGACCGGACAGATGCTGCGCGTGAAGTGGCGCGGCAAGCCGGTCTGGATCGTCCGGCGTAGCAAGGCAACCCTCGACGAACTGCCGAAGCTCGACCCGACCCTCGTCGACCCCAAGTCCGAGATGGATCAGCAACCGAGTTATGCCAAAAACGAGTGGCGTTCGATCAAGCCGGAGTATCTGGTGCTGATCGGGATCTGCACGCACCTCGGGTGCTCTCCGACCTACCGCCCGGACATCGCTCCCGCCGATCTCGGACCGGACTGGCATGGCGGTTTCTTCTGCCCCTGCCACGGTTCCCGTTTCGATCTCGCGGGGCGGGTGTTCAAGGGGGTCCCGGCACCGAAGAACCTGGTGGTGCCGCCGTACCGCTTCCTGACCAACAGCGAAATCGTGATCGGCGAAGACAAGGAGACTGCATAATGGCTGGCAACGCTACCGAAAAATGGCAGGGCGGCCTGCTGGGCTGGATCGATGCACGTTTTCCGCTCAGCAGCATGTGGAACGACCACCTGGCAAAATACTACGCACCGAAAAACTTCAACTTCTGGTACTTCTTCGGTTCACTGGCCCTGCTGGTGCTGGTGATGCAGATCCTGACCGGCGTCTGGCTGACCATGAACTACAAGCCGGATGCCACGCTGGCTTTCAACTCCGTCGAGTACATCATGCGCGACGTGAACTGGGGCTGGCTGATCCGCTACATGCACTCGACCGGCGCTTCCGCGTTCTTCATCGTGGTGTATCTGCACATGTTCCGGGGCCTGATGTACGGTTCGTTCAAGAAGCCGCGCGAGCTGATCTGGATCTTCGGCATGATCATCTACGTCTGCCTGATGGCCGAGGCGTTCATGGGTTACCTGCTGCCGTGGGGCCAGATGTCCTACTGGGGTGCGCAGGTGATCATCAACCTGTTCGGTGCGATTCCGGGTATCGGCGAGTCCATCGCGGTCTGGATCCGCGGTGACTACGTCGTCGCCGACGCCACGCTGAACCGCTTCTTCGCGTTCCACGTGGTCGCGGTGCCGATCGTGCTGCTGGCGCTGGTCGTGCTGCACCTCCTGGCGCTGCACGAGGTGGGTTCCAACAATCCGGACGGGATCGAGATCAAGAAAACCAAGGGGCCGGACGGCAATCCGCTCGACGGCATTCCGTTCCACCCGTATTACACCGTGAAGGATATCGTCGGGGTGATCGTGTTCCTGATCTTCTTCTCTGTCGTGGTGTTCTTCATGCCGGAGATGGGCGGCTACTTCCTCGAATCCAACAACTTCATCCCGGCCGACCCGCTGAAAACACCCCAGCACATCGCGCCGCTGTGGTACTTCACGCCGTTCTACGCCATTCTGCGTGCCGTGCCATCGATGTACGGTTCCTCCTTTCCGGGTGTGCTGGCCATGGCCCTGTCGATCGTACTGCTGTTTTTCCTGCCGTGGCTGGACCGTGGTGCAGTCAAGTCGATCCGCTACCGTGGCACCATGTACAAGGGCTGGCTGGCGGCGTTCGTAGTCAGTTTCGTTATCCTGGGCTGGCTCGGCATGGAGCCGCCATCTGCGCTCTATACACTGATCGCGCGCATCTGCACGGCCATCTACTTTGCGTTTTTCCTTTTCATGCCGTTCTTTACCAGGATGGACAGGACCAAGCCGGTTCCTGACAGGGTGACATCATGAAGAAGCAACTGCTGCTGGTTCTGCTGGCATTGATTCCGGTGGTTGGATATTGCGCGGAAGGTGGTATTCATCTGGAGCAGGCGAATATCGATTCGGGCAACATTCAGTCGCTGCAGCGCGGTGCGCGCCTGTTCGTGAACTACTGCCTGAGCTGCCACTCCGCATCCCTGATGCGTTACGAGCGCATGGGCAAGGACCTGGACATCCCGGAGAAGCTGGTGGAGCAGGACCTGATGTTCACCGGTGGCAGGGTCGGTGACCTGATGACGGTGGCCATGTACCCGGAGGATGCCAAGGAATGGTTCGGAACCGTACCGCCGGATCTGAGCGTGATCGCCCGTGCACGTGGCGTTGACTGGCTGTACACCTACCTGCACAGCTTCTATCGTGACGATACCAAGATCACGGGCGTGAACAACCTTGCATTCCCGGACGTCGGCATGCCCAACGTGCTGTGGGAACTGCAGGGTATGCAGGAACCGGTCATCACCACTTCCATGGACCATGACGGCAAGGAAACCAAGAGCGTCAGCCTGAAACTGGTCAAGCCGGGCCTGATGAGTCCGAAGGAATTCGACCGTGCCGTGCGTGACCTGGTCAACTTCCTGGACTATATGGGTGAACCGGCCAAGCACGAACGGGAGTCGCTCGGCGTCAAGGTCATCATGTTCCTGCTGGTGCTGCTGGTCGTTGCCTACCTGATGAAGCGCGAATTCTGGAAGGACGTTCACTAGCCTGATGGCGGTGGCGACACACCTATGTGGGGGATATCTGATATGGCACTGGTAGCCAACCGGCGGTCGGTCATGAGCCTGTTTTCTTCCGCAAGCTGTCCACAGAGTCACCGGGTACGGGTGGTACTGGCCGAGAAGGGCATCACCGTGGAGATCGTCGATGTCGACACCAACCACAAGCCCGAGGACCTGATCGACCTCAACCCCTACAACACGGTACCCACGCTGGTGGACCGCGAACTGGTGCTGTACGACCCGCGTGCCATCATGGAGTACCTGGACGAGCGTTTCCCGCACCCGCCGCTGATGCCGGTCGATCCGGTGTCACGTGCGCGTACACGGCTGGCGTTGTACCGCATCGAGCAGGACTGGTACGGCCTGGTCCCGCAACTCGAGTCCAAGGGTGAGAAGACCTCGGCCAGGGCGCGCAAGCAGTTGCGTGACAGCCTGACGTCCAGCGCCGAGGTGTTTGCCGCCAAGCCGTTCTTCCTCAGTGACGAATTTTCGCTGGCCGATGCGACCATCCTGCCGATCCTGTGGCGAATCAGGTATTACGAGATCGAGTTGCCCCGTCAGGCCCGGCCGGTCCTCGATTATGCCAACCGGATGTTTGCGCGGGAGACCTTCCAGGACAGCCTGTCCGAGGCCGAGCGCGAGATGCGTGAATGACCCCGGTCGACTGACCGGGCAGGGTCCGGACCGCGCAATGTGAATCTGGCAGCAGTGCGGTTTTCCTAGTATTGTCATGACTATGAGTATGACCACTAGCCGCCCCTACCTCGTGCGAGCGATCCATGAGTGGATACTGGACAACGAACTGACGCCCCACCTGCTGGTCGATATCGAGGGGGAGGGCGTCAAGATACCGGCGCAACAGGGCCAGAACGGCAAGATCGTCCTCAATATCAGTCCTGCCGCGGTCGAGGGGTTGAGCCTCGGTAACGGTGCCATTTCCTTCCGCGCCCGCTTCGGCGGTATCGCCACCGACGTCTACGTGCCGGTCGAGTCCATCCTGGCAATCTATGCCAGGGAAAACGGGCGGGGCATGGTGTTCAACGAGGAAGACAGCGGGCCCGCACCATCAGATCCGGACCGGAAAGGCGGCAAGCGGCCGTCCCTGAAGATCGTCAAGTAGTTCAGCCCGGCGGCGTGTGCTCGCGGATCTGCTCGAGCCGGATCTGGCCGGGCAGTACCCCCCGATCCAGCAACATGGCCTGTAACGGTTCCAGTAATGGCGCCGGCATGCAGGCATGGAAATCCAGGTTCGGGATGTCGTCCAGGTCACCGAGGGCCACCCGCAGCAGCGCTTCCACCCCGGCGTCGTCCGTGACCGTGAGCGCACGGTAATGGAAATTGTCGAGCGCGTCATCCCAGGCCCGGCACAGGTTGCCCAGGTAGTGGTGGTTACCGGGGGTGGTGATCCAGAACAGCGACAGTTGCTCGGCAATATCCAGTGCCATGGCATGTTCAATCAGGCTCTTCACCGGGCCGAAACCGGAATTCACTGCGATGAACACCAGCGAGCGGGGCGAGTCCTCGTCCAGTGTGAAGTTCCCGCGCGGCCCGGTGATGTTCACACAGCTGCCCGGGCGCAGGGCCGCGATCTTCTCGCTGAACGGATTGCCGGACACGACCGGGATGTGGAACTGCAGGTTCATGTCGTCACACGGGCAACTGGCGATGGAGCAGTTCTGCGTGATACCGTCCCCGGCCTGCAGCGTGAGGTACTGGCCGGCCAGGAAGCGCAGGCGTTTCGTGCGCGGTGTGCGTGCGTGCAGGATCAGCACACGGTCATCGACCGCCTCGACCTTCCTGACCCTGACCTCGATTTCCTGCAGCGGGATATCGCTGGCGCTGTCCGCCTCGTCGCCTTCCAGCACCACGTCGGTGACCGCCGTGTTGGCGCAGGCCAGGATAAAGCCGAGTGCCTTCTCGGTTTCGCTGAAGGCATAGTCGTGCGGGCCGATTTTCTTGACCTCGCCGGTTATGACCTTGCACTTGCACAGGCCGCAATTGCCGTTGCTGCAGCCGTAATTCAGTGCCAGGCCGGCGCGCAGACCGGCCTCCAGGATGGAATCGGAACCCTCGATAAAAAATTCGTGCCCGCTGGGCAGTATGCGTACCTGTGCGGCCATAACCCTGAGAAACGCCTCCCGCGCCATGAATCCGGTTGAATTGTCTGTGGGTTCGGCAGTTTCCAGCGACCGGGAGAACCAGTCCCGGAGCCGGTCGAATGCCGCGGCGCGCGCCTGCTCGTCCGCGTTACGGGACACTGCGTCGAACCGTTCGGTAAGCCCGGCGATGATCCGGCCACTGCGGCGCGCCGCCTGGCGTTCCCGTGCCAGTTCCCGGCCCAGCGAGAAGATGCGCGTGGCGAGCGTGTCGACGTCGGGTTTGCCCTCGTCGGCACGGATGATCTTGTTGATGGCCTGTTCCTTGATCGAGCCGACGCGTTCCAGCATGGTGGTATCCTCCACCTCGGTCTGCGGGTAGGCATGCAGCAGGTCGGCAAGCAGCAGTTCACCCTCGAAGGTGCGCAACTCGCCACGCTGGATCTGCTTTTGCAGGGTGCCGCGCTTGACCCCGACCAGGCGTGCGGCACGGGAGAGTGTGATCAGGCTCGGTAGCATCTTGTCCCGGTCCTCCTGATTTCTGTTATGCGCACACTATAACGCATCGGTACAGGCAGGCAACGTGTTCCGGCACCGGGTGCGACTGCGCGCTGGTATACTGGACCGGTTCGTGCGGTCAGGTCCGGTACGAAGGGAAATGGTTGCACATGATCGAGATCATCAAGGCGGATATCACCTCACTGGCGGTTGACGCCATCGTCAATGCCGCCAATCGCAGTCTGCTCGGCGGCGGTGGCGTGGACGGTGCGATACACCGGGCCGCCGGTCCACTGTTGCTGCAATTCTGCCGCACCCTGGACGGCTGTCGCACGGGCGAGGCGAAGATCAGCCCCGGTTTCGATCTGCCGGCGCGGCGTGTCATCCATAGCGTCGGGCCGGTGTGGCGGGGGGGTGATCACTACGAGGACAGGCTGCTGCGGGCCTGCTATACCAACAGCTTCGAACTGGCCCTGGAAAACGGCGTGCACAGCATTGCCTTCCCCTCCATCAGCACCGGTGTCTACGGCTATCCGAAGCCGGCGGCGGCACGCATCGCATTGTCCGTGATGCGGGAATACGATGACCGTTTCGAGCGGATCATTGCCTGCTGTTTCAGTGCGGAAGACGCGGCCCTGTACCGGAAAATTCTGGACGAGTTCCGCTAGCAGCCCGTGCCGGTTCATCGTCCGTACCCGTGGTTTCCCGCTGCACCGCTTGTGGTACTGCAGCGGTGCCCCCATCTTTTCTATACTGAGGATGAGGTGTTCCATGCATACAACCCGACCACCTGCCGTGGCAGGGCTTTTCTACCCGGCGAATCCGGCCGAACTGTCGGCCGGGGTGCGTGCGCTGCTGGGCGCGGGACAGACTGCCGCGGCGACACGAATACCCAAGGCGTTGATTGTCCCGCATGCCGGTTACGTCTATTCCGGCCCGGTGGCCGGGATGGCCTATGCCCGGTTACGGCCGCTGGCCGACCGGATTTCACGCGTCGTGTTGCTGGGACCGGTACACCGGGTACCGGTACGCGGCCTGGCGCTGCCGCAATCGACCCGGTTCGCCACGCCACTCGGTGAGATTCCGCTGGATACCGCGGCCATGGCGGAACTCTCCGGTCTGCCGCAGGTGGTCATCAGCGAGCAGGCGCACGCCCTGGAACACTCGCTGGAGGTGCACCTGCCGTTCCTGCAAACCGTGCTGGGCCGCTTCCAGCTGCTGCCGCTGGCCGTCGGCGATGCCAGCCCCGCGCAGGTGGCCGGGGTACTGGCAAAGGTCTGGGGCGGACCGGAGACCCTGATCGTGATCAGTTCCGACCTTTCCCATTATCTGCCGTATGCCGAGGCACAGCGAATCGACCGGGAAACGGTACAGCACATCCTGGCACTGACGCCGGACCTGGACCACCAGGCCGCCTGCGGGGCAACGCCGGTGAACGGCCTGCTGGCGTTTGCCGGACAACACCCGCTCCGGCCCGAGCTGATCGACCTGCGCAACTCCGGGGATACCGCCGGGGACCACTCGCGGGTGGTCGGTTACACATCCATTGCCTTTTATGAAGAGGACGCAGCATGAACGCCGGAGCGGAACAGGGTGCAATCCTGCTGCAGGTGGCACGTGACGCGATAGCGCGTGCCCTGGGGTCGCCCGGCATCCCGCAGGATCTGCCGGACTGGCTGCACGAACCCGGAGCGACCTTCGTGACATTGACGCAATCGGGCCGGCTGCGCGGCTGTATCGGCAGTCTCGAGGCCAGGCGCAGCCTGCACGCGGATGTGTCGGCCAACGCAGTGGCCGCAGCGCTGCGCGACAGCCGCTTCCAGCCGCTGACCGCGCAGGAATTGCCGCTGACCCGCATCGAGGTGTCGTTGCTGTCGGGCACAAGCGAAATGGAGTTCGGTTCCGAGGCGGAGGCGCATGCCTGCCTGCGGCCGGGTGTCGACGGTGTGGTGCTGGAATACGGCCGGGCGCGCGGCACGTTCCTGCCCCAGGTCTGGGAGTCCCTGCCACGCACGGAGGATTTTCTCGCCCACCTCAAGCGCAAGGCGGGTCTGCCGGCAGACTTCTGGCACGAGAATATCCGGCTGTCGCGCTATACCGTTACCCGCTGGGAGGAGTCAGTAAGGTGAACATGTCGCAGGCTGAGCCGGGACGGTTGCATCCTGCACGCTGGTGGCACCGGCTGCCGGACGGGCGGATCCAGTGCGACCTGTGTCCGCGCGACTGCCGGTTGCACGACGGCCAGCGCGGTGCGTGCTTCGTGCGCATGCGCGAAGGCGAGCACATGGTACTGACCACCTACGGGCGGTCCTCCGGTTTCTGTATCGATCCGGTCGAGAAGAAGCCGCTCAATCATTTTTATCCCGGTTCCCCGGTACTGTCGTTCGGCACTGCGGGTTGTAACCTGGCCTGCAAGTTCTGCCAGAACTGGGACATCAGCAAGTCGCGTGATATGGATCGCCTGATGGACCAGGCCAGTCCGCAGGCGATCGCACTGGCTGCACAGACCTCGGACTGCCGGAGCGTCGCCTTTACCTACAACGACCCGGTGATCTTTGCGGAGTACGCCATCGACACCGCGCATGCGTGCCATGAACGTGGTATCCACACCGTGGCCGTGACGGCCGGTTATATCCATCCGGAGCCACGTGCAGAGTTCTATGCGGTGATGGACGCCGCCAACGTCGATCTCAAGGCCTTCACGGACGAGTTCTACTACAAGCTGACCGGCTCGCACCTGCAACCCGTGCTGGATACCCTCGTGTACCTGCGGCACGAGACCCGGGTATGGACGGAAATCACCACGCTGCTGATCCCGGGCTACAACGACACGGATCAGGAAATCGAACGCATGAGCCGCTGGATCGTGCAGGAACTGGGGCAGGACGTGCCCCTGCATTTCTCCGCGTTCCACCCGGACCACCGCATGCGGGAGGTGCAGCCGACTCCGGCGACGACCCTGTCACGCGCACGGCACATCGCACAGGCCGAAGGGATGCGTTATGTGTATACCGGGAACGTGCACGACCCGGAAGGCGGGACGACGTACTGCCCGGACTGCAGGAAGGCACTGATCGTGCGCGACTGGTATCGCATCCTGGCGTATCACGTAACCGGCGATGGCCGTTGCGATGCCTGCGGAACTGCAATTGCCGGCCGTTACGGCGCCACCGCCGGCACCTTCGGCCAGCAGCGCATCCCCGTCCGTGTCGGGGCCTGAGGTCCGGACGGGGGCCGCGCGGGTTATTTGCCGGGGGTAACGCTGAGCGTCAGGCGGCCGACAGACACTTCAATCGGTGTTGTCTTGTTGATCGGGGTCGCGATGGTGCCCCGCCAGACGGCATTATCCAGGTCCCGGTAGGCAGCGATGACCCCGACATGGGTGGTCTCCATGCTGAATTCCTTTTCCATCCGGACGCTGTCGCCCGGTGCCAGCTCCACTTCCTCGCGCGCGGTCATGCTGGCCCCGAGGATGGATGCATCATTTTCATAGAGGGCGAAGAAGTCGGCGGTATTGAAGATATCGTCATTCTTCAGCCCGTAGATGCGCAACACGACCGGTGATGCGCGACCGGAAATGTCGGGGTTGATATCATTCCCGGCCGTGATATGGATGACCGCTTTCGGGGGCTTGTCCGCGAATATCTTCATTCCACTGCAACCGGTCAGTGCCAGCACGATGCAACCGCCGATCATTCCCTGCAAAAATATACGCTTGTTCAAACCGCCTCCTGAAAATTTCCTGTGTGGTCAATGTCTCTCTGGAATCTTACCGCTAGAGCGGGAAAAATCCAGTCACTTGTACACTTCGGCCTCCGGTGGCATGTTTTATACAGGCCCGTGCAGTGCTCCGCCAGTGCCGCCATATCCGGCGTCGCCATCGCTAAGGAATTGTTGTATATTAAATTTTAGTGGGCCAGATGGAAGTTTGCAGGGTGCAGCGGCAACCGTGACACGGGCCGTATAGTTCGTCGATTTCAACGGGAAAAGAATGGCTTTAACGCTGAAAATAACGAGTTACCAGAGCCAGGTGCTGGGCTCGGATAGTCAGAAGGTGTTTGACGGCGCGGGTGGCAGTGTCGGCCGGGCACAGGGCAATGACTGGGTACTGCCGGATCCGGAGCGGTATATCTCCGGACAGCATTTCACCGTGTCCTGCGAGGGCGCTGCCTGTTATCTGACGGACACGAGCACCAATGGTGTTTTCATCAACCAGTCCGCCACCCCGGTCGGCAAGGGGAACACGGTTGCGCTCAATGACGGCGACCATCTGCGTTTCGGTGACTACGAGGTAACGGTGTCAGTGAATGCCGGGGCCGCCGGTGCCGAGCCGTTCGGTCAATGGCCCGCCGCACCGGTCGAGGAAGCTGTGCCGGACCAGTCGCAGGGCGGCGGGATTCCGGAGACCTACGATCCGTTCGATCCCCTGGAACCGTCGGAACCCACGGGTCCCGGGTTCAGTTTCGAGGCCGATGACCCGGGTTCCCGTGCATCGACGTTCGGCACCGCCGGCGCCGAACCGGACCACGCCTCGGTCATGGAGCAGTCCTTCCAGCCACCCGGTGTACAGGTCGAGCAGCTGCCGGATGACTGGGACATGACGGATTTTTCCGGAAAATCGTCGTCTGCGCCGGGACCATCGCCGATGCAGCTGCCGCCGTTCCCGGAAGAGGCACAGGGATTCCCGGCGTCCAGCCCGGTGCAGACACCGGCTGCGCCACCGGCGATGCGACCGGCCCCGGCCGCACCGCCACCCCCGCCGGCCGGCCCGGCCGCGCCATCGGCCATGCACCGGCAACCGCCGCCGGCTCCGGCAACCTCAGGGGGAGGGGGGGCGGAACTGTTCGCCGCATTCCTGGAGGGGGCCGGCCTGGATCCGCAGCGTGTCCAGCAGCCGGACATGAATGCAGCCATGCGCGATTATGGCATGCTGTTCCGGGTCGTGGTGCAGGGCATGATGGAGGTGTTGATGGCGCGTGCCAGCCTGAAGAGCGAGTTCAGGATGCCGCTGACCACGATCCGCCCGGTGGAGAACAATCCGCTGAAATTCTCGCCGGGCGTGGACGACGCCCTGTACAACCTGTTCGTGGCACAGGGGCGTGGCTACCTGGGTCCGGTCGAGGCGATCCAGGAGGGGTTTACCGATATCAAGCACCATCAGATGGCAATGATGGCGGGCATGCAGGCGGCATTCCGGGAAGTGCTGGAAATCTTCAATCCCGACAAGTTTGACAGGGAAGCCGGAACAGGGATGCGGGCGGCGCTGTCCATTAACCGGAAGTCCAGGGCATGGGAGTCCTTCTGTGAATTTTACAGTCAGGCGATGCGTGATCCGGACGCCAGTTTCCAGAATCTGTTTGGCGAGAATTTTGCACTGGCCTACGAGGAGCAGATCCGCCGGCTTTCGATGTTGAAATAACGGTAAAACTGCCCGTGTGGTTTGCGTTATGATGCGCGGACCCGACGGGACAAGGACGCTGCCGGTCAACTGCCCGGCGCTGCGTGTGACTCTTGTGTGGTCTTGCAAATATCCATGATACCGGCCTGGCGCCGGCGGATCAGAACAAGCGGAGGCCTGTCAGCCGGCGGCCGACTGCGGTTGTACTGGAGGGGGCATGTCGAGGAATAACAGGGTCATCTGGTCGGAAGGGATGTTTCTCCGGCCGCAACACTTTCAGCAGCAGGTACGCTACTTCGAGAACTATATCGAGCGGCGCTTTGCTTCCCTGCGCAGCTATCCCTGGGGATTCAGTCACCTCCAGCTCGACCAGCAGCTGCTGGGCATGGGGAAGATCGCGATCGCGGCCGCGCGCGGAATCTTTCCGGACGGGACACCGTTCAATATTCCCGATGACGACGAACCCCCGCTGCCGATCGAGACCGACGAGAACACCCGGGATACCCGGGTCTACCTGGCCATGCCGCTACGCCGCCCGGGTACGGCGGAAATCGACGTGCGCGCAGACCCCGAAAGCCTGGCGCGCTATCGGCCGGAAGAAATCGAAACACTGGATAACGCTACCGCCGGAGGCACCACATCCGGTATCCAGGTCGGACGCCTGCGCACGCGGTTGCTGTTCGAGAACGACCAGCGCGACGGTTATGCCTGCCTGGGCATCGTGCACATTGTCGAACAGAAGGTCGACAGGAGTGTGCTCGTCAACGAGCAATATATCGCCCCCGGTGTCGATTTCCATGCCTTGCCGGTGCTGGCCGGCTTCATGAAGGAGTTGTTCGGCCTGCTCAACCACCGTGCCGAGGCGCTGGCCGGCCGGGTCACCGTTTCGGGGCGCGGCGGTGCTGCGGACATTGCCGATTTCCTGCTGCTGCAGGTGGTCAACCGCTACCTGCCACTGATCGGGCATCTCAACGAGGTGCCGGATGTGCATCCGGAATCGGTGTACCGGCTCGCCGTATCCATGGCGGGAGAAATGGCGACCTTTACCGCGACCAGCAAGCGTGCGCCGGTGTTCGAGCCGTACCGTCACGATGAGTTGCAGGCCACGTTCACTCCGGTGATGGATGTCCTGCGTCAGTCACTGAGCATGGTGCTGGAGCAGACCGCGGTTTCCATCAAGATGCAGGAGCGCAAGTACGGGGTACGGGTGGCGACCATCACCGACCACACCCTGCTGGACCAGGCCGGTTTTGTGCTTGCCGTCAGCGCCGACATGCCGACCGAGGAACTGCGCAAGCGCCTGCCGTCCCAGATCAAGATCGGCCCAGTCGAGCAGATCAGGCAGCTGGTGAACGTACAGCTGCCCGGTATCCGGGTACGGCCGATCCCGGTTGCGCCACGTCAGATTCCCTATCACACCGGCTTTGTCTATTTTGAACTGGATCGTTCCAGTGAACTCTGGGCACAGCTCAAGACCTCGGGTGGTTTCGCCTTTCATCTCGGCGGTGATTTCCCGGGCATGCAGATGGAGTTCTGGGCAATAAGAGGATAGTCAGTATGGACTCGGATGATCCGTTTTCCAGTAACGACAGCGACCGCACCGTAATCCGTCCGACCCCCGGACGCCGTCCGGCGGCGCCGAATGCCCCCGGGGGTGGCCGGCCCGCGCCGACGCAACCCCCCTCTGCGCCGGCCGCCCCGCCGCCGGCATACAGCGCACAGCCGGCGCCGATGCAGCCTGCGGTGGCGGAAATCACCGGCACCGGCCTGAACCCCCTGGTGGATTGCGCCATGGGGCTGCTGATCCTCGCCGGGCAGTTGCGTAACACCGCGACGCATCCGGATGTCTCCGGCCTGCGCGAGCATGTCGCCCGGCAGATCTCCCTGTTCGAACAGAAGGCCCGTGCGGCGGGGATCGAACCCGAGACCGTGCTGGCTGCACGCTATATCCTGTGCACGTTCCTGGACGAGGTGGTGTTGTCCACTCCCTGGGGCAGCGACAGCGCCTGGAGCGCGCAGAGCCTGCTGGTATCCTTTCACAAGGAGGCATGGGGCGGGGAGAAGTTTTTCCAGATTCTCGAACGAATGAGCCAGGACCCGCTGCGCAACATTGACCTGCTGGAACTGATGGATGTCTGCCTGTTGCTGGGTTTCCAGGGCAAGTTCAGCGTGATGCAGCAGGGCGCCACCCGGCTGTCGGATATCCAGGACCAGCTGTACCGGACCATCCGTACCGTTCGTGGTGACATCGAGCGCGATCTGTCGCCGCACTGGAAGGGTGTGCAGACCCGGGGCAATGCGCTGGTGCGCTATATACCGCTCTGGGTCGTGGGCGCGCTGGCGGGGGTACTGTTGCTGGTTACCTATGCCGGTTTCAGGTTCATCCTCGAGCATTCATCGTCGCCTGTCTATGACCTGCTGG
Organism: uncultured Ectothiorhodospiraceae bacterium; assembly: GCA_964564245.1. Taxonomy (GTDB): domain Bacteria; phylum Pseudomonadota; class Gammaproteobacteria; order UBA9214; family UBA9214; genus UBA9214. The sequence goes on along the minus strand of CAZMAK010000019.1, from coordinate 14,895 downwards.
ATTCGGCGGGCCGCGGTCCTTCGGCGGACCAGATGAAAGACTGAAACCCGGCCCGGTTGTGAACCCTCCGCCGTCAGGAATGATTCCATGAAAAAACTCGTTGCCATTCTGAAGAACCGCTGGGTCGTGTCACTGCTGGGGTTGCTTGCGGTTGCAGTCCTGGTCTGGTTCGTCGGACCGTTGATTGCAATTGCCGGAAGCGTACCGCTGGCCAGCGAGGTGGCACGACTGCTGGTTATCCTGGTGGTCGCGATCCTCTGGGGCCTCAACAACCTGCGCATCCAGATGCAGGTCAACAGGATGAACCGGCAGATGGTCGGCGGCTTCGCGGAACAGTCCTACGAGCCGGCCGGTGCCGCGGACACGGGACAGTCGGCCGAAGAAATCGCACAGCTGCGGGAGCGCTTTGACGATGCCCTGAAGGTACTCCGGAAGTCCGCGGGCAAGAGCGGCGTGGCCGGGATCTATGATCTTCCCTGGTACATCATCATCGGACCGCCCGGGAGCGGCAAGACCACCGCGCTGGTCAACTCCGGCCTGAAATTCCCGCTGGCCGAGCGATTCGGCCGCGAGGCCTTGCGCGGTGTCGGTGGCACCCGGAACTGCGACTGGTGGTTCACCGACGAGGCCGTGTTGCTGGATACCGCCGGGCGTTATGTCACCCAGGACAGCCAGGCGGACGTCGACAGCGCCGCATGGGAAGGTTTCCTCGGGCTGTTGAAGAAACACCGCCGCCGCCGGCCGATCAACGGCGCCCTGGTTGCCATCAGTCTTTCCGACCTGCTGCTGCAGAACGAGGCTCAACGTGCGCAGCACATCCGCGCGATACGCCTGCGGTTGCAGGAACTCAACAAGCACCTTGGCATTCGCTACCCGGTCTATGTCCTGCTGACCAAGTGTGACCTGGTTGCCGGGTTCATGGAATTCTTTGACGATCTCGGCAAGGACGAACGCGACCAGGTGTGGGGCGTCACCCTGCCGTACAACCGCCAGGATGATGGATCCGGTGCGCTGGAGGTGCTGATCCAGGAGATCGACCGCTTGCTGGACCGGATCAACCGGCGTGTGCTGTGGAGAATGAACCAGGAACGCGATCCGCAGCGGCGGGCGCGAATCTTCGCCTTTCCCCAGCAGCTGGCGTCGATCCGGCTGGTTGCACGGGAATTCCTGACCGAGGTCTTTCGTCCCAGCCGCTACGAGGAAGCGGCGCTGTTGCGGGGCGTGTACTTCACCAGCGGCACCCAGGAAGGCACGCCGATCGACCGCGTGATGGGTTCCCTGATGAGGACGTTCGGGATCGGCGCGCAGGCCATGCCTGCGCATATGGGGCAGGGGCGCAGTTACTTCCTGACCCGCCTGCTCACGGACGTGGTGTTCCAGGAGGCGGATTTGGCCGGGTCCAACCGGACCCTGGAGATCCAGCGCGCCTGGCTGCAGAAAGGCGCCTATGCCGGTGCGGTCGGTTTGACGCTGCTGGCCGTGCTGGCCTGGACGACCAGCTTCACCCGCAACCAGGTCTATGTCAGCCGGTTCAAGGATCGCGTCAACGAATACCTGCGGGTCAGCAAGGAACAGCCCGGCGAGGCCGGTGATTTCAAGTCGATCCTGCCACGGCTCAATGCCATGCGCGCCGTGAACCAGGTCTACGACGATTTCCGGGACGGAGTCCCGATGCTCATGGGCATGGGCCTGTACCAGGGCGACGGACTGGGCGAGGCGGCCGGACGGGCCTACCGGATCGAACTGGAAAAGGTCCTGCTGCCGTCCATCAAGACCAAGCTGGAGCAACACCTGGAATCCGGCATCGGCGATCCCGATTTCCAGTACGAGGCGCTCAAGACCTACCTGATGCTCGGCGATCGCTCGCATCTTGACCCGGACCTGCTGTCGGCCTGGATGGACCTGGACTGGCAGAACGCCTACGCCGGTGCGCCGGAAGTGCAGGGCGACCTCGACAACCACCTGAAATCCATACTGGCACTCGGCTATCAGCCCCTGCAGCTGGACAAGGACATCATCGAAAGCGCCAGGACCGGGCTCCGGCAGGTGCCGCTGGCACAGTTGATCTACGGTCGTACCAAGCGGGATTATCTCGCCGGCGACAAGAACCCGTTCCGGGTTATGGATGCCATCGGGCTGGCGGGCGGCAAGGTATTCGAGCTGGAAGGCGGTGACCTCAGCAAGGCCGGTATCCCGGGCCTGTTCACCTACAGCGGCTACCACGACTATTTCCAGAAACAGGTCGATACCATCGCCCGGCAGAGCAGCGCCGAAAACTGGGTGCTGGACCCGGAACGCAAGCACCTGACCGTTCCGGAGATCGAGAAACTGCAGGCGGACATGCAGCAACTGTATTTCACGGACTACGTGAGTGCCTGGAGAAAACTGCTGAACAGCCTTTCGATCGTGCGCTTCCGCAATATCCGGCATGCAGCCGATGTGCTGGAAACGCTGTCCGGCCCGGTGTCGCCGCTGCGCAGCCTGTTGCAGGCCGTGGCGCGCAATACCGAACTCGACAAGTCTTCCGGCCTGCTTGCCAGGGCGCAAGCCAAGGCCGGCGAGGCCACGTCCACGAAAAGCCGGCTGGCGCGGTTCCTGCAATCCTCCTCGGACAACGAGAACGTACCCGCACTGACCGATCCCGCCTCGGTCGTGACCAAGCAGTTTGCCAGTCTGGACTCGGTAACGGAGGCGCCGGATGGCGGGACCGCGCCGGTGGAACAGCTGATCGCGCTGCTGTCGCAGTTGTACGGACAGATGGACGGCATGAGTGCGGGCATGGGTACGGACATCATCAATGTGGCACAGGGCGCGGGCGGAGAGACCATCCGGCGCATCCAGGTGGAAGCGGCGCGCCAGCCGGAGCCGGTGAAATCATGGCTTCAGCAGATCGCCAACAACAGCCGTTCGGTGACCATGGGCGGGGCACGCGCGCGCATCAACGACGAATGGCAGTCCGTTGCCGGACCGGCCTGCAGCCGGGCCGTGTCGGGTCGCTATCCGTTCAGCCGGGACAGTACCAACGAAATGACACTGGTGGACTTCGGCAAGCTGTTTGCCCCGGGTGGCCTGATCGACGGTTTCTTCAAGGACAATCTCCGCTCGTTTGTGGACCAGTCCCGTTCCACCTGGCGCTGGAAGCCGGTCGGCAACGCGACACTGGGCATTCCGGATTCCGTGCTGCGCCAGTTCCAGCGTGCCGACATGATCAAGAAGACCTTTTTCCAGGATGGCGGTACCAGTCCATCGGTTTCCTTCGGACTCAAGCCGGTGTACCTGGATGCGAATGTACAGAGTTTCCTGCTTGACCTGGAGGGAGAGAAGTTCCGCTACCGGCACGGTCCGGCACGCGTGCAGCAGGCGCACTGGCCGGCACAGGACAGCACCAGCCAGGTACGCATCGTATTCGAGGACGCCAGCGGTTCGCAGATCACGCGTTCCCGCGAGGGGCCGTGGGCGTGGTTCCGCCTGCTGGACCAGGCGGATCTGGAGTCCGTCTCCAGTGACAGGATCCGGGTGACGTTCACGGTCAGCGGGCGCAAGTCTACCTGGGAAATACACGCCAGCAGTGTTGTCAATCCGTTCAATATCTCGGAATTGCAGAAATTCCGCTGTCCCGGAAACCTGTGAGATGAGCACGACACCCGCACCCGGTTTCTATGGCAAGTTCCCTGAACTGGGCGACTTCGTGAACCGGCGCCTGCCGCGTGCCTTTCTCGATCCCTGGGATGAGTGGTTGCAGGGTGCGATCGCCGCCACCCGCGAGCAACTGGGCGACCAGTGGCTCGACTACTATCTGAATGCACCCGTCTGGAGTTTCGTGCTGTGTGGCGGGGTGTGCGGGGAAACACCGTGGGGCGGGGTGGTGATGCCCAGCGTCGACCGGGTAGGACGTTACTATCCGCTGACCCTGGCGCTGCCGTTGCCACTGGATGTCAATCCGGTATACCTGTCGGTTGCCGGACGGGACTGGTTCGAACGCTCCGCCGACGTGCTGCTGGGCGCGCTGGACGACCAGGGATTCGACATGGAGCAGTTCGATGAACGCGTGACCGCGCTGGGTGACCTGGACCGGGTCGCAGCGAACGGCGCCGTATCCGGGCAGTTCGGGTTTGGCAGCGCCTGGCGTATCCCGCTCGATAGCGGGGCCAGGACCGGTGCGGCGCTGCCCGGGCTGCTGCACCATCTCGTGTGGCAGCGGCTGGGCAGCTACAGCCTCTGGTGGACGGCCGGTTCACACCACGTTGCCCCCAGCATGTTGCTGACGGCGATGCTCCCCGATGCCGGTGATTTCTTCGCCCTGCTGACCGGAGACTGGCAACGGGGCAACTGGGACGACTGTCTGCGCTTCGTGCAGGGTGCAGCCGGAATACCCGAAGACGACGCCGGCATGGAGACCGCTACGTGAACGGGGGGGAAATCCGCTGGGTGTCGGCTGCACTGACCGATGTGGGCAAGGTACGCAAGATCAATGAGGATGCCTGCGCGGCCTGGCCGGACAACGGTATCTGGGTGGTGGCCGACGGCATGGGCGGACACGATGCCGGTGACCTCGCCAGCAGTTCCATTGTCGAGGCACTGGGTCGAATCGACCACCAGTCTTCGCTCAGTGACATGGTCGACCGGGTTGATGACGCCCTGATCGAGGTGAATCGTGCGTTGCTCGCCGAGGCCGCCACCCGGGGCGAGGACACCACCATCGGCAGCACCGTGGTGGTAGTGCTGGCCTGTGGCCGGCATTGCGCCTGTCTGTGGGCCGGTGACAGCCGGATTTACCGCCTGCGTGACGGTCGCCTCCGGCAGATCTCGCAGGACCACAGCCAGGTGATGGACATGGTGGAGCAGGGCCTGATCCTGCGCGAGGACGCCGAATCCCATCCCGCGGCCAACGTGGTCACGCGTGCCGTGGGCGCCGCGCAAGAACTGTTCATGGATGTCGAGGTCGAGGAACTGAACCCCGGTGACCGTTACCTGCTGTGCAGTGACGGGCTGACCAAGGAAGTGCAGGAACCGGAGATCGCGCAATACATGCAACAGGGCAGCTGCAGCGACGTCTGTGATCGCCTGGTCGGGTTGACGCTGGAACGTGGCTCACGCGACAACGTGTCGGTGGTGGTCATTGATTTCAACTGAGCCGTCGCCCATGTGCCACTCCGTACAGACAATTGACCGGCGAATGGATCCTCCCGTCGGCAAGGGAGGCGCGTGAACCGGTTTCAGGAGGCCCTGACCAGGTTCCAGGCCGGGGAGCTGGACTTCACCGGTCTGGACAGCGCGCTCCAGGCGGACCTGGCGGATGGCTCGATTGCCGGCCAGGAGCTGCTCGCGTTGCTGGAGCAGGCGTACTCGAGCGGCCGGTTCCCCCCGCAACTCTATGTCATCCTGAAGTCGCGGATCGAGACGACGGGAACCACCGGTGCGCCGGTCCCGTCACCACCGCCGCCGCCACCTCATCCCCCGCAGGACGCGGGCGGCCCCGCATCCATGACGGACGTTGACGAGGACGCAGAAGCTGACAGGACACAGGTGATGCCGTCCGTACGGCCCGCCTCCGTCAGCCCGCCGTCCGCCGATCGTACCGTGGTCGGCAATGTGCCACCGGCGCTGCCGGAGGATGCAACCACTGGCAGCCGGGAGGCGACGACCGGCAGCGCAGCGGATGCGACCGTGATCGGCGCCAGTGCCCCCGATGTCATCACCGGCCAGACTGCGCGTACCGGTGGAACGGACTCCAGCTGGAGTGACCTCCCGGAGGCCGGGGCAGCACCCGGAGACAAGCTGGAGCCGGGCATGGTGCTCAAGGGACGCTTCGTGCTGGAGGAGCTGATCGGCCGCGGTGGCATGGGTGAGGTCTACAAGGCGCGTGACATGCGCAAGGAGGAGGCACAGGACCGCAATCCCTGGGTGGCCATCAAGATCCTCAACGAATCCTTCAAGTCGCACCCGGAATCCCTGAAGGCGCTGCAGCGCGAGTCGCGCAAGGCCCAGAAGCTGGCGCACCCCAACATCGTCAACGTCCATGACTTCGACCGGGACGGCGCCAATGTCTTCATGACCATGGAGTTCCTGGAAGGCGAGCCGCTCGACCACGTGACAAAGCAGAACCGTGGCCGCGGCATGCCGGAAGGCGAGGCACTGAAGATCATCCGGGACATGGGGCGGGCGCTTGCACATGCGCACAGCCATGGCATCGTGCATTCCGATTTCAAGCCCGGCAACGCATTCCTGACGAAAGAGGGGATCACCAAGGTATTCGATTTCGGTATTGCACGGGCCAGCACCCATGCCGGCAAGGCCCAGGGCGAGACCACGGTGTTCGACGCCGGCGATCTGGGCGCATTGACTCCCGCCTATGCCAGCTACGAGATGCTCGAAGGGGATGAACCCGACGCGCGCGATGACATCTACGCACTTGCCTGTGTTGCCTATGAACTGTTCGTCGGCCGCCACCCGTTCAACAAGGTGCCGGCCAACCAGGCCCTTGAGAAGGGCATGGTTCCGGAACGGATCCGGTCACTCAGCCGCAGCCAGTGGAAGGCGCTTGCCAGGGGGCTGGCGTTCCGGCGCGAGAAGCGTTCCGCGAGTGTCGCGGAGTTTCTCTCCGGCATCGAACGCAAGCGTATCCACAAGGGGCTGCTGATTGGCGGCGCCGCCGCCGTGTTGCTGCTGGTCGTGCTGGCGGTCATGCTGGTGCCGGGTTACCTGCACGACCGCCGCCTTGCCCAGCTGGTCAGGGACCTGAAGGGGGCGGACAATGCCGGTATGCCGATCCTGCTCGCTTCCGTGCGCGACCTCGGCAGCGATGACCGTGCCAGTGTCCTGCTGGAGACACGGGACAGGATCATCGAATGGTACAAAAAGCGCCAGGAGGAACTGGTCAATGAGGTGCAGGGTATCTACAACTACCCGGCCGCCATGCAGAACATCGAGTCCGCCCTGAAGCTGTTTCCGGATTCCGCGCAGGTCACCGAACTCCGGACCCGGCTGGAAAACAGCCGTGACCAGTTGCTCAATGACCTGACCCGTCGCTTCAACAGCCACCTGGAGGAGGGCAGGTTGCTGGCCTCGCCCGAGGATGACATGGAGGATGTGCTGCAGATCCTGGCGCAGGTGCAACCGGACCACCCGCTGCTGCACGACGCCCGCCTGTCCGCCGCCTACGCCGATCAGGCGACACGCCTGCTGGAGCAGGGTGAACTCGATCGCTCGAAAGAGATGGTGAGTGCCGGGCTGAAGCGCTTTCCGCAGGATACGCTGCTGGTCAACCTGCAGGACAAGGTGGTTGCGGAGCAGAACCGGGTCAGGCGTGAGCAACGCATCGCCGGGCTTTCCGCGCAGCTCTCGACCGCACTGGCCGGCCTGGATTCCCTGGCATCCATCGCGCAGGTGCGCCCGGAACTGGTCGAACTCAAACAACTTGCCCCCGATGCGGAGGTGGCACGGAAGATCCAGGCCCGGGCCGGTACGCTGGTCGACCGGGAACTGTCAGGCCTGATCGACAACCGCCGCTGGGATGACGCGGACCAGTTGCTGCAGGCGAATGCCGATGTGGTCGCTGCGGATTTCCTGCAGGCCCGGCAGAAAAAACTGACCGATGCGCACAACCACCAGCTTGCCCTGCTGGACAAGCTGTACACGGCACTGCTGGATGCCGTCGGCAAGCGGCAGCTGGCCGGCAAGTCCGCGAATACCGCCAGCTCACTGCTCGACAGGCTGGCTGCCGAGGGGGCGGATAGCGCGCTGCTGGAGCGTGCCCGTGCCGCGATCGGCCAGGGTTACCTGGAAATGGTGCGGGCGGCACGCGCCGGCGGCAAGTGGGACGAGGCCCGGCAGCGTGTCAGGGAGGGCCTGGATGCGAAGCCGGGTGCATCGGTCAGTGCGAGCCTGCAGGCGGAACTCGAGGAAATCGGCCGTGCGGAGACCGCCGAAAAGCAACAGCTGGCGGAGGCGGAGATCAAGGCGCATGAAGCCGAACGGCAGCAGCAGATCACGGCGCTGCACGAGAAATTCCAGCAGAGCCTGGCGCAGACGCCGTACCAGCCGGATAACGGGCGGCAATCGATCGGCATTCTCGACAAGCTGGCCGCCGTGAGTCCCTCTGACCCGATGATCGTGCAGGGCCGCAGCCAGGTCTCCGACCGGTTACTGGCCTCGATCCGGGCGTTGGGTAACGCCCAGGAATGGGACAAGGCGCTGGCAACGGCCGGCGCGGCCGTGGACGTGGTACCCGGCTCGGAGGCGTTGTCCTCTGCCCTGGTGGAGATCCAGCGCGGGCGGTCGCAGCAGCTTGCACAGAAACGTGAGCAGAAAATCGACGACTATCGGCAGTCCCTGGCAAAGGCGCTGGCCAATCCGGTGCTTGACGATGACTGGACCAGCACGGTACAGAACGACATGAAAATGCTGGGTGAAATGGTCTCCAGAGAGGATACGTCCTGGCTTGCGCAACAGCGTGCGAAGCTCGCCGCCCTCTATCTGGACAAGGCGCGCGTGATGCGCAGCCAGGAACGCTTCAGCGAGTCCCGCTCATTACTGGCCTCCGCCGGAAATTATGCCCCTGGCGACACGGCCGTACAGGCCGAGCAGCAGGCGCTGGCCGATGCGGAAGCGAAGTTCAACGAGGCCAACAAGGAGAAACTCCGGCTGGCACGCATCGAGGGTGACAAGCAGACCTTCCTTACCCAGACGCGCGCGCGAGACGTGACGAATGCCAGGAAAACACTGGCCGCTCTGCATAACGAGTTGAGCAAGGATGACCCGTTCCTGAACACCACTGCGCCGGAGGCAATGGGCACCGCCTATCTGAAACTGGCCGAGGGTGCCGCGAAGAAGCGGAATTTCAGCACGGCCATCAAGCTGGTGGATGCCGGCCTTGTCGAGGCCCCCGGCATGAGCGAATTGCAGAAGGCAAAACAGGGGTTCGAACGGGAGAACCGGGTCGAGGATACCCGCAAGCTGATCCGGACCGCTGACAAGCTGGGCGCCGCCCGGGTGAAACAGTCACTCGATCAGCTCAGGGCCGACAGGGAACTGGATTACCGTACGATCGAACCGGACCTGTCCGGTGCCGCCGTGCAACGCATCCAGGCACTGGCCAGAAAAGACTACCCGGCCGCCGAGGCGATGCTGGCCGATGCCAGGCAGTTGTTCCCGGGTAACCGGCAACTGGCATCGCTGAAACTGGAAAAACCGGCGGCACCGGCGCCGGCCGCCAGGCCGGTCCCGGAAACGCCGGCAGAGAAACCGGCCGTGACCGCGCGCAACAGGCCGGTGGGCGGCGGTGTGAACTGCCTGCCAACACTGGCCGGCTACGGACGCCGCGCGAGGGGCACCTGCTATGACATGTTGCCGGGCGAGACCCGCGGCCCGCTGCTGGTCGTCATTCCTTCCGGCGAAGGTATCAAGGGTCCGTATGCCATTACCAAGTACGAAGTCTCGGTGGCTGACTACAATAACTACTGCAAGCAGAGTGGCAAGTGTTCCGGTATCCGGTCGGCGTCCCCCGATCTTCCGGTGACGGGTGTTTCGCTGCAGCAGGCGAAGGCCTATGCCGCGTGGGTCAGCAGCCAGACCGGGTATACGTATCGCCTGCCGACGAACCAGGAATGGACGCATGCAGCCAGTGCCCGGGGCAAACAGCCCGGCAAGGACTTCAACTGCCGCGTCATGCTCGGGAGCACGCTGATCAAGGGACAGAGTCTGATCAAGGTGGATGTCGGCAATTCCAATGGCTGGGGGTTGATCAACTACATCGGAAATGCACAGGAATGGGTCACGACCTCGTCCGGAACCGCAGCACGCGGCGGCGATTACGAGGACAACCTGGGCGCCTGTGACCTGTCGCTGACCCGGGCGCACGCGGGGCAGGCCGACAAGGTGACCGGTTTCCGGCTGGTACGGACTCTGGAGATGGGTGGCTGATGGATACCAGGGTTGACAAGACTCCACGCCAGCTGGCGCGCGAATATTACAACGGCCAGCTGAGCCTTGCCGAGTATCGCGAGCTGCGCAGACGCCGGATCGACGAAATCACCCGCCCGGACCCGACGCGTCCCGTGGTTCCCGCTACCCCGCAACGGGAAACGGAACACCGGGAACCCGCTCGCACGGAAACGCCGGCAGCGGAATCCGGAACTCCGGCCTGGCTGTTGCCTGTTGCCGGTGTGGTAGTCGTCGGGCTGGTCGCCGGGTGGCTGCTGCTGTCGGGCGACCATGGCAAACCACCGGCCGTAGAGCAGTCGGCCGCCATACCGGCCGTCCCCGCCGGGACAGAGGCGGCTGCGCCGGTATCTCCCCTGCTGGATGAATTCCTGGCCGCCAACGACTGGAAGTATGACGCGCTTGCCGGGCTGACGCTCTCGTGGTCCGGACTGCAGGACCAGGAGCAGCAGGCCGTGCGTGATTCAGAGTCCTTCCGTGCCTTCTCGGAGCGGTTGCGGGAGCGTGTGCTTGAGCAGCGCGCGTTGCGCGGCATCGACCCGGATGCCCCGAAACGCGAGCAGCTGCTGTTGTCACTGGCACAGCACCTGGGTGTTCCCGGACTGGAACCCGTAGCGCCGGCGATAGCGGCCAGTGACGGCAAGGGCAAGGGCAAGCCGGTCGCGGAACCGGAAGTGGTCACTGCCGAAGCGGCGGCACCGGTGCCCGCAACCAGACCGGCAAGGGCGCCGGTTTCACCGCCGGCCGCCACAACTCCGGCAGCACCGGATTCCGCTGCGGTTGCCAGGACGACGGAGGCAGGCGGGCAGGGAGCGGCCAGCCGGCCGGCGGCCTCCGTTGCAGCCATGGCGGCAACGGCCAGCACGGACAAACCGGCACCTGCCGCAGCCAGCGGGAACCGCGCAGGCAAACCGGCGGCAGATACACAGCCCGCCCTGGCCAGCGGAGGCGGCGCAGCAGCGGCCGTGCCGGCCACCGCGGCGGCACCGACAAACACGAGTTCAGCCGACGCGTGCCGGGCGTCGCTGGCAAGGACGCGCAGGCCGCTGTGCAACGACCGGATGAAAGATGGCAGTCCGGGCCCCCTGATGATCGTGCTGCCGGCCGGCAGCTTCCTGATGGGCAGTACGCACGAGGCCAGCGAGCAGCCGGTCCACAAGGTGACGATCGCGCACCCGTTTGCGATTTCCGCCTATGAGGTCTCCGTGGCGGAATATCGCAAGTTCTGCCAGGACAGTGGCCGGTACTGCGAGTATGTCTGGAAGGGTGACCATGAGCCGGCCGTCAAGATCAGCTGGAAGGATGCACAATCCTATGTCCACTGGCTGTCCACGGTGACCGGAGCCACCTACCGACTGCCGACGGAAGCGGAGTGGGAATATGCCGCGCGCGGAAGGTCGAACGCCGATTATCCCGTGGGGGATGGCACTACGCTGCTGCCGTCCGACGCGCGCTTCAATACGTCCTCGCCATTGCCTGTCGATGACCGGTCGGTTAACGTGAACGGTTTCCGGCTGCGGCATATCATCGGCAATGTCCGGGAGTGGGTCGAAGATAGCTGGCATGATAACTATCAGGGCGCTGCCAGTGACGGGCGTGCCTGGTCCGGAAACGGTAATGGCACCAGGGTGGTGCGCGGCGGGTCGTATGCCGATGCGGCGTATGCACTGCGCGCATCCGCACGCAATGGTATCACGGCTGATACACGGGACGCGCAAACCGGGTTGCGCCTGGTGCGTGTAATTGCTGAATGAGAAATACCCTGCTCCGGGTTGCTTATTGCGCCGGTTTGATTAGACTGTGGGCTGGATATGCAGACCCCCGTAATTGCGGGCGGATAACAACCAGCAAGTACCTACGGACGTCACCGTCAGCTACGCCACATTGCGAAGCATCGATGGGCACAAGGGGGTAGAAGTTATGTCGGAGGCATTTCAGGACAAGGCGCAGGCCTTGTGTGGTGGTTCAATTTCGTCTGGTCTTGCCGGATCGATACTGACTGTCCTGTTGGTATTCGGTACTGCGCAGGCCGCACCACCGGTCCCACCACCGTCAGCCACCCCGGGTGGTGTGCAACCTGACCTGATGCAGCGACAAATTCCTGTCGCGCCGGATACCAGCAGTTTCCCGATTCCACCGGTCATCGATCGGCCGCTGGGCGTCGATGAAGGCCCCACGGTACAGGTCTCCACGTTCATTCTGAAGGGTGTCACGGATCATCCGAAGCTGGGAATCACGACGGCGGAGATCGAGGCACTGCTGAAACAGCGGATCAGCGAGAAACAGGGCAACTTCACCATTGGCCAGCTGCAGGAAGTGGCCAACGAGATCACGCGCTACTACCGCAAGGCCGGCTATATCCTCGCCCAGGCCTTTATTCCCGAGCAGACGGTCGAGAACCAGTCGGTGACCCTCCAGGTGATGGAGGGCAGGCTCGGCAGCGTCAAGGCAGAGGGCAACAAGCTGTATTCGACCGAAGCCCTGGCCAGGCCCTTTGACCGGCTCGTTGGCAGCGCCGTCACCAAGGACAAGGTCGAATCCGGACTGCTGTACCTGACCGACTATCCGGGTGTCAATGTATTCGGTGTGTTCCGGCCGGGCAGCAAGGTCGGTGAGACCGATCTGTTGCTGAATGTGCAGGAAGAAAAGAAGTTCGAGGGTTCAGTCCAGGCCGACAATTATGGCATCGAGACCACCGGCGAATATCGCGCCACCCTGCAGGGACACTGGAACAACCCGACCGGTAACGGTGACCGCCTGTCGGGTACGGTCCTGCAGACCTTCCATCCGACCGAGGCTACCTTTGGCGGCATCGATTACATGATCCCGGTATTCGGCCCCGAGAACCGGGTTTCCCTCGGAGTCAGCCGCAATGATTACAGTATTGCCGGTGCACTGAGTGCCCTGGACCTGAGCGGTACCACGGACCGGGTGTACCTGAACCTGCGCCGTTCCTTCATCCGCAGCCGCGAAAAGAATCTCTACGGTCTGGTGGAACTGAATCACCAGCAGGGCGATGTGGATCTGGCCGGTGCCCCGTTTGCCACGGACAAGGTCACGGTGGGTGCGCTTGAACTGGGCTTCGACTGGGTGGATAAACGCTTCTCGGGCATCAACCAGGGCAGTGCACGCTTCAGTCACGGTTTCCCGGACTTCCTGGGATCGATGGACGAGTACGGCAACGGCGAGTCCCTGCGCGTGCTGGGTAACGGTTCGCACGTGGGTGGTGACTTCGACAAGCTGAACGTCAACCTGGTGCGGCTGCAGAAGATCAACAAGATCAATTCGTTCATGGTGACTGTGCGCGGGCAGTTCACGTCGGATCCGCTGCCTTCACTCGAGCAGATGAGTATCGGCGGTCCGAACAGCGTTCGTGCCTACCCGGTATCCGAATTCCTGTATGACCGCGCCTGGTTTGCCAGCGGCGAGTGGATCATGAATGCACCCGGCTTTTCCGACAAGCCGGCCTTCGACAACCGGACCTGGGGGGAGATCCTGCAATTCTCCCTGTTTTATGATGCCGGTGGGGGCAGCCTGATCAACAGGGGCATCAATGAGTCGTCGGGCGATACCCTGACCGGTGCGGGTGGTGCCGTGCAGATGAACCTCCCGGGCAAGGCCTTTGCCCGGCTGGATGTCGCGAAGAATATTTCCGATGCTGATCCCAGCAATGACCGGTCCGTACAGTACTGGCTGACCGGACGGATGGAGTTCTAGCCATTGAACCGGTGTGCATACACCGACGACGACGATCGCTGATACAGATAATCACCCATCGGGCTGAAATGGATAAAGTTGAGGGCAAGGGCATGACAAAAAAACAAACGCTGCATGGTGACAAGGGGAACTTCCGGTTGACAGGACTGGCCCGGTTTTTCCGGCAGCTCCGGTTGCTGTCCACCGGCGCGCTGCTGGCCCAGTCCGCGATCGTGGTCGATGTGCATGCCTCACCCACCGGTGGCGAGATTGTCGGTGGCAGCGGTGCCATTTCACAGTCCGGCTCATCCACCGTCATCCAGCAGAATTCCGGCAGTCTGGCCATCGACTGGCAGACATTCAATCTCTCCGACACCGATGTCGTGCAGTTCGTGCAGCCCTCCGCCTCCTCGGCGGCGCTGAACCGCATCCTCGACCAGAATCCCAGCCAGATTAACGGTCTGATTGTATCCAACGGCCGGGTATTCCTGATCAACGGCAACGGCATCATCTTTGGCAAGACCGCGATCGTCAATGTCGGCAGCCTGGTGGCGAGCAGCCTCGACCTGTCGGTGGAGGATTTCATGGCGGGCCGCTATGACCTCTCCGCGATCGCGGGTGCGAAGGGGGCTGTCGTCAACCGCGGGCTGATCGAGGCGGCCAGTGGCGGTTCGATCACCCTGGTCGGCCAGTCCGTGAGCAACGAGGGTGTCATCGTGGCCGACCTTGGCCAGGTGAACCTGGGCGCCGGCAGCAAGGCCACCCTCGATTTCGACGGTGATGGTCTCATCCGGTTCGAGATTACCGGTCAGCTGAAGGATAACGCGACCGGCGATGCCGATGCCGTACACAACAGCGGTGTGATCCAGGCCAATGGCGGCCAGGTGCTGCTGACGGCCAGTGCAGCGCGTGACGTGTTCACGAATGTGGTGAATAACGAAGGTGTGATCCGTGCCAACCGGATCGACAACCAGGGCGGTGTGGTGAAGCTGGTCGGTTCCGGCGGTACCACGGTGCATAGTGGCGAGATCGATGTCAGCGGTGCGGATGCGCAGTCGACCGGCGGTGAGGTCCAGGTGCTGGGTGACCGGGTCGGTGTCATCGGTAACGCCACGATTGATGCCTCCGGTGCGGCGGGCGGCGGGACGGTGCTGGTGGGTGGTGATCTGCACGGTGCCAATCCGGCCGTGCAGAATTCCGAATACACCTACGTCGGCGCAGATACCTCGATCAAGGCGGATGCGCGCGACGTTGGTAATG
>CAZMAK010000018.1:0-34390 GCA_964564245.1 uncultured Ectothiorhodospiraceae bacterium | reverse complement strand
TGCTCAGCGGCCTTGCCGTCGAAACCAATCCGCAGCAGGAAATCAACGTGGTCGGACGCATGCTGCTGAACCGGGAAAACCTGTTGTCGGTCATCCAGGATACCGGCCTGGATGCGAATGTCTCCTCTGCCAGGGAACGCGAGCAGCTGTTGCAGAATCTGGCCGAAAATATCCATCTCAGCAATGTGGGCGGGCTCAGCGACAACAGCAGGATCTATGAAATCAGCTATACCTCGGACAACGCGGAAACCGCTTTCAAGGTGGTGTTCAATTTCCTGAACCACCTGATCGAGAATACGATCAAGTCAGGGCACATGGATACGGCCATGGCGGAAGAATTCCTGGATGACCAGATCAGCGATTACGAGAAGCGGCTGGAGCAGGACGAGCAACGGCTGGCGGAGTTCAAGAAGAAGAATGCCGGCCTCATGCCCGGTGAAAAGGGCGGTTATTACCAGCGGTTGCAAAGCCAGCAGGAGTCGATAGACCAGACCGCGTCCGATCTGCGCCTGGCCCGGCAGCGCTACAACGATCTCCGGCAGCAGCTGTCCGGTGAAACGCCGACGCTCGGCGGCGGACCGAATTCCAGTGCCGTTGCCAGCAAGTTGCGCGCCTACCAGGAAAAGCTCGATGACCTGCTGACACAGTATACCGAGGACCACCCGGACGTGAAGGCGATGCGCGCCAGAATCGCCGACCTGCTCAATGGCGGCAACCAGGACGACCAGGATACCGGGCTTGCCGCGGACGCCGGTGCCACCACCCTGAATCCGGTATACCAGGATCTCAAGGCGCAGGAGAGCCGGGCGCGTGTGGAGGTCAGTACCCTGCAGGTGCAGTTGTCGGAACAGCGCCAGAAACTGCAGGAGTTGCAGCAATCGGTCGACGTGATTCCCCAGGTCGAGGCGGACCTGGCCAAGCTGAATCGTGACTATGAAGTGACCAAGGAGCGCTACAATGCGCTGGTCACCCGGCGCGAATCCGCACGGCTTGCCCAGAAAGTGGAGACGAACAACAGCCAGGTCATCTTCAAGATCGTGGACAACCCGGTGGTGCCGTTGCTGCCGTCCGGTCCGAACCGTCCCTTGCTGCTGACCGGGGTGCTGGTGCTTGCCCTGCTGGCCGGTCTCTGCTGGAGCATCCTGATGTTCCTGCTGTACCCGGCGTTTGTCGATTTCAAGCAGCTGCAGCGAATGATCGAGTTGCCGGTGCTGGGCACCATCAGCCTGCAGATGACGCCGGAGAAACGCCGCCAGCGAGTCATCGACCTGACCTCGTTCATGCTGGTGGTTATGTTAATGTTCGCCTTCTTTGGCGGGGTGGTTGCATACAACCAGCAGGGTTCCATGCACGTCAGGTCCCTGATTGAAGAGCTGAAGAACTGACCATGTTCGGCGGCAGGTCTGGCAAGGATGTTCGTTCACCCGGCGCAGCGCCGGGTGCCGAAGAGGAAACACGTCCTGAAGCCGCCGTTTCAGGGATCACCGTTGACGAACTGAAGGGTATTGCGTTGAACGACAGCAGCAACAGTCCGGCGACCGTGAAGATCATGAAACGCCTGCGTGAGAAGGGCATGTTCGTGCCCGACAGCAGGCTGGACGCCACCGTCAGGGCGGAATACCGCCGGATCAAGCGTCCGTTGCTGTCCAATGCCTTCGGCAAGACCTCCTCGCTGGTGGACCAGGGTAACCTGATCATGGTGACCAGTTCGGTACCGGGTGAGGGCAAGTCCTATACCGCGGTCAACCTGGCGCTGGCCTTCGCGCAGGAGCGCGACTATTCCGTGCTGCTGGTGGACTGCGACGTCACCAAGCAGGGGGTCAGCCGGATGCTGGGTGTCGAGCGGCGCCGCCCCGATTTCACCGATCTGCTCGCCAGCGACAGCATGCCGGTGCAGGACTCCGTGCTGAACACGGACGTGCCCGGCCTCTCCGTGCTGCCGGCCGGCAATCCGCACGAATACATCACCGAGATGATCGGCAGCCAGCGGATGGTGCAGTTGCTCACCGAGCTGGCCACCGGCTGTGCCGACCGGATCATCGTGCTCGACTCGCCGCCCATGCTGTCCACGCCGGAATCACAGGTGCTGGCGGCGCTGGTGGGGCAGATCGTGTTCGTCATCGAGGCGGGCAAGACGCCGTATTCCATCGTACAGGATGCGCTGGGCATGCTGCCGGGTGACAAGGCGGTCGGCCTGTTGCTGAACAAGTGCGAAAGCATCTCGAACCGCGGCGGCTACTATTACAATTATTACACTACCTATGGGGAGACCGCCTCGTCATCAGAAGATGGCGGCTAGCGGGTGCCGGGCGACGGGTGCGCGGCGGCAGGTATGCGCACCGAACGCCGGAATGATGGAGTGCGATGACAAGAAACGCATTATCAGTGGATGTCGAGGACTATTTTCACGTCTCTGCCTTCTCTCGCAACATCAGTCGCAGCGACTGGGACGGTATTCCGCTGCGGGTGGACAACAATACCCGGCGGCTGCTCGCGCTGTTCGACGAGTTTGACACCCGGGCCACGTTCTTCGTGCTGGGCTGGGTGGCGGAGCGCCTACCCGACCTGATACGGGACATCGCCGCACGGGGCCACGAGATCGCCAGCCACGGTTACAGCCACCAGCTGGTCTACAACCAGAGTCCCGACGAGTTCCGCGCGGAGACGCTGCGCTCGAAACGGCTGCTGGAGGACATCGTGCGGCAGCCGGTGTGCGGCTACCGGGCGGCCAGCTATTCCATTACCGCGCGCTCGCAGTGGGCGCTCGACACCCTCGTGGAAGCGGGATTTGACTACGACTCCAGCATATTTCCCATCCATCACGACCGCTACGGGATGCCGGGAACCCCGGATCACCCGTATGTCCTGCAGACACCGAACGGGAAGTCGCTGGTCGAGTTCCCGCTGTCGACGGCGAGGGTGCTGGGCTACCGGTTGCCCGTATCCGGCGGTGGCTATTTCAGGATCTATCCGTACGCGCTAACCCGGTCCGGGCTGGCACAGGTCAATCGCAGGCAGCAGCCGTTCATTTTCTATCTGCACCCCTGGGAGATCGACCCCGCCCAGCCCAGGGTGTCAGCCAGCCGGCTGTCGCGCTTCAGGCACTACCACAACCTGGACAAGTGCGAGTCCCGGCTGCGACGGCTGCTGAAGGACTTTCGCTTCGGTACGGTCCGGGAGGTGCTGCAGGATCTCGGCCTGTCTGCCCGGCCGGGCGCGTGAGGCGTGGCCGGGGCAGGCGCAGGTGGTCCGGAATACAGGCGTAATCCGCTGTATGCTGTCCGGGCCGGGTCGTGTCATGGCCTGTAAATAATTGGATTCGTTGTTGTTATGGGATATATTGGGGCATTGTTCAGGATGCACAGGCAAGTGACAGCCGGGAGCGGTTTGATGAATGCAGTATTGAGAGGTGGTGTGGTGGGTCTGGTTATCGTGCTGGCGGGCTGTGCGGCCAGCGGCACGCCACGGCTGCCGGAAAGGAGCGCCGGGCACGAGGTACTGGTCGACGCCTACCGGATGGATGTCGGTGACCAGGTCCAGATCAGCGTGTGGAACAATGCCGATCTGTCGGTATCGGAACCGGTCCGCCCGGACGGAATGATTGCCGTGCCGCTGGTGGGCGACATCATGGCCGCAGGCAGAACGCCGGAGGAACTGGCGGCGGCGATCGAGGCCGGGCTGTCGAACTTCATCAAGGAACCGAATGTCACCGTGATCCTGACCGGACTGGAAGGGCATGCCTATCTGTCGCGGATCCGCGTCACCGGCGCGGTCGGCAAGAACTCCTCGCTGACCTACCACCAGGGCATGACCGTGCTGGATGCCGTGCTGGATGCGGGCAGCCTCAACCTGTATGCGGATGGAAACCGGACCAAGCTGCACCGCCGGACCGCTGCCGGTCCGCAAACCTATGACATCCGGTTGCAGGATATTATCGAGAACGGTGACATGAGGACCAATGTCCAGCTGCTGCCGGGCGACGTGATCACCGTTCCGGAGAAGGCGTTCTGAAGGACCGCGCAGCTGGTATGGATCACACCCGGTCGCAGGCGTAACGGGCAAGGCGCAGGCGGCAGGCCGGCGGACACGGCTGACCGGTTCGCGATCAACGACACAATTTCGACTGACTCACAGGATTTCCCGATGCGATCAAGAGAAAGAAGCAGGCCGGCCAGGCGTACCCGCGGGCTGGAGCAATGCGTGCTGCTGGCGGTACTGCCGCTGCTTGCCTTCCCTGCGTGGGCCCTCAATGCGGGAGCCAGCGTCGGTGTGGGCCTGGGCTATACCACCAATGCCGCGCTGACGCCAGACAATGAGCAGGATGACTGGATCGCCAGTGCGACGGCCGGGGTATCGGTGGCGGAGGACAAGGGGCCGCTGACCGGGGCCGTGGGCGCCACGTTCGATTTTCTGGATTATCTGAACAACACCTTCAGCAACCAGAACTACTTCGGTCTGGATGCGAAGGTACGCTGGGCCCAGGTGAAGGACCACCTGATCTGGCAGCTGGATGATTACTTTGCACAGACCCCGGTGGATTCCCTGGCGTCCGATACCCCGGCCAACAGCCAGGACACGAACGTGATCAGCTTCGGGCCCGACATCGAGTTCACGGTTTCACCCCGCAACCGGATTATCCTCAAGCCCGTCATCCAGGATTATCATTACGAGGTTACTGATATCGACAACCGGCAATACGGCCTGAACGCGAGCTGGAAGTACCGGCTGTTGCCCACCATGGACGCGGGACTCGATGCCAGCCTGACGAAGGTGGTGTATGACAATGAAGTACTCAACCCGGGCTATCGCATCAACAAGCTGGAGGCGGCCGTGTCCGGGACCCGGCCCCACGCCAACTATAACGTCAGGCTGGGTGCCACGCAGATCAATCGCGACATGCTGCAGGGTCGCCATGGCCTGACCGGATCGCTGGATCTGCTTTACAACCTGACCGGCCGCTCCAGCGTGCGGGCCTTTGTGCTTTCCGACCTGACGGATGCCAACAGCGGTTATCTGCGTGCCGCGACGGACCCGGAGACAGGTGATTTCTCGAACGAGCAGGCGACCAGCGATGTGTTGCGCAACAATACCTTCCGGATCACCTACAAGCGGCAGGGCAGCGTACTGGATACGCAGGTCTGGAGCGAGCTGCGTGACCTCAACTACGCGGTTGCACCGGACGACCGGACGGTGCAGGAATACGGTGTCAGGGCGGCATACCAGGTGACCGCGACCACCACGGCCGGCATGAACGGCATGTTCAGGAAAACCCGGCAGGACGTTGGCGGGCGCACGGACAAGGAGTACATCGTGGGCGGCAATGTTGCATACACCCTGTCGAGAAACCTGGGCGTCAACCTCTCGTTGCAGTATTCCGCCAAGGACAGCACCGTGCCGTCCAGCGAATACACCGGATTCAGTGCGATGTCCGGGCTTGTCTATACCGTCGCACGCAAGCCGCCGCCTGCCCATTGAGGTCCCGGCGGCAGATTCCCGGTACGGTCTCCCGGCCGCGCCGCCCGCTTCAGCCCCGGCTTGCCCGCGCCGACACCTTCACCGACACACCGCTGGCAGTTGCCGGGGAGGTGCGGCCGGTAGCCGGTGCAGCTCGATGCGAGGGGATCATCGCCGCGGCATGCGCAGGACACCTCACCCCCTCCCGGTGACGGGCGGTGCTGCGGATGCGGACGGACAACGGGTTTACGGTGGGGCGGGTGCCGCCGCCTCCACGGACTGGCAGGCGGTTGTGATATGGTGATGGTGTACAAGCTGGTGTTCTGGTGCTCGGTCTCGATGCTGTTCTATATCTACGCCGGTTATCCCTGCCTGGTTTACCTGCTGTCCAGGTGGTCCGGACGTCCGGTCCGCCGGCAGCCGGTGGAACCGGCGGTCACCGTGGTGATTGCCGCCTATAACGAACAGGATGCCATCGGCGCGACCGTGGAGAACAAGCTTGCGCAGGACTATCCTGCGGACCGGCTCGATGTGCTCGTGGTATCCGATGGTTCCACCGACGCCACCGACAGCGCGGTCCTTGCCCTGGCCGGACGCTACCCGGGGCGCGTACGCCTGCTGAGGCAGGAACCCCGCGCCGGCAAGACCGCGGCGCTGAACCTGGCGCTGCGGGAAGTGAGCCGGGAAATCGTGGTGTTCTCCGACGCCAATTCCATCTATTCGCAGGACGCCGTGCGCCGGATCGCCGGGAACTTTGCGGACCCGGCGGTCGGCTATGTCACCGGCAGCATGATCTACGTTAACGACGCGGACAGCGCTACCGGAGAGGGTTGTTCACTGTACATGCGCTACGAGAACCTGCTGCGTGAATTCGAGACCGGTGCGGGTTCCGTGGTGGGTGTGGACGGCGGGATCGACGCAGTCCGGAAGGAACTGTATGTTCCCATGCGCGCGGACCAGCTGCCGGACTTTGTCCTGCCCCTGCAGGTGGTCGCACGGCATTACCGGGTCGTCTACGAGCCGGGGGCGTTGCTCAGGGAGCCTGCGCTCGGTGACGCCGGCGACGAGTACCGGATGCGGGTACGGGTGGCCCTGCGTGCGCTCTGGGCACTGCAGGATATGCGCTACCTGCTCAATCCGTTCCGGTATGGAAGGTTCAGCCTGCAGCTGCTGTCGCACAAGGTGTTGCGTTACCTGGCGTTCCTCTTCATGCTGGCGGTTGCCCTGTCCAATGCCCTGCTGTTGCAGGCATCCGTGGTTTACCAGGTCACTGCAACGCTCCAGCTGATGCTGTATGCACTGGCACTGGCCGGGCTGCTGGCCGGCAGCCGCTTTCCGTCCGGCGGGATATTCCGCTTCCCCTGTTATTTCCTGCTGCTGAATCTTGCCTCGGCCCAGGCCTTCCTGAAGTACCTGATGCGCAGGAAGCAGGTCCTCTGGAAGCCGAGGCTCGGGTAATTCCGGTTTATGGGGATCAAGCGTGCACTGCTGTCGATGGCTGCCGTGGAACCCGTGCTGCGTCTGGTGCGGTGGCAGCTGCGGGCCGGCAGGATGCCCTGCCTGATGTACCACGAGGTATTGCCCGACGCTGCCGGTGCCGGTCTGTGGACCGTGGTGCGTGCCGGCGATTTCGAACGGCAGCTGACACATCTTTCCCGCCACTACACGCCGCTGTCGATCGACGAGGCGTTGCATGAACGCGGCAGGCGCGGGCGCTGGCCGGACGGCGCGGTACTGGTCACGTTTGACGACGGCTACGCAGGCAACCTGAAAACCGCCCTGCCGGTTGCGCAGGCACTGGGTGTACCGGTCACCGTCTATGTCGCCACCCGCTGGGTGCAGGATGGCCGGCTGCACTGGTTCGACCGGATGATGGATTACCTGGTGAGCCGGGGACCGGTCGAGGTCGACCTGCGGGACCATGGTTACGGGGTCTTCCCGGTAGGCCGCCACGCCGACACCGAAGGCTGGTGGAACGAGGTTTCGGCGCTACTGGAATGCCTCAAGTCACTGCCGGAGGAGACCCGTCTGCATGTCGTCGACCAGGTCACGGCGCCGGACGGCGCGGCGCCGCCGGCCGGCCGGCTGGCCCCGCTGTCGATCGAGGACCTGAGGACACTGGCCGGCTCGGACCTGGTCACCATCGGGGCCCACTCGCATGAACATGAAATCCTCACCGGCATTCCCCTGCCGGCGGCCCGGCAGTCGGTTACCCGTTCCCGGGACCTGCTGGAACAGTGGCTGGGACAACCCGTTCGGCATTTCGCCTACCCCAACGGCAACCATGCCCCCGCGCTGATGGACCTGCTGCAGGAACTGTCGTTCGACACGGCGGTGACCACACGGCCGGGCCTGTGGAAACCGGACGACAACCTGTTTGCACTGCCACGTATCGGCATCGGGCGGTTCGACCCCGTCGGGTATTACCGAACCCGGCTCGCCGGTCTGGTGATCTGAGACGGTCATGGCCAGCAAGATCATCTACCTGCTCGATTCTTTCGACGGCCCCTACGGCGGCACCGAGACGCAGCTCTGGCACCTGGTGCAGCGGCTGGACCGGAGCGAGTTTGCACCGGAACTCGTGATGCTGCGCCACACGGACTTTACCCGTGGTGCGGTGGACTGGCCCTGCGACGCACGCGTGCTGTCAGTGACGAAACTGTTCAGTCTCGACGGCATGCGGAAGCTGGCCGGGCTGGTGCGTTACCTGAGAAAGTCCGAGGCACGGATTCTGCAGGCGTTCTTTACCGAGGCCTCGCTGATCGGCCCGTTGCTGGCCCGGTTGTGCGGGATGAAGTACGTGGCGTCCCGGAGGGATCTGGGCATCTGGTATACACCGGCCATCCTGCGCTTTCTCCGGGCGGTCCGCGGGCTCGTTGACACGGTGATCGTGAACAGCCGGGCCGTCCGCGACCTGGTGACCGGGGCGGAGAAGATTCCCGCAGACAGGATACACGTCATTGTCAACGGCCTGGCAGAGAGCGTCCAGGACATGCCGCAAGCGGGCCTGCCCCGGGAGGAGTCCGCACCGGTGATCGGAATCGTGGCCAACCTCAAGCGGGTCAAGCGGATCGAGGACCTGCTGCACGCATTCGTGCAGGTGCGCGAGCGGTTTGCAGCGGCACACCTGGTCGTGGTCGGCGAAGGCGAGCTGGAGGACGAGCTCAAGGCGCTTGCTGTGGACCTGGGCATTTCCGGCGCCGTTACATTCACCGGTCGCGTGGAAGAGCCGTCAGCGCTGATCGCCGGGTTTGATATCGCCGTGCTGTGCTCGCAGTCCGAAGGCATGTCGAACGCACTCATGGAATACCTGCGTGCCGGCAAGCCCGTGGTCTGCACGAATGTCGGCGGCAATCCCGAGCTGGTGGAGGACACTGCGAACGGCTTCCTGATTCCGGTCGGGGATGTCGACGCGCTGGCCGCGGGCATTATCCGGATCGCCGGTGACCGGGCGCTGTATGCCGCCATGTCGGCACAGGCGCGGCAGTCGGTCCGGCCCTACTCACTGGAGGCCATGGTGGAACAGCACATGGCGGTCTACCGCAGCCTTGCGGGCGAGATGAAAAATGACCGGCCTTCTTACGAGACCGCTTGAAGCGGAGGAATTTGCCGCACTGGCCCCGGCCGACTGGAACCGGCTGGCGGCCGGCGCGACGCGACCCTGTGTCTTCAGTACCTACGAGTGGCTGGACAGCTGGTGGGGGCACTACGGCAAGGCGTATGGCTTCCACTTCCTGTCGGTGTGGGAGGGCGCGCGCATGATCGGGGCACTGCCACTGGTCAGGCGGTTCGTCGCCATCGAGGACGGCGTCATACCCGTGCGTGTCATCCTGCTGGCCGGCTCGCTGGAGGTCGCACCGGACCAGCTGGACGTGATGGCCGAGTCCGGTCGCGGTGGCGAGGTCGCCGGCGCCATTGTCGATTACCTGCTGGCGAACCGGAATGGCTGGGACCTGCTCCACCTTTCCCATATCGATGCGGACGGCCTGCTGGGCCGTGCGCTGGCCGGCGCGGTGCCGGCCTCACGGCGCGACACGATCCGGCTCAGCAGTGCACCGTATATCCGGCTGCAGGGCGATTTCAACCAGTACATGCACCAGACCTTCCGCGGCAAGAAACGGCGGCAGGTCGATGCCTGGCACAGGAAGGTGCTGGATGAGGGCATGCAGTTCCGTGCCTGCCAGCCCGGAGAGGAACGGCACGTCATCCACGAGCTGTTCCGCCTGCATGGCCTGCGTGCAGGCGTCAAGGGCATCAGTAGCCATTTCCATGGCCGCCGGCTCAGGGACTTTCACGTCGCACTTGCAGCCCGCCTGGGCGGGGCCGGCATGCTCAATACCCTGTATGTCGAAAAGGACGGAGAGATTCTTGGTGTACTCTACGCCTTCCGGCTGGACGGCACGGTGTTCTGGTACCAGATCGGGGTGGACCCGCGCTTCGCCCGGATGAGTCTCGGCACGGTGCTGGTCTACGAGCTGATCCGCCAGTCATACGAGCACGGCATCGCCGAGCTGGATTTCCTGAGGGGACCGGGTCCGCACAAGTCGCGCTGGACCGAAACGGCGCGGCCGCTGAGCCTGGTCAATGTCTATAACACCAGCCTGGCGGGGACACTCCAGAAGGTGGCCTACCGTGGCCGGCGCCAGCTGGTACGGCGGGTGAAGGCCCTGCTGCCGCAGACCGGTGCCGGTCACTGACGCAACGCTGTGGACAAGGGAAGGCATCTGACATGTTCCGGTCACTGAAAAAGGGGTTGCGTCGCGGGATTTCCGCCCTGCTGATGAATCCCCTGTCCGACCTGAAGTCGTCGAGTATTCGCCTGCGCACCTTCCGCGAGCTGCGCAGGTCCCAGTGGTTGCCCCGGGAACAACTGCGATTGCGCCAGCAGGAGAGCCTGCGCGGAATCGTGGCGCATGCCGGGCGCCACAGTCCGTACTACCGCGAGCTGTTCCGGCAGTCGGGCTTCGATCCGGCGCACTTCACGGTGGAGGAATTTCACCGTCTGCCCCTGCTGGAAAAACGGGTGGTGAGCCAGCAACTCGACCGGCTGCTGGTCGATGGCGCGGTGAAGGAACGGCTGGTCCATGCCAGCACGGGTGGCTCGACGGGCACGGCGCTGGCCCTGTACTTCGACCGCAAGTGGCAGGAACGCCGGGTCGCGGACGAGCTGCGCGCCGACGAGTGGTCCGGGTGGCGTCTGGGCATGCAGAAGGCGGCGGTATGGGGCAATCCACCGGTGGCGGAGAGCCGGTATCAGCGCTTCAAGGACCGCTGGCTGTACTGCCTGGACCTGTATCTCGATACCATGAACATCGCGCCGGAGACCATGGATGTATTCGTGGCGCAGTGGCATGCACGCGACGTGGACATCCTGTTCGGACATGCCCATTCCATCTTTGTGCTGGCGGATTACCTGTCGCACCGTCCCGGGCACGGCGTGAACCCGTGCGGGATCATCGCCACTTCGATGATGCTGCTGGACAATGAGCGCAAGGTCATCGAGGCGGTGTTCGGCTGTCCGGTCACCAACCGCTACGGGTGCGAGGAGGTTGCGCTGATTGCCTGCGAGTGCGAGCGGCACCACGGCATGCACCTGAATGTCGAGCACCTGTACATCGAATTCCTGGACGAGTACGGACAGCAGGCGCAGCCGGGTGATACGGCTGAAATCGTCGTGACCGACCTCTATAACCGGGCCATGCCCCTGATCCGCTACCGGGTCGGAGACATGGGCAGTTATTCCGACCGTGTTTGCGAATGCGGACGCGGCCTGCCGATGCTGGAACACGTCATCGGGCGGACCGCCGATTTTCTCAAGCGTGCGGACGGTTCGCGGGTGGCCGGCGTGTCGCTTGTCGAGCGTACGCTGACGGCAATCCCGGGTATCGCGCAGCTCCAGCTCGTGCAGACGGAACTGGATTGCATCGAGGCCAACCTGGTGGCAGCTCCCGGTTACACCGAGGCCACCGCTGCCGCACTGGTGAGTGAACTGCGTTCGGTGTTCGGACCGGAGCTGCAGGTCCGGCTGCAGCTCATGGACGGTATCCCGAGGGAAGCCTCCGGGAAATACCGCTTTGCCAAGTGCCAGGTGTAACCGCGCCATGAACGACAATCCGCTGGTGAGCGTGGTGATCGCCACCTACAACATGGGAAACTACCTGCCCGAGGCAGTGGAGTCGGTGCGCGCGCAGACCTATCGTCCGCTCGAAGTCATCATCGTGGATGACGGCTCGACGGACGATACGGCGACCGTAATCCGGCGCTGGGAAAACGATCCCGGTGTGCGGTACGTGTGGCAGGAGAACCAGGGCCAGACGGTGGCCAAGAACCACGGGATTTCCCTCGCGCGCGGTGCCTATGTCGCCTTTCTGGACGGCGACGACCGCTGGAAGCCGTACAAGCTCGAACACCAGATGCCGCTGTTCGGACAGAACCCGGCAACCGGCGTGGTCTATTCCGATGCCGTGTTCATCGACGAACAGGGACACGAAACCGGGCGCCGGGAGATTGCCCATCCGCACGGACGGGTCACCAGCCGGTTGCTGGAAGACAATTTCGTCAATTTCGGCAGCGCGGTCGTGTCGGCGCGGGCACTGGAACACCTGGGGGCCTTTGACGAGGCGCTGCCGATGTCGATCGATTACGATCTGTGGCTGCGCCTGTCCACGGCCTACGAGTTCGGCTATGTCGATGAACCCCTGCTCGAGTACCGGATCTGGGGTGGCCAGATGTCACACCGGATGCTGGCACGAACCGATTGCGTGCTACGTATCCTGGACAAGTTCGAACGTGAACACCCGGACTGCACGGGAATGCGGGAACTGCAGCGCGCCAGGGCAACGACCTATGCGAGCCGGGCCTATGCACGCATGACCGCCGGCGAGGGGCGGCGTGCGGCACTGCCCGAGATTGCCCGGGCCGTGGTGTTGCAGCCGGCTTATCCCCGGCTGTGGAAAGACCTGGTGAAAATCCTTGTCGGGCGGGCCCGCTAGCAGATGACTGGCGGAAGACAGGCCATGCGTGTGCTGCACCTGATCGACAGCGGCGGTGTCTACGGGGCGGAGATCATGCTGCTAGGCCTGGTGGCGGCCCAGCTGGCGGCGGGTATCGAAGCGGAGATCGGCAGCATCGGCCTGGCCGGAGAACCGGAACGGGCACTGGAGCGGGAGTGCCGGCAGCGGGGAATCCCGTGCCGGTCCATCCGCTTCAGTCCGTCCGTGAACGTGTTTGCCGCGGCCCGCCTGTTGCGCGCTGTCAGGCGCGAGGGTATCGATCTGCTGCATACCCACGGTTACAAGCCGGATATCCTCTTCGGCCTGCTGCGTTGCCTGTCCGGCCGCATTCCGACCGTGGCGACCGTGCATGGCTGGACGGAAACGCGGCGGTTCTCGAAGATGGGGCTGTACCAGGCGCTCGACCGGCTGAGCTGGTTCTGCATGGACCGGGTCGTCGCCGTCGCACAGGCCAGCCCGGTGCACCGCACGCCCTGCTTGCAGTCCAGGGCGGTTACCATCGAGAACGGGATCGCGTCGCACGAGCCTGACCCGGCGCAGCCGGAGCCGGCGGTGGCGGGGCGTATCGCGAGCCATTGCCGGGGCAGACCCTGCATCGCCATGGTCTCCAGACTTTCTCCCGAGAAGGGGCTGGATACCATGCTGGCGGCACTCGCGCAGTTACGGGAGGCTGGCGCGGACTACGCGCTGGTCATCGTCGGGGAAGGACCGGAGCGCGAACGCATCGAGCGACAGATCGCTGAACAGGGGCTGGAGGGGCAGGTATTGCTGACGGGGTATGTCGAGGAGGCGTTCCGGCTGATGCCCCGGTTTGACGTGCTGGCCATCCCGTCCCGGACCGAGGGCCTGCCGATTACCTTACTGGAGGCGATGGCCGGGCACGTAGCGGTCATCGCCACGCGCGTGGGCCAGATCCCCGCGGTGCTGGACCAGGGGAACTGCGGGCACCTGCTGGAGCCGGGCGACGCCGGCGGACTGGCGGACGGGATTCGCCGGCTGGTGGAAGACCGGTCGTACCGGGAGACCCGGGTCAGCAATGCCGCGCGCCGGGTCAGGGAGTACTACAGTATCGTGACTACGGCAGACCGGTACGCCGCCCTGTACGCCGGTATCCTTGCCGGTACCCGTGACAGGGGCGTCCGGCAATGAACCGGGCCGGGTGCGGCGAACCCTGCCTTGCGCGGCGGACGCACCGCCCGGGCCGGGTTTCGTTATGAGTCGGGTGATACAGGAGACAGGGACTTGAATCCGGAATACAACCTGCAGTCAGTGCTGTGGATCACCTGGGAGCGGCATATGCGGACCCGCAATATCGCCTCCCGGATCGGGGTCCGGCTGGAAGAGATCGTGACCGGCCGGAGCGGTCTGCTCCGTTACCTGTCCTCGGGCCTGAGGACGGTTTCCTGTCTGGTGTCGTCCCGGCCGAAGGTCCTGATGGTCCAGAATCCCTCGATGATCCTGACCGGCCTGGTGCTGTTGTTGCGACCGGTGTTCCGCTACCGGCTGGTGGTCGATGCGCATAACGAGGCGGTGGAACCGTACCAGCACGACAACCGCTTCGGACGGTGGCTGGCCAGGCAGTACATGAAGCGCGCCGACCTGACTATCGTGACCAATGAAATGATGGCGTCGGTTGTCCGCGGGTGCGGCGGCCGGGCCGTTATCCTGCCGGACAGCATCCCGGACTGCAGCGCGACTGCCTCCCCCCGGCACACCGGCAAGCCCGTGATCATCATGATCGCCACGTTCGCGGCGGATGAACCGGTCGAGGAATTCCTGCAGGCCGCCGGCGAGTACGAGGACCGGCTGACCGCCTTCGTGACCGGGCGGGAAGAAAGGCTGAGTGCGGCGGCGAGGGCGCTGGTGAAGTCCAACGTGCATTTCACGGGATACCTCGAAGAGCCGGATTACTGGAACCTGCTGGCCACGGCGGACGGGATCGTCGACCTCACCAGGAAGGACAATTGCCTGGTGTGTGGCGCGTACGAGGGCGTCGCCGCCGGCAGGCCCCTGATCCTGTCCGGCAATGCGGCAACCCGGGCCCATTTCAGCAAGGGCGTACTGTACGTGGACAACAGTGCGGCCGGGATCAGTGCAGCCATCGGGCAACTGCTGGAGCGACAGGACCAATTGCAGCAGGAGATCGTGGAACTGCGCGACGAGTTGCGCGCTCGCTGGACCGGCGACGCCGATCGCCTGATGGCCGCGATCGTGGCGCTGGCCTGAACGGGTATGCAGGAATGGCCCGGCGGGCTGCAACGGTCGTGCGTCCGGGGGCAGGCAGTTTCCTTTTTTGTGACAGTAATCATGTCTCAAATTGCGTTTTATCAATATATTATGACCCGATACGCGAGTCCGGACCTGCCCTGGCGCGCTGGCGTACTCGCCACGCTGCCCCTTTCCGCAGCCGGCGGGTGTACCGGTGAGTGGCCGATGCGGAGCCGGGCCCTGCCGATACCGGCAGGGAACGGACGTGAAGGTGGAACGGTACTGGTGGGGAATCCCCTGCTGTCGCCGGGCAGCGACAGCTGGAGTTTCCTATCTTCAACCAGTTAGCAAAGGTTTTGCAGTACCTGTCGGCAACCAGCAACAACTGAGGCCAGGGCAGGCCGGTATGGATTCTGTAACACATTGAGTGCAATATGTTTATTTGTATACACAGGAGCTGGCACGAAGCTTGTATGGGCATGACGGGTAAGTTGGATTGCCGGGTCGGTTGTACGCCTGTGAGTCCCGGGTCATCCGTCTTCTCACAGCGCGCCGCCTGATCCGGTGACGGAGTATCGGGTTCAGTGCATGGGCCGACGGATACCGGCGTGCCTACAATCAGGAGCTAATATCATGTCTATGAGTAAACGAACGTTTCAGCAGTATGCATACAGTCTCCTGTTTGCACCGTGCCTGCTGTTTTCCTCCCACGTAATCGCCGCACCGGCCATTGCATCGATTTCCGGTACGGTCGGTAACGGGCAGTCCATTACCATCTCGGGCTCCGGTTTCGGCAGCAATAACAACACCCCTGAATTCCTTGGTCCCTACATCGAACAGGGCACCTCGGGGTCGAACTTCTCCAAGTCCGGCTGGGACATGTCGAAATACGGGTGGTCACCGGTCAGATTCGCCTCCAATGCGGCACACAGCGGTAGCCAGTCCCTGGAGACTACCGTGAGCCCGGGCAGCAACTGGAACGGCGAGTTCACCTACCACCTGCCGAACCCGGTCGGTCCCGGTGAGAAACTCTTTGTTTCGTGGTGGGCGAAGTACAACGGCGGGACCAATGGCCAGTGGAAGATGCTGCGTCTGTCGGGTAACGATACCGTCGTGGACGGGACGCAGGAGATGGTGTTTTTCAACTGGCTGAGTTCCAGCCGGCAGCTGGTGGTTGATCCGGGTACCGGCAACGACCAGACGTTCTGGCCGGGCAGCAATGTCTATCCCGGCGGTGACAATCGGTGGTACCGCATGGACGTCTATATCGAGGCTTCCAGTGCCGGTTCCGGTAACGGCGTGGCACATGTCACGCGTTACGATGGCAGCTCGGTGAGTAACTTTACCGCGAACTCGCTTCGCACCCACACGAGTTCCGGCAACACCTACAGCCACGTCATCTTCCAGAACTATATCGGCAACGGGATCAGCGGCAGCGTGAATATCTGGCTCGATGACCTGTATATCCAGAACAGCCAGGCGCGGGTCGAGCTGTGTGACTCCTCCAGCTGGTCCGGTCGCCACCATTGCGAGATCCAGGCACACAGCTCCTGGGCGGACGGTTCGATACGGTCGGTGGTAAACACGGGTTCCTTCACCAACGGGCAGACCACCTACGTGTACGTCGTGGATGGCTCCGGCAATGTGAACTCCTCGGGTTATCGCCTGGCCAGCTGTGATACCTGCCTGGCGCCGCCTTCGCCGCCTACCAATATCCAGTAGTGATGGTTACATCCCGTCCTGCATGGGACGGGCCCGCTGTCCCGCAAGGCACCGGCCGATAGCGCCGGTGCGGAGCCGGTTCCGGCAGCGCTTGTTTCAGGTGTCTTCCCCGTCGTCGGGTTGCCGGACCGGTGGCCTCGTCCTGCGCTGCAGCATGCGGGCGGCGACGGGATCCACGCCCGGCAACCCGGGGCCATTCCCGCTGCCGGGAGCAGGACCGGCACCATGGCCCTGGTATCTGCCGCTCTGCATTCTTCCCTTCCCCTGGCCGCCGCCCGCTTCCGGTTGTCCCGCATCCCGGGCAAGCTCCTGCACCAGTTGTACGGTGCGCCTGCCGGCACAGGATTCCAGGTTGAGCAGTGCCACGGTAAGGCCCATGGAGAACCACCAGTAGATCTCGTACAGGTCCATCCCGAACAGGCCAAGCACCAGTCGCAGAAAGACAAACAGGTAAACGGCCTGGACAGTGGCCTTCATCCATTTCAGGTCGTGGAGGTGCCGGTTGAAGGGAGCATCGCCGGCGGGTTCCAGCGTGCCCGCAGCCCGTTCCATGCGCTGTATCTGTTCCTCAAACCGGTTGCGCAGTGTGTTGAGGGTGCGCTGCATCGCGATGATGAATCCGAAGAAGATGATCAGGCCCTGAATGCCGAGATTGGTCCCGACCTCGAAGTAGAGGTTATGGGTGTCCTGGAATCTGCCGAATTCCCGTGCCCGCACGATCGGGAACGCGCCAACCCCGACCCCGAGCGGATGTTCCCTGAAGATGGCCCAGGCGTCCTCGAGTATCACCTCGCGTTTCTCGGTGGAGGCACCTTCCTTGTCGTGGCCGGTGAAAATGGATTCGAAGCGCCCGATATAGTCGGATGGAATCGCGGGGATCAGTGCAATCGAGATCGCCAGGATCCAGGCCAGTGTCTTCAGGCTGTTTCTGGAGCGCTTGATGAACATCAGGACGCCGCCGATGAACGCAACGTAACCGGTCCGCGAACCGGTATACAGGACGATATCCAGTACGAAACAGACCTGCGCCAGCATGGCCAGCTTGTACCAGCGCGATAACAGCGGGAAGAGATAGATGATGAAGGGTAACGTGCCGATGGCCATACCGGAAAAGGAATTCGGATGGGCGTAGACCGGAGTGGGCCCGTGCAGCCGCGGGATGCCCTGGTTATACCAGATCATCGAGCCGGTAATCGTTCCCAGAAATCCTTCCTGCCCCATCTTCATGCAGGCGATCATGAAGGCAGCGATGAACCACCTGAGTTCGCGGGGGTTGGTGACGAAGGCCATGATCATCAGCGACAGCATGGCGAACTTGATGACGCGGTCGAGGAATATGCCGCTCGAGAATCCGATGTCCACCGAGAACAGCACCATGATGGCCATGCAGGTGATCAGCAGTACGGTCCACACATACAGACTGGTGGCGGCCTTGTCTGCCCTGGAAAGAAAGGACGGCAGGGCGGCGATGACCAGCGCGGAGCCCAGAATGAACTCGAAACGAATGGTGCCGAGGATGGGAACCCGGTAACCGATCTCGAGATAATGGTAGACGACGTACAGCAGGAACAGCCCGAGGACGATGAAATTTGTCTCCGGGTAGCCGGTGTTATCGGTTGGTTTCATTCGGTGATTGCCGTGCGGCCGGATTCCTGCATCAGGGGGATAGTAATTGTCGGGTATCGGTTCTTGCAACAATCCCCCGTGCCGCCCGGTCCCGTTGCTGGCCACGCCACCGGTTATTCCGTAGCATAACCGGCGCATGGTGTGGCCTTCGTTCCGGATGATCACGCCTGCGGGTAGGGCAACAGCAACGGTGGCAGGCCGTCCAGCCAATGAGTGACAGCAACCCCCTGGTCAGTATCGTGATCGCGTCCTGGAACTCGGCAGACTATATCGTGGCTGCACTGGACAGCGTGTTGCAGCAGGACTACCGCCCGGTCGAGATCATCGTGGTCGATGACGGTTCGACCGACCGCACTGCCGACCTGGCCCGTGCCTGCGACCCGGACCGGGTCCGGGTGATGGTGCGGGAAAACAGCGGCCGCCCGTCCGTGCCCCGCAATACCGGTATCCGGCAGGCATCCGGTGAGCTGGTGTTCATCTTCGACTCGGATGATGTGATGAAGCCGGGCAAGATCCGGAAGACGGTGGAACTGTGGCGGAAGGCGCCCGCTGCGGGCCTGCTGTTTACCAACTTCGAGACCATGGACGCTTCCGGTACGGTACTCAGAGACAGCTTCCTGGATGACTACACGGTGTTCCGGTCGACACCGCGGAAGGCGCTGGGAAACCGGTGCTATCTTGTCGAGTCCGCGGATGCCTGTGCCGCACTGCTGCACGGCAATTTCATCGGTACCTCGAGTACGGCCATTCCGCGCCGGATTCTCGAGGAGGTGGGTCTGTTCGACGAGTCGCTGCGGGTCTCGGAAGACAAGGAGCTGTGGTTCCGTATCCTGCAGCAACATGACCTGGCATTCCTGGACGAGGTCTGTCACCGTTACCGCGTCCACGGGCAGGGGCTGATGTCCGGCGGGAATATTGCCAATGGCCCTGACCTGGTGGAAGTGATGAAACGGCAACTGGCGGCGTATCCGACCGGTAAATCCAGGCAGGTGATCCTGCGTAACCTCGCCGAGACCTACCGTAGCATGGGCTACGAGTATCGACAGGCCGGTGACACGGCCCGTGCACGGGAATGTTACCGGGCCGGCATGCGCACCCGTTTCGGCTGGAAGCTGTTCCGGGGATGGCTGGGGACGTTCAGGATCATCAGGCAGTTACGAGCGTCCTCCAGGTGGCCCTTCCGGCGCGCCTGACTGCGGCAGGAGTACAGTTTGGGGGCGAGGCAACGATATAGGGGAGTGAACCGCCGCCGCTGGACCGGTCCGGAAGCCGGGTCGTGGCGCGGATTTCCCCTGATCGAACCGGAGTGCACATCCATGCAACGCTGTACCGGACCGGGGCCGTGCGGAACATGCGGAGTGAGCCGGCAGCGAACCGGCGCGGCCCCCCTGTACCTACGGACAGGTGGCGAACGGTGCCGGATTCAGGCAGGATTCCGCCCGGGCAGACCGGTGCGACGGCCGGCGCGGGACGATGGTCCTGCGCGCACACCGAACCGGATGCCTGTGTTCCCGGTTTCCACGTCTGCCGGGGTAACTGGGTTGCAATCCGGGGCTGTCCGGTCCGGTGCGCAGTGCTGAAAATTCAGGGAAAACAAGCCCTCATGTCTGCAAATTCCATCCGCAAGAGTCCGCAAGTCGTCGAGATACGCCCCGTCCGAGGGATATTCGACCTGGAACTCGGTACCGTCTGGCGGTACCGGGAGTTGCTGTACTTCCTGATCTGGCGCGAGATCAAGGTTCGCTACCGGCAGGCGGCGCTGGGTATCGCCTGGGCGGTGATCCAGCCGGTGTTCGCGGTAGTGGTCTTTACGGTGATCTTCGGCCACTTCGCCAAGTTCCCTTCCGAGGGGGTGCCGTACGCGGTGTTTGCCTTTGCCGCCACCCTGCCGTGGACCTATTTTGCCGAGGCGGTGCAGCGCAGCTCCAACGGACTGGTCACCGATTCCGACCTCATCCGCAAGGTGTACTTTCCGCGCCTGATCATCCCGCTGGCGATGGTGACTGCGCCGCTGGTGGACTTCGCATTCTCCTTCGTGGTGTTTCTGTCGGTGCTGACCTGGTATGGCATTCCGGTCACCACCAACCTGCTGTTCCTGCCGCCACTGCTGCTCGTCGCCATGAGTCTCGGGCTGGCGGTCGGCCTGCTGCTGGGGCCGGTGAACGTCAGGTATCGTGACGTCAAGCATACCCTGCCGTTCCTGGTCCAGTTGTGGATGTATGCCTCGCCGATTGTCTACCCGCTGAGCATGGTGCCCGAGCAATTGCGCGGTCTGTACAGCCTCAACCCCATGGTCGGGGTCATCGAGGGTTTCCGCTGGGCCTTGCTGGGCAAGGCGCAGCCTGATTTCACGGCCATCCTCATGAGCCTGGCCATGATCGTAGTGATACTTTTCCTGGGCCTGGTGTTTTTCAGGAAACAGGAGCAGTCCTTCGCGGACGTCATATGAGCGCGAATCATTCAATATCCGTAAGGGGACTGGGAAAGAAGTACCTGCTGGGCCTGGCCGTCAGCCGCCATGACACGCTCATCGAGGTGATCGCCAACCGCTTCCGGTCGCTGTTCGGTGGCATGCTGTCAGGCAGCAAACCGGCCGACAAGGAGATCTTCTGGGCGCTGAGTGATGCGAGCTTCGATATCGAGAAGGGCGAGAACGTCGGGATCATCGGGCTGAACGGGGCGGGAAAGAGTACGCTCCTGAAGATCCTGTCCCGCATCACCAGCCCGACGACCGGCACGGCCCGCATCGACGGCCGGCTGGGTGCGCTGCTCGAGGTCGGTACGGGTTTTCACCCTGAGCTCACCGGGCGTGAGAACGTGTATCTCTACGGCGCAATCCTCGGGATGAGTCACACGGAGATCGACCGGAAATTCGATTCGATCGTGGATTTTGCCGAGTTGCAGCGGTTCATCAATACGCCGGTAAAGCGCTATTCGAGCGGTATGTACGTGCGGCTTGCGTTTTCGGTTGCCGCCCACCTCGATCCCGACATCCTGCTGCTGGATGAGGTGCTGGCGGTCGGTGACCTGCCGTTCCAGCGCAAGTGCATGGAATTCGCCAAGAACCTGCAACAGCGTAACGCGACCATCCTGTTCGTGTCACACAACATGAACAGCATCAAGACGATGTGCAACCGGGTCATTTACCTGAAGCAGGGGCGGGTTGAGTTCGACGGGCCGACGGACGAGGGGATCGGCCTGTATGAGCGTGACTGCCAGCTGGTCAGCCAGTCCGCCGGGGAGGCGGGTGATGCGGTTCCGGTCTCGGTGACCGGGCTGGAGATGCTGGACGAGCATGACCGGGAGAAGTCCGTCTTCAGTTTCGGTGAACGCATGAAGCTCCGTCTGGCGATAAACTCGAACATACCGATCAGTAATCCCAATTTCATTATTGCATTTATTCGTTCCGACCAGGTTGCCTGCTGCAATTTCTGCAGTGAACTCGACGGGGTCATGCTGGACCGCCTGGAAGGCGATGGTGTCCTTGAACTGGTCACGCCTCCCCTGAAACTGGTTGCCCATTCCTACACCATTCATATCCTGGTACGGAAACCGGATTTCGGAGATATCATCGCAATGCAGATTGGTGGCACTTTCCATGTAAAAGACGAGATCTTCGATACTCATTTCGGTGTGTTTCACGAGCAGGGTGAATGGAACTGGAAACCTGCGGAGACGGTTGCGGAGAGAACTGCGAATACAGGCAATCCGGGGTAGTCCCGGGCGGGTGTGTTACCTGACCGCGTTTCCACCAGTCACGTATCCGGCCGCCACACCGGTGTGGTCTGTGCGCATGTACAATGGACAGCTGTCAGCATGTGACCGTTCAGGGGCAGCCGGAATCATACTGTTGCGGCGCATTCATACGCACAGACCTCCAGCAGGCTGCTGCGTGCGCGCCACTTGCCAGGAGATGCCGCCCGGATATGCACAGGAAAGATGAAAACAGGCCGGACATCAGCCTGGTTATCTGCACCAGGAACCGTTGCTCGCAGCTGGAGCAATGCCTGTTGTCCCTGGAAAAGCTGCGCTTCGGGAATCGCTGGGAGGTCGTGGTTGTCGACAACGGTTCGACGGATGGAACGGCGGAGTACCTGGAGCGGGCGGTGCGCCGCGCCACCCTTCCGCTGGTGCCGGTTCATGAGGCCAGATCCGGTCTTTCCCATGCCAGGAACCGCGGGATCAGCACGGCGAGCGGGCGCCTGATCGCGTTCACCGATGATGACTGCTACCCGGCACCGGACTACCTGACCAAGGTTGTTGACTGTTTCGAACGGAACGACATCCGCTTTCTGGGTGGCCGGACCCTGCTGTATGACGATCGTGATGCAAGGATCTGCATCCAGGAAAAGGCGGAACGGGAGTTCATCGAGCCGAGAACGTTCGTCGGACCCAGCCTGATCCAGGGCATGAACTTCGCCGCCGAGCGCACGGCGCTGGTGGAGGTCGGTGGTTTCGATCACCGCCTCGGAGCCGGAGCCCGGTTCTGTTCGGCCGAGGATACCGACATCATGGGGCGGATGTCCTGGGCGGGGATGCGCGGACTGTATGATCCGGGCCCGGTGGTGTACCACCATCACCGGCGCAATGATCCGGCAGACATCGACCGGCTGGTCCGCGGTTACTCGGTGGGAATGGGCGCCTACCTGCTCAAGTTCGCGGTCCGGAAGGACAGTCGACGGGTCTATCTCAGGAGCTGGCTGGCAAGGGCCAGGGTGGGCTGGAGGACGCGCACGCTGCGCGAGTTTGGCGGTGCGCTGCGATTCGGAATGCGCTTTTTCCTGAGGCGGGGCGGGATCCGTGGTCAGGTTGACTGGCTTGACCCTGTCGAGCATCGGTAACCAGGGATTCCGTGATCCGGTAGTTACCTCTTCCGCAATTACCGGTTAGTTCTTCTGACGCAATGAACCAAGCATCTGCCTGATCCGGTCTCCTGTTCTGCCAAATTTTATCAGGATAAACTTGACCAGGACTTCAGGACTGGCCGGGTTGTTCCTCAGCGCCATGCCGTACAGGTATTCCGCCTTGTCCCGCTCGCCGTTATCAAAGGCATGATCGCCGCCAACGGGAAGGCAGCGGCGGCGGATCTGTGCTGCATCATCCGGGCTGGCGTGAAACCCGCGCATGGATTGCTCAAACTCGGGAATTGTCATCCCGTAGCCTCCCAGGCTCGAACCATATTGCCGGACCAGGCTGTCAATGCAATGCCGGTCGAGCCAGCGAAAGCTGCTTTCATTGACCGCGTGCTTGATGCGCCATACGGTCGTTATTCCATCCCCCTTCCAGGCGGATTTCTCGTCCTTCATCATGGTCGTAGTTACGCTCATCTGGTGTTCCCGGTAATTGACCATGGCTTCCGAGAAATAGCCAACGTCTGAATGGAGCGAGAACAGGCACCAGAGGTACCAGTCTCCGGCATAGGGAAGGTCAAGCGGGAATGTTCCGAACCTGCTGTAGAGTTGTTTCCGGACCATGCCGGAGGCGGAAAGGACTGTATTGCCGTTCAGCAATATGCTGAGAAAATTCCTGCCATCGAAGATGGTGTCGCGGTCGCTCTGGACGGAATATTCAAGCAGCCTGGTTTCCGTGTGGCCCAGCAGTGCAAACCCCGGGCAGATGACATATCCGACATCCGGGTGTGCATCCATCAGCGTAACGTACTTTTCGAGGACGTAATTCCGTCTCAGCTTGTCATCAGCGGATATCAGCCAGACGTATTGTCCCTGTGCAAGTTCGATACCCTTGTTGTAGTTGCGCAAGTGTCCCAGGTTTTCCTCGTTCCTGATGTGAATTACCCTGGGATCGCCGAAGCTGTGCGCCACTTCCGGCGTATTATCGGGTGACTGGTCGTCCATAATGAGGATCTCGAAATCCTCGAACGTTTGCGACAAAATGGAATGGATGCACTCGGGTAGCAGGTGCGCGAGCTTGAAGCATGGAACGATAAAGCTCACCTTTGGCATATCTCTGCGCTCTCTGTCGATTTGCTCTGTGGGTAAATCATGTTTCCGGGAGTTTGAATGCTTGCCTGCAACCGGGTTGGAATTCCCTGAAAGTGAAATGCTCGCGGCATTCGTGTTCACGGACTGCGGGAGCAGGGGGTGTCAGCACGTCAGCCGATGATTTTCTTTAACAGACCGATCCTGCCAAGGAAACTTCTCAGTAATATGCCTGTTTTTCCGATTTTTATCAGGACCAGCTTGGCCAGCACATTCAGCCTTGTCTTTACGCCGGCAGTTTTGCATGCACGGGCGGTTTTCCGGTAAAGATCCATTGCCTCGATAGTTTCTCCTTGCCAGTACAGGTGGTCTGCAAAGGAGTGGAACACACGGCAACGAATTCGTGTTCGGGACGCCGGGTCCGGTTCATAGCTGGCCAGCGAAGCCTCGAACTCGGGTATTGCGAGTTTGAACGTGTTGTTGCGGCAGCGAATACCACGCAAGGCCCTGGTATAGATGTTCACGATTGCAGTGTTGCATTGTTCGACAATCTGGTGAAGTCCCCGTTCCTGCGCAGCCGTTCTGATTCGCCAGGGAACTGCAAAGTCATCTGCAATAATCTCGATGATATTCTCCCGGGCAAGGGTCGACATCATGCTGCCGCTATGTATGCGGTAATCAACCATTGGCGTGGAGAAATAACCAACCCTGTATTGCATGGCGATCAGGGCCCATACGTAGGAATCCCCGCGATGCGGTATGTCCTCGGGGAAGTAGGTGATCTCCTCGTAGCATTTCTTCCGGATCATTACCGAGGGAGACAACAGCTCGAAATTGTTCTCGGCAATGTCCCCGACAAGCTGCAGGCCATCAAGTATCTGGTCGCTATCCCGGTATACGGATCTTTTGTAAACACCCGTGTTCGTGTCATTTTCAATGACATTGCCGGGGCAGAAAATGAACCCGATATCCCTGTTGTCGTCCATGAGCCGGACATATTCCGAAACTATGTCCTTGCTGTGCAGCCGGTCATCCGGTGAAAGTATCCATACGTGTTCGCCGGCTGCCAGACGGATGCCCTTGTTGTAGTTGCGAATATTGCCGAGATTTTCGCTGTTGCGAATGTAGGTGATTTGCCGGTCCGGGTGTTTCTTGACCAGGCCAGTGCTCACCTCCTCTGTGTTGTCGGGTGACTGGTCGTCAAGGATGAGGACTTCAATGTTTCCGTATGACTGGGATAGTATGGAATTGACTGACTCCTCAAGGAAATGAGCCAGTTTGTAGCATGGAACAATAAATGAGACCTTCGGGTTCGGCATTCTCTACCTCAATATATACAGTCGCTCATGACCGCCTGCCAGGCAGGTACTTAACGCCTGAACATCCGGCGGTGACTGTGCGGGCCCTGCAACGATTCCGCTGTGACGGCCGGGCGCGGCGGTGTTTTTGCATAGTTCCTGTGCGCCGGTTATTTCACCATATCCGTCCTCGCTGATGAATAGTAGTGCAGCCTGTTTATATCCGGCCCTCATCCTGCCCGGCCGGCTGCCCTGCTGGTGAATACCGGGCTGGTTCGCATGCAGCAGTCTGCTACCTTTGAGAGTTGCTGTCCTGCGCGTCCGTGTGTCGTGAACCTGTAGTTGTGGAATGCCCCGCGGTCAGGGTGAAACGCTATTGTATCCGCTGGATTGTGGACCGGTCATGTTGATTCTTATGTCATCTAGTTCCTAAGTGCTATATCATGGCGGCCTCCTGTCACACTATGATATTTACAGTCAGAACAGGAGATTTGGCTTCAGCTTGACAGGACCGGATTTGCTATGCAGACTGCCCGATCGGCTGTCACAGCCCTGGTTTTTCCCGAAAACGAATCTCATATTTGCTAATTAAAACAATAACCTGCGTGGTAGCAATTTCTATTATGTGGCGGGCACGGATTGCTGAGTTCATTTATTGCAGATCGACAACAGGTGGTTTCGGTTTTGCTGCGAGTTCGTTGTGCGACTGCATCCGCCGGTCCCGGTTAATGATATTCCGCCTTCAGCCGAATGGTGTTTACCCGTTGTCCGGAAGACGGACTGCTCCACCGGGTATGTATCCCGGCAAGTTCCATGGCATGCCCATACTCCGAGCCGGCGGTAACACGTTACGGGTGTGTCCGGCTGTGGGCAATTCACGGGATCCGGTGGCGTCATCATGATTGCAGACAGTGTAAAGCTGGGCGACAGCGTCATTATTCACCAGCCGGACCTGGTGAACCTGTACGGATGTACGATTGCGGATGGCACCCGGATTGGTGCATTTGTAGAGATACAGAAAGGTGTCGTCATCGGCTCCAATTGCAAGATATCCAGCCACAGCTTTATCTGCGAAGGGGTGATGATCGAGGACGGTGTTTTTGTCGGGCATGGAGTCATGTTCATTAATGACATGTATCCGAGTGCGGTAACCGGTGACGGCTCCCTGCAGACCGAAGCGGACTGGGAAATGAGTGAAACCCGCATCAGGACCCGCGCGTCGATCGGCAGCAACTCCACGATTCTCGGCGGGGTGACTGTAGGGCTGAACGCTCTGGTCGGGGCGGGTGCAGTGGTTACCCGCGACGTGCCGGATTATGCAATTGTTGCCGGTGTGCCGGCAAAAATAGTCGGCGATGTCCGTCACAGAAAGCGTTAGTCATGGGGATGTGTCCGGGAATGAATCCGGGGTGGTCTGTATGAGGGAAGACAGCCCCTGCCTGAATGCCGGAAATGGATTGATATGAGGTCGCTGTTTCCATAACTGATTATCCAGGTACGCCGGGCGCATGAAGGTGCGAACAGTCGAGTCGACGCAATAATCCTCCTTCATCCGGGATTCTGCACCGCACGCTGCCTGATGAGGCTTGCATCGCGGGAATGCGGTATGTCACCACCGGTATTTTCGGCCGACTGCGGTGGTGTTTTTGAAAGGTCTTAACTAGCAGGAAGATAATGATGGTTAACATTGGTGTGGTTGGTTACGGGTACTGGGGACCTAACCTGGTGCGTAAT
The DNA here is from genome assembly GCA_964564245.1 of uncultured Ectothiorhodospiraceae bacterium. Classification (GTDB taxonomy): domain Bacteria; phylum Pseudomonadota; class Gammaproteobacteria; order UBA9214; family UBA9214; genus UBA9214. The sequence continues at coordinate 7,396 of CAZMAK010000018.1, read as the reverse complement.
TTTTCCGAGTTGAGCGGAGCGAGTGTCGTATGTGTCGCTGATCAGAGCAGCAAGCAGCTGGACCTGGTCAGGCGCCGCTATCCGGCTGTCAGGACAACCGCGAATATCCAGGATCTGCTGGACGACGCATCCATCGACGCAGTCGCAGTGGCCACCCCGGTGAGCACCCATTTCGATCTCGGCCTGGCTGCACTGGAGGCGGGCAAGCACCTGTGGCTGGAAAAGCCCATGACCGAAACCTCGGCCCAGGCCCGTGCACTGGTTGCAGAAGCGGAGCGCCGCGAACGTGTACTGTTCGTGGATCATACCTTCGTATATACCGGCGCAGTACGCAAGATGGGTGATGTCATCCAGGGAGGAGACCTGGGGCAGGTCTATTACTACGACTCCACGCGCGTGAATCTCGGTCTGTTCCAGCGTGATGTGAATGTGATTTCCGATCTCGCAGTGCACGATTTCTCCATTCTGGATTATCTGCTGGGTGAGCATCCGGTAGCTGTGACTGCCAGTGGTATAAATCATTTCCCCGGGACGCCGGAGAATCTGGCATATGTCACCCTGTTCTATGATTCAGGCACAATTGCGCACATCAATGTAAGCTGGCTGGCTCCCGTGAAGGTGCGGCAGATCCTGATTGGCGGCAGCAAGAAGATGATTACCTACGATGACCTGGAGACCAGTGAGAAGGTAAAGATATACGACAAGGGAGTGGACTTCACCGACGATCCCGAGAAGATCTACGAAATGCGGGTTGGTTATCGAACCGGCGATATGCTGGCACCGAAGCTGGATACCACCGAAGCACTGCGTCGCGGCGGTCAGCACTTTGTAGACTGCATTGTAAAGGGCACAGCCCCGGAAACCGATGGCCGGCTCGGGTTGCGCGTGGTGGAAATTATCGAGGCGGCAACGATCTCCATGCAGGAAAAGGGTAAAACAGTGGAAATCAGGACGCAGGAGAAAGTATCGTGATCCCGTTTGTAGATCTCAAGGCACAATATGAATCAATCAGGGACGAAGTGGGGCCGGCAATCCAGGGGATACTGGACAGTTGCCAGTTTACACTTGGCTCCGAGGTGGTTGCATTCGAGAAGGAATTTGCCGCGTATAGCCAGGCAGAGCATGGAATCGGTGTCAATAGCGGCACGAGTGCACTGCATGTGGCATTGCTGGCTGCCGGCGTGGGTCCGGGTGATGAGGTAATTACGGTCCCGTTTACATTTGTGGCGACTGTTGCTGCCGTGTACTACACCGGTGCAAAGTCCGTTTTTGTGGACATCGACCCGCGCACATTCACCATGGATGTAACCGCCATCGAGGCGGCCATTACACCAAGGACCAAGGCCATTCTGCCGGTTCACCTGTATGGCCAGCCGGCTGACATGGACCCGATACTCGAAATCGCCAGGCGTCACGGTCTGACCGTAATCGAGGATGCGGCGCAGGCGCATGGCGCCGAGTACAAGGGCAGACGTGCGGGAAGTATCGGCGACATGGGATGTTTCAGCTTCTATCCCGGCAAGAATCTCGGCGCCTATGGTGAAGGTGGCATGGTCGTGACCGGCAATCCGGAATATGCCCGTACCATGCGAATGCTGCGCGACTGGGGCGCGGAGAAGAAATATGAGCATGTGCTCAAGGGCTATAACTACCGGCTGGAGGGGATCCAGGGGGCCGTGCTGAGGGTGAAATTGCGACACCTGGAGGAATGGACCGAGGCGCGCCGTTCTGCCGCAGCCCGCTACGACAGCCTGCTCGCCGGAAGCGGGATCACCACCCCGGAGGCCATGCCGTATGCACGCCATGTCTACCATGTCTACGCCATTCGCACGACACGGCGGGCGGCCTGGCAGGCTGCGTTGCAGGGGCAGGGCATTCACACGGGTATTCATTACCCGATACCTGTGCATTTGCTTGGCGCCTACGCAGACCTGGGGTACAAGGCGGGAGATTTTCCGGTATCGGAACGGGCGGCAAACGAGGTCCTGTCGTTGCCGATGTTCCCCGAGTTGACGGCATCACAGTCCGAAACAGTCTGTGCAGCGCTGCTGAAACTGCAGGCGGAATCCTGACCGGGCCGGATGCATGCAGGGATCAGGCCATATGGCATCAGCAGAACAACAGGAACTGTTGATCTTTCCGTGTAACGGTAACGGCATCGAGGCCCTCGACTGCCTCGGCCCCGGTTACCGGATGATCGGCTTCGTTGACGACACGCCGGACAAGCAGAATACCTCGGTGCACGGGCATCCGGTGTATGGCCGTGATGTATTGTCCCGGCATCCCGGAGCTCTGTTGCTCGCGGTTCCGGGAGGCCCGGCCTCATACCGGCTGCGTGCAGGGATAATCAACGGCCTGAATGCGGAACCCGGCCGCTTTGCCACGGTAATTCATCCTGCCGCGACGGTATCGCCGCTTGCGAGGATCGGTCGCAATGTCCTGATATCGGCGGGAGTCGTCATCACCAGTAATGCAGTCATTGGTGATCATGTCTGCATCCTGCCAAACACAGTGATCCATCATGACGTATCCATCGGTAACTGGACCCTGGTCGGTTCCAATGTGACAGTGGCCGGTAATACCGGTGTTGGAGAGAATTGTTACATCGGAAGCGGTACGAGTATCATGAACGGTTTATCTGTGGGTGACGGCACGCTGGTCGGGATCGGGTCCAACGTGATCCGGAATGTCGCGCCTGGTGGCAAGGTGGTTGGTAACCCGGCTCGATCCATTTGATCAGGGCCCGGTAAATTCTGGTGGTGTACACGCATGGCCGGTCACCGCAAGTTACGATATTCATACACGCAAAGCGAGAGAAACGGAAATGGAAATAAACGGCGCAAGCATAATGGTTACAGGCGGCTGCGGCCTGATTGGTTCAACTACGATAGACATACTCCTGCGGGAGTATTCACCTGCAAGGATCGTGATCCTCGATAACCTCGTCCGTGGCTCACTGTCCAACGTTGAAGAAGCACTGAAGGATCCGCGTGTGACGCTTGTGCGTGGTGATATCCGCGATATTGACATGGTGAACAAGGTCACTGCAGGAATGGATGCAGTAATCCACATGGCGACCCTGCGGATCACTGCCTGTGCCGCTGAACCACGCGAGGCGATGGAGGTGATGTGTGACGGGACGTTCAATGTGGTCGAGGCGGCGCAGGCGGCCGGAATCAAGAAAGTAGTAACGGCTTCATCGGCATCGATCTACGGTCTGGCAGATACATTTCCCACACGCGAGGATCATCATCCGTACAACAACCGGACCTGGTACGGCGCTTCCAAGGTAATGCTGGAAGGGCTGCACCGCTCCTATTACGATATGTTCGGCCTGCCGTACGTCGCGTTGCGGTATTTCAACGTCTATGGCCCGCGTATGGATGTCCATGGAAAATACACCGAGGTACTGATCCGCTGGATGGAGCGTATCGAAAGCAATCAGCCGCCGTTGATACTTGGTGACGGGAACCAGACCATGGATTTCGTTTATATTGACGACGTGGCGCGCTCGAATATCCTGGCCCTTGAGGCACAGGTCAGCGATGAGGTGTTCAATGTCGCGAGCGGCACTGAAACCAGCCTGAATGAACTGGCCGCGGCATTGCTCCGGGTGATGGGCTCGGACTTGCAACCGGAGTATGGCCCGGAACGCAAGGTCAATCCGGTATCCCGGCGCCTGGCCGATACCAGCAAGGCAGAGCGCATGTTGGGTTTCAAGGCGGAAGTAGGGCTGGAAGAAGGTTTGAAGCGCCTGGTCGAGTGGTGGCACGCGAACCGTTAGATTGGCGGGGCACGGGCAGAGTTACCGGGTACTGACAGGTAATCATTTCAGGAGTGGATGTAGTATGGACGTCGTTGCTCACAAGGGTGAAATAGAAGGTGTGATGCTGATCGAACCGTCGGCGTTCGAGGACGGGCGTGGCTTTTTCTACGAGAGCTACCATAAACTCAACCTGGCGGATCAGGGTATCAATCTGGATTTCGTGCAGGACAATCACTCGCGCTCGTCTGCAGGCGTTTTGCGCGGTCTGCATTACCAGGATAATACCGCTCCGCAGTGGCGGCTGGTCCGTTGTACGGTCGGAGAGATTTTCGACGTGATTGTCGACCTGCGGGTCGGTTCGCCTACGCAGGGCCGGTGGATGGGTGTTCGGCTGTCACCCGAAACCCGTCGTCAGCTACTCATCCCGCCGGAATTCGCCCATGGGTTCTGCGTCCTGTCGCCAGTTGCCGAAGTGCAGTACAAGTGCACGAATTTCCACTCGCAATCCGCTGAGAGGGCGATGGCATGGAACGATCCTGATATCGCCATCGAATGGCCGGTCAGCGATCCGGTACTCTCGAACAAGGACCGTGATCACGCCGCGAGTTACCGGTCGTACCTCGAAAATCCGTGTTTTTCATATCCCGGTATGCGTGCGGACAACTCCGCTCCTTCACCGTAGATCCACTGCATGGCAGACAGGAAGGTAATGCAATGATTCCGATTACGCGTTTATGTGTGGGTGAGGCCGAAGCCAGGGCTGCTGCAGAGGTTGTTACCTCGGGCTGGCTGGCGCAGGGAAAAAAGGTCGAGAAATTCGAGGAGTTGGTTGCGCAATTCGTCGGCGCAAAACATGCCGTCGCTGTCAGCAGCGCTACAACGGGGCTGCACCTTGCGCTTGTCGCCGCCGGTGTAAAGCCGGGCGATGAAGTTATCTGTCCTTCATACAGTTTTATTGCCACGGCGAATTCAATCATATATGCAGGCGCTAAGCCGGTCTTCGTCGACGTCGATCCGCATACATACAATATCGTTCCGGAACTCGTAGAACGCGCGATTACGCCGCGCACGACTGCGATCATGCCGGTCAGTCAGATCGGTCTTGCAGCGGATATCCCCGCTATCAGGGAGATCGCCAGAAAGCATGGCCTGAAGACTGTGGAAGATGCTGCTCCGTCACTGGGGGCATCGATCAACGGCGTGCGTCTCGGGCACGGCTCGATGAGCGATTTTACCGTCTTCAGCTTCGACGCCCGGAAAATCCTGACCACCGGGGAAGGTGGCGTGATCACCACTGACGATGATGCCGGCGCTGAAAAGCTCCGCTTCCTGCGCGCTCACGCCGCCTCTGCGTCGATGCTTCAGCGTCACCAGTCAAGCAATGTCGTTCTCGAGAGCTATCCGGAAGTCGGATACAACTACAAGATGACGGACATTCAGGGCGCAATCGGTATTGTCCAGGCGGGACGGGTAGATGAGATCATCGCGGAGCGTCTGCGTCTTGGCCAGCGGTACAACGAGATGCTTGGTGGGGACTCGCGGCTGGAGATTCCATATGTCCCCGATGGGTACCTGCACGTATACCAGTCATACTGTGTACGGATACTGACTCGCCAGACACAGCTTGAAGTGATGCAGAAGATGGCAGGGCGCGAGGTCGCGACCCGCCGTATCATTGCCTGTCACCTTGAACAACACTACAGGGCGATGTATCCGGATCTTCAGTTGCCGCAGTCCGAGGCCGCGACATCCCGTACCTTGCTGTTACCCATGTTTGTCGGGCTTACGGAACAGGAACAGGATCAGGTCGTGCAGGCATTGCTGGAGACGCTCGGAAAACCCGGAGAATCCGCTGCATAGCCAAACGATGCCTTCGGTGAGGATTGTCGTTTTGACGGTATCCCAGCCCGCTGGCCGCCGCCTTGACAAGGGGCTGTGATGGCGGTCTGCAACTGACTCGTGCAGCAGGTTACTGACAGGATAACGGGTAGACTGGAACCCGCGTACCTCCCGCCATTCAGGCGGTCGCTTCAACCAGATTGAAAATAACCCGGCTGCGGGAGCCGCCACGCATCAGCTGGGGCGGCCAGTCTGTTTCCTGCCGCGGCGTGCGATTCCCACCAGGCCGATGATGCCGGTTGCAAACAGGTACAGCGCCGGAGGGACGGGTACGACACTGGGTATCCCCGTCGAGGTGTCCTGTATCTGCAACGCGGCAATGGCGGAATTGCGCGGTGTAAAGCCAGTGACGCCGTCGATCGGTGTGGTCTGGATTACCAGATGTCCGTAGCTGTCAGACAATACATTGGGCAACAGCGCATACTCGACACCGGCGGTCCAGTTCGGGAAGTCGTTGTTTGCCGACGAGGCGGCGACCGGGTCGGTTGTCGCGGATTGCCCGTTGACAGAATAGCTCTGGGCGTAGAACCCGTTATACAGCGCAACCGAGTATGCCGAGTTTGGCGTCAGCCCGGAAAGCACGATGGTTTCCGTGCCCAGGCCGTTATTATTGCTACCGTAGATGCGGTCGGCCAGCAGCGTGTTGGTGCGCACGTATGTAGCTGTCTGGCTCAGGTTGCTGTAACTCGTATCCATCGAGGTCGAAACGCTGATTCCGCTCCCGGAGGATCCGGTGGACAGGAGCAGGTTCGTGGCACCATATTCATCGACGGAATTCCAGACCTGATCCGCTGCGGTCCCGAGTACCCCCTGCCCGTTATAGACTTCCGAGTCAGCAGGCTGAAAGTCAATGTTGACCAGCATTGCCTGCGCGTTGCCCGTCACCAGCAGGGAGCCGAACAGCGCAACAACGGGGAGAAACCTGCTGTTGTGATTCAGGTACGAGCCGTGGCCAGACCGGCGAGTCTTTCTGAATAGACGAATTAAATCAATAAGTTGAGTGTGCATTTAGTTTTTAACCATCCAGTGTGTATCATGGTGCTGCTATACTATGTGTAATGCAAGAACTGTGCACATTCAGGAAATTCATCTTCGATCAGGGAGATATCGATTTCTCCCGCAGGCAACCCGCCCGATTTCTGTAACGAAAGCTGACGTCATTATGGATTCCTTTACAATCCGGGTGCTTGTCCCAGGTCAATTCCGCTGCGCGGCCGGATCATAACCCCGTCGATCCGGCAGGCTCCACTGCCGCCTGCCGGCGGCTTGCCGGCAGCGTGAACGAATGGTGGCGAGACCCCCGGAATCGCGATACGTCCTTGTTTTTCAGTACTTCCGTCATGTCTAGTACCTTTGTCTACTAGGTTTTGCACGGAATTTCTTGCTAGCATTCACCCAGTCTGCCAGTGATTCAGCGGTAAGCGGTGGAAACCGGGGTGTTGTCCGGGATGTCTGAAATCCCCTGCTGATCAGGCCGCCGCACCGGGTTTACTACCGGGTGTGCATGGCTACCGGCCGGAATTTCGACCTGGTGGTGATGCCTGGAAAAACACCTGTAAGTACGGGTTTTTTCAGGTGGGTGAAAAATACTGTCAACGTCATCAAATGCAGTCATAATGCTGGATACAGTGGGATCAGCGGTAATGAACATAATAACGACACACCCCCCGGTTTTGCCTGAAGTGCCGGTTCGGACCTGCCCTGGCCGCTATTTGCCGCACGTCAATTGCC
>CAZMAK010000017.1:0-34825 GCA_964564245.1 uncultured Ectothiorhodospiraceae bacterium | reverse complement strand
CGAGCGAGCACGCCTCGTGCGAAATGCCTTCCATCAGGCAGCCGTCACCGAGGAACACGTAGGTGTGGTGATCCACGATGGCATGACCGTCCTTGTTGAATTCCGCGGCCAGCGCGCGCTCGGCGATCGCCATGCCCACGGCGTTGGTGATGCCCTGACCCAGCGGGCCGGTGGTGGTTTCCACACCCGGGGCATACCCGTACTCCGGGTGGCCCGGAGTACGGGAATGCAGCTGCCGGAAGTTCTTCAGGTCGTCGATGGTGAGGTCGTAGCCGGTCAGGTGCAGCAGCGAGTACAACAGCATCGAACCATGGCCGTTGGACAGGACGAAGCGGTCACGGTCGAACCACTTCGGGTTGGCCGGGTTATGCTTGAGATTGTGATTCCACAGCACCTCGGCGATATCGGCCATGCCCATAGGCATGCCCGGATGGCCCGATTTGGCTTTCTGCACGGCATCCATACTGAGGGCCCGTATGGCATTGGCTAGATCTCTACGCTTGGCCATGTGTATCTCCTGTTCTGAAATGGAATTCTGTACATTCGTTGTCATCGCGATACCCGTCTCTTCGAGTTGTGCGCATGGGGCGCTGTGACCGGGTACGCCGGCACGTGTTCAGCGAAAAAAAAATGCCTCCGGTGCCGGTAACCGCACCGAGGCAGTCATCATGTGATTCGCCGAGCTGGCCAGGCGCGTTGTCGCGCCCCGGCCGATCAACCATGCCGTTGGGCAGGGCGCGCTATTTTCCCCCAGTTTTCCCGGTACGGCAATAGCCGGAATTCGGCACCACTCGCGCTAAGTTATTGTTTTATTGCTCTATAACATTAACTTATGGAATTCGGTCCGGTTCCGGCACCGGCTGCTTCCCGCCACTTGATCGAGCAACCGATGCTCGCAACCTGCCCGGCAGGTCCGTGGCCGGTTTCCGCGACCTGGCGCATGGCCTCGAACAGTTCACGCCGGGCGTCCGGCGCCGCCGGTTGCTTGCCGCTGGCATCGAGACGCCCCCGGTACTGCAATCGCAACTCTTTGTTATAGCCAAAGAAATCCGGGGTACAGACGGCGCCGTAGGCACGCGCGACCTGCTGGCTTGCATCCAGCAGATAGGGAAAGGGGAAATCGAACTGCCGCGCCACGGCCTGCATGTTGGCAAAGCTGTCTTCCGGGTAATCGGCCGTGTCGTTGGACATGATCGCCACGCTGTACACGCCCAGCGTGCGCAGTTCGCGGGTATCCCGCACCAGGCGCTCACGGATCGCCTGCACGAACGGGCAATGGTTGCAGATGAACATTACCAGCAGGCCGCTGGGGCCGGCACACTCGGCCAGCGTCCAGTTGCGACCGTCCACTCCCGGCAGGTTGAAATCCACGGCGGGCGTGTCAAAACTGCAAACCGGTGTCTCCGTCCTGGCCATGTATACCGCCCCCGCAATCGATCGAGTACCTACTGTAGGCAAGCCGGCCGCAGATGAAAATATCACTTACGTAATGTAAACTCCCCGGCTACACTCACCCCAACCCATAACGAATATGTCCAATTTTCATATATTTACCTCGGAATCCGTCTCCGAAGGGCACCCCGACAAGGTTGCCGACCAGATTTCCGACGCCGTACTGGATGCCCTCCTGGAGCAGGACACCCGGGCACGCGTCGCCGTCGAGACCCTGGTCAAGACCGGCATGGTGCTGATTGCGGGTGAGGTCACCACTTCGGCCTGGGTGGACCTCGAAGGCATCGTGCGCCAGACGGTGCGCGAGATCGGCTACAACAGCTCGGACATCGGCTTCGACTCGGAATCCTGCGCGGTGCTGAATGCGATCGGCAAGCAGTCGCCGGACATCGCCATGGGGGTGGATGAAAGCGAGGACCACGAACAGGGTGCCGGTGACCAGGGCCTGATGTTCGGCTATGCCACCAACGAAACCGACGTGCTGATGCCGGCGCCGATCACCTATGCGCACCTGCTGGTCAGGCGCCAGGCCGAGGTACGCAAGAACGGCACGCTGTCGTGGTTGCGCCCGGACGCCAAGAGCCAGCTCACCTTCCGGTACGAAAACGACCGGCCGGTCGGGGTCGAGGCCGTCGTGCTGTCGACCCAGCATGATCCGGACATCAGCCTGAAGGCACTGCGCGAGGCGGTCATGGACGAGATCATCAAGCCGGTGATCCCCGCCGAGTGGCTGAATCGCTGCACGAGCGAAAACATCCACATCAACCCGACCGGCCGCTTCGTGATCGGCGGACCGATGGGTGATTGCGGCCTGACCGGTCGCAAGATCATCGTCGACACCTACGGCGGTATGGCCCGCCACGGCGGCGGCGCATTCTCCGGCAAGGACCCCAGCAAGGTCGACCGTTCCGCCGCCTACGCCGCGCGCTACGTCGCCAAGAATATCGTGGCCGCCGGGCTGGCGGATCGCTGCGAGATCCAGGTCTCCTACGCCATTGGCGTGGCAGAGCCCACCTCCATCAGTCTCAACACCTTCGGCACCGGGAAACTCGACGAGGCGCGTCTGGTACAACTGGTGCGGGAACACTTCGACCTGCGGCCGCGCGGCCTGATCAAGATGCTCGATCTGTTGCGGCCGGGCTATCGTCAGACCGCTGCCTATGGTCATTTCGGCCGCAAGGATGGCCTTTTCACCTGGGAGAACACCGACCAGGCTGAACTCCTCCGCGATGCAGCCGGCATCTCCTGAGCACACCTGATAATAAATTACCCGAGAGGCACACCATGAACACACAGACCGCTGAGAAACTATCCGGCGACTACCGCGTATCCGACATTCAGCTGGCCGGCTGGGGACACAAGGAAATCGCCATTGCCGAAACCGAGATGCCGGGCCTGATGGCGCTGCGCGAGAAGTACGGCGCGGACAAGCCGCTCAAGGGTGCCCGCATCGCCGGCAGCCTGCACATGACCATCCAGACCGCGGTACTGATCGAGACCCTGACGGAGCTCGGTGCCGAGGTACGCTGGGCCTCCTGCAACATCTTTTCCACCCAGGACCATGCCGCGGCCGCCATCGCGGAACGCGGTGTGCCGGTGTATGCGTTCAAGGGCGAATCGCTGGACGAGTACTGGCAGTTCACCCACCGCATCATGGAATGGCACGACGGCGGCACGCCGAACATGATCCTGGACGACGGCGGCGATGCGACCCTGCTGGTGATGCTGGGCGCAAAGGCCGAACAGGACCCGTCCCTGCTGGACAACCCGGGCAGCGAGGAAGAGGTTGCGCTGTATGCCAGCATCAGGGCACGCCTTGCCAAGCAGCCCGGCTGGTACTCGCGGATCCTGAACAACATCCGCGGCGTGACCGAGGAAACCACCACGGGTGTGCACCGCCTGTACCAGCTGCAGCAGCGCGGCGAACTGCCGTTCCCGGCAATCAACGTCAACGACTCGGTCACCAAGAGCAAGTTCGACAACCTGTACGGCTGCCGTGAGTCGCTGGTCGACGGTATCAAGCGCGCCACCGACGTGATGATTGCCGGCAAGATCGCGGTAGTCATCGGCTACGGTGACGTCGGCAAGGGCTGTGCGCAATCGCTGAAGGGACTTGGCTGTACCGTGTGGGTCACCGAGATCGACCCGATCTGCGCGCTGCAGGCGGCGATGGAGGGCTACCGCGTGGTGACCATGGAGGATGCCTGCGACAAGGCCAACATCTTCGTGACGGCAACCGGCAACTACCACGTCATCAACCATGACCACATGCTGAAGATGCAGAACCAGGCGATCGTCTGCAACATCGGCCACTTCGACAACGAGATCGATATCGCCGGCATGAAGAAATATCAGTGGGAGAACATCAAGCCGCAGGTGGACCACATCATCCTGCCGAACGGCAACCGCATCATCCTGCTGGCGGAAGGCCGGCTGGTGAACCTGGGCTGCGCCACCGGGCACCCGAGCTTCGTGATGTCGAACAGCTTCACCAACCAGACGCTGGCACAGATGGAGTTGTGGAACCACGGCGACCGGTACGAAAACCGGGTCTACACCCTGCCGAAGAAACTCGACGAGGAAGTCGCGCGCCTGCACCTGGGCAAGATCGGCGCAAAACTGACCCGGCTGAGCGAACAGCAGGCCGACTACATCAGCGTGCCGGTGGACGGCCCGTACAAACCGGATCATTATCGTTATTAACGAATTCATGGTCCCGGAAATCAGCTTCGAATTCTTTCCGCCCAAGACCGCGGACGGGATTGCACAGCTGCAGGTCACCAGCCGCGAACTGGCCACGGTGTCGCCGCGCTTCTTTTCCGTCACCTTCGGTGCCGGCGGCTCCACGCGTGACCGCACCTTCGACACCGTGCTCGACATCCGGAAGAATTCCGGCATCGAGACCGCACCGCACATCTCCTGCATCAGTTCCACCCGGGAGAACATCCGCGAGATGCTGCATGGCTACATGGCACAGGACGTCCGCCACATCGTGGCGCTGCGCGGTGACATGCCCTCCGGCATGGTCGAGGCCGGTGAGTTCCGCTACGCCAACGAGCTGGTATCCTTTATCCGCGAGACGACCGGCGATCATTTTCATATCGAGGTCGCCGCCTACCCGGAATATCACCCGCAAGCCACCAGCCCGGACCGCGACCTGGCCAACTTCAGGCGCAAGGTGGAAGCCGGCGCCAGCAGCGCCATCACCCAGTATTTCTACAACGCGGATGCCTATTTCAGTTTCATCGACCGCTGCCAGCGGACAGGTATCGGAATCCCGATCGTACCGGGCATCATGCCGATCACCAATTACCACCAGCTGGCGCGCTTTTCCGATGCCTGCGGCGCCGAGATCCCGCGCTGGATCCGCAAGCGCCTGGAGGTGTTTGGTGAAGACCTGGGATCCATACGCGCCTTCGGTGAAGAGGTGGTCACCCGGCTCTGCGAGCGCCTGCTGGCTCACGGGGCCCCGGGCCTGCACTTTTACACCCTGAACCGCGCCGCACCCGCACTGGCCGTCTGGCGCAATCTTGGCCTCGACAGCCAGGCAGGCAGTACCTGACCCTGGCTGCAACCGCTTTCCGGCTGCCGCAACACCCTTGTAAAAGCGACCCGCCCCCATTTCACGAGGCTATTCAACCCGAGGTAACACCCGCTATGAACGCACTCCAGCAGCAGGACCTTTCCATCAGCCCTTCCGCCGTCGACAAACTGGCCGAACTGCTTGGCAACATGGAAGACGAGGTACACGGTATCCGCGTCTATGCCGCGCCGGGCGGTTGCAGCGGCATGAGCTTCGGCATGACCTTCGCCGATCGCATCGACGCTACCGACCTGATCGGCGAGCACGGCAGTGTGAAGCTCATCGTCGACGCCGATACCATCGGTCACCTGCGCGGTGCGGAAATCGATTATGTCGACCGGGGCGACGGCAACGCCGCCTTCGTGTTCAACAATATCCCGCAGCCGGCCGGTAGCGGCGGTGGTTGTGGCAGCGGCGGCTGTTCCGGCGGGGGTTGCGGCTGACCGCAATCCGACGGCTACGCCAGGCGCACCACGGAAGATCCGCGTGAAATTCCGCTGCGCACGGCGCGCCCTGCGCTACCTGCGTGATCGCTCCTGCCATACCCGACACCCTGCAGGAGCGGCTGCAGCCGCGATAGTTGTTGCTGATGTAACCAATCGCGCCTGCAGGCGCTCCTACGATGCGTCTCCCAGCATGCCAACCACCTCAACCACCGCCTGTGTCAGGGCAGCAAGGTCTTCCGTGCCGATGATATAGGGCGGCATCAGGTAGACCAGCCGCCCGAACGGACGTACCCACACACCACGTTCCACGAACCACGGCTGCACGACCTTCATGTCCACCGGAACATGCAGTTCCACCACACCGATGGCACCCAGCACGCGCACATCACGCACATGCGGGAATGCCGTACACGGCTGCAGGCCCGTACGCAGGCCGGCCTCGATCACCCGGATCCGCTGCTGCCAGGGCGATTCCAGCAGCAGCCTTACACTGGCCAGCGCCACCGCGCAGGCAAGCGGATTGCCCATGAAGGTCGGTCCGTGCATGAACACCCCGGGTGGTGCGGCGCGAATCGCCTCTGCAACGGCCTGCGTGGTGAGCGTGGCGGCCAGCGTCAGGTAGCCACCGGTCAGTGCCTTGCCCAGGCACAGGATGTCAGGGCTGATCGTCGCATGCTCGCAGGCAAACAGCCGGCCGCTGCGGCCGAAACCGGTGGCGATCTCGTCGGCGATCAGCAGCACACCGTGTGCATCGCACAGCTCCCGTGCGCGTTGCAGGTAGCCGGGCGAATAAAAGCGCATGCCGCCGGCGCCCTGCACCACCGGCTCGAGGATCAGGGCAGCGGCCTCGTGTGCGTGCCGTTCGAGTGCAACGGCCAGCGGCGCTATATCCGCCTCCGTGCAGGGTGCGTCGAAGGCACACGCCGGCGCATCGATGAAGACCTGCTGCGACAGCACACCGGCAAACAGGCTGTGCATGCCGGTCACCGGGTCGCAGACCGACATCGCACCCAGCGTATCGCCGTGGTACCCGCTGCGTGGCGTGATGAACCGCGTCTTGCCCGGTACGCCGCGCGCCTGCCAGTATTGCATGGCCAGCTTCATCGCCACCTCGACGGAGACCGAACCGGAATCGGCGAGGAACACGACCTGCAGGGGTTGTGGTGTCAGCTCGACCAGCAGGCGCACCAGCTCCACGGCCGGGCGATGCGTCAGTCCGCCGAACATGACGTGCGCCATGTCCCGGAGCTGGGCCTCGATCGCGGCATTCAGCACCGGGTGATTGTAGCCATGGATGGCGCACCACCAGGACGCCATGCCATCGATCAGTTCACGGCCGTCTGCCAGCCGCAGGCGCACCCCGTGCGCGGACTCCACCGGGTAGACCGGCTGGTCCGCGCCCGGGGCGCTGTAGGGGTGCCAAACGTGCGCGCGGTCGAACGCGAACCAGTCAGGCGGGCTACCAGGGTCGGGAGTGTTCATCGGTGGCGGTCATTATCGGTAACCGTGGGGGAATAGTCACCTTTGCCGCCCTGAACCTGCTACCTTTCCGGGGCAGCAACAGGTCGGATCCTTTTATATTATTACCGCCATGGCCATTCCTCGCATCCATACCGACCAGCCACTATACCCCGGCACCAGGCTTGAAATCAGCGGGCAGGCGGCACTGCACATCCTCCAGGTCCTGCGCTTGCGCGCCGGTGCCGCGTTGCGGGTCTTCGACGGGCATGGCACGGAATGTACCGCCACGCTCGAGTCCGCCGGGCGCGGGCGCGTTACGGTACAGCTTGGCATCCCCGTCACGGGACCGGCCGAGCCGGTACTGGACATCCTGCTGGCCCAGGGCATCGCACGCCACGACCGCATGGACCTGATCCTGCAAAAGGCGGTGGAACTGGGTGTCAGCAGCATCCAGCCGTTGTGGATGCAACGCAGTCAGTCGCACCTCAGCGGTGAGCGACTGGAAAAGCGCGTGCAGCACTGGCAGGGCGTGATCGTCAGCGCCTGCGAACAGTGCGGGCGCAACACCCTGCCGGCCCTGTTACCCGCCACCGGTCTTGAGGCGTGGCTGCAGGCCGGTTGCGATGCGAGCCTGAAGCTGATGCTGCAACCCGGCAGTCCGCACACCCTGCCTGCACTGTCGCCACCGGCCGGCCGCATCGTATTGCTGGTCGGGCCGGAAGGCGGGCTGAACCCGGTGGAGCAGGATGATGCACTGACGGCCGGCTTCACCGGGTTGCGCCTCGGCCAGCGCATCCTGCGCACGGAAACCGCCGCACTGGCGGCGCTGGCCGGCATGCAGGTGCTGTGGGGGGATTATCGCCAGGCTTGACGGTCCGGTGGAGAGTCGCAGGGTGCGCCGGGCGTACCGGTTATTCACATCGATGCTTCATGATGCGCATGGCGCATCCTGCGGCAATACTGTCGCGCGGCAGACTCGAGCGCGCTGGTGCGGGCAAGCCCCGGCGCTGGCCGTGACGCCCCTGCAAGACGGAAGTCTGCGCCGCTGGCGCGAAAACCGCTTCGGGAGATTATCAGGCGGCGCGGTCGAGCTGCTGTTCCAGCAGCGACTGCAGGTACGCCAGGTCCGGTATCACGGCCAGCTCGCTGCCGATCTGCACCACACAACGGATCGCCGGCTGCTCGCCGGGCTGGCAACCGGCGGCAGTATCCGCGTCGAACTGGATCAGGCCCGGTAGTCCGGCCGTCACGATGGCGTAATTGCTGACCGGACTGTCCGGCTGTACCGAGTTGACCATCATCAGGCGCGAGAAGACCGGGTTCGAGGCGACAGTCATGCCGCACAGGGTTTCCAGGGAAATGACCGGCACATCGCGGCTGCGCCACTTGACACTGCCCAGCAGCCATTCCGGTGTGCCCTCGATCCTGGACGGTTTGCGGTAGCTGCCGATTTCCGCCACGGCCACGTTCGGCAGCAACAGGTTCATGTCACGCAATGGCACCCAGAGACTGCGAATCTTTTCCTGCACGATTTCCATTACTTTCCTCTTTGCGCGGCCTCAGCCCGTGGCCGCGACCGGGTTGACGCCGATTATGTTCTGGATGGAATCCAGCAACTCGGATTCCTGGTAGGGCTTGCCGAGATATTCATTCACCCCGATCTCGCGCGCACGCTCACGATGCTTGTCGCCGGTACGCGAGGTGATCATGATGATCGGCACGTGATGCAACCGCTCGTCGTTGCGCATATGGGTCGCCAGTTCGAAGCCGTCCATGCGCGGCATCTCGATATCGAGCAGTACCATGTCCGGGAGGATTTCCTGCAGCTGTCCCATGGCGTCCACACCGTCCTTCGCCGTCAGCACCTGGTAACCATTGCGTTCCAGCAGGCGGCTGGTGACCTTGCGCACGGTAATGGAATCGTCGACGACCATGACCATCAGGCGGTTGCTGGTCTGTGGCCGGATAGCTGCATCGCCGGGCATTGAATGGCTGTTCATGCGCGAGAGCGCAACCATGTCGAGGATCAGTACGACCCGGCCGTCACCCAGGATGGTCGCCCCGGATATGCCTTCCACGGTGCTGAGCTGTGCACCCAGCGGCTTGATCACGACTTCATGGTTACCCAGCAATGACTCGACCTGCATGCCGATTCGCTGGTCACCGATACGCAGCAACAGCACCGGCACCTGATGACGAATATGCTGCAGATCCATGCCGCCGCTACCGAGCAGGGTACCCAGATGTCTGAGACGGTATCCGTTACCGGCGTGCTCGAAACGCTGCTCTTCACTCTGGTAGCAGGTCATCAGTTCTTCCGGGAATACCCGCACCACGCCCTCGATAGTGGACAGTGGCACGAAGAAGGTATCTTCCCCGGCCCTCACCAGCAACGCCTGGTTGATCGCGAGCGTATACGGCAGGCGTACCGTGAACACGGTACCCTTGCCGGCTTCCGTCTCGATCTGCAGGGAACCGCCAAGCTGCTTCACCTCGCTGTTCACCACGTCCATCCCGACACCCCGGCCGGAGATCTGCGTGACCTCGCCTGCAGTACTGAAGCCGGTCGCAAGAATGAACTGCATGAGCTCGTGGTCGGACAGCCTGGCGTCCGCCGGGATCAGGCCGCGCTCGATGGCACGCTCGCGGATCATCTGCAGGTCCAGACCTGCACCGTCGTCGGAAATGCGCAACACGATTTCCGGACCTTCACGATCGAAGTCGATATGGATGGTTCCGGTTTCCGGCTTGTCGTGCCGGACACGCTGTTCCGGAGATTCGATACCGTGCGCAATGGCGTTACGCAACATGTGCTCGAGCGACGCCACGAACCGGTCCGCCACGGAACGGTCCATTTCGCCGTCGGCGCCGTGGAGTTCGAGTTCCACCTTCTTGTTCAGTTCGCGGGCGGTCTGGCGCACGATCCGGCGCAACCGCGGCGCCAGGCCCGCAAACGGCACCATGCGGGTACGGATCAGGCTTTCCTGCAGGTCGGTGCTGACCCGGGTCTGCTGCAACAACAGCGTTTCCGCGTCACGCGTGGTCTGCTCCATGATCTCCTGCAGGCTCAGCAGGTCGCTGATACTTTCGATCAGCGAGCGGGACAGCTGCTGCAGGGTGGAATAGCGGTCCATCTCGAGCGGATCAAAGTCCTCGTTGCGGCCATCCGACTCCTGCTCGAATCGATACAGTATCTGCGCCTCCGTCTCCATTTCCAGCTGGCGCAACTGGTCACGCAACCGGTTGATCGTGGCATCGAGTTCACCGAGGCTGAAGCGGTAGTTGCTGACCTGCTGTTCCATGCGTGACCGGTAGATGCTGATCTCACCGGCGTTGCTCACCAGGTTATCGAGTATCTCGGCCTGCACGCGCACCTGCTCGACACGGCCCTGCCGGTTCTTACCCTGGTTGTCGGGCTGTGCACGGTCCATGCGGCTTCGCGCCACGATTTCACTGAAGGCAGGAAAATCCGGCGATGCGGCGACGTGTTGAGGACGTACCGCGGCCGTTCCGGATTCGTCCGGGATATCCGCCGCATCATCGCCCGCCACCCCGAACCCGGATTCATCAGCCGGCTCGCGGACAGGCTGCTGTTGCGTGTCACCGGCGTGCGTTTCGACGGTGTCGGGCACGTTGTATTCCGAACCGCTATCTTTCGCACCGGGACCATCCGGCCCGGCAACGACCGCGCCCTGAATGAACTCCTGCAGACGCTGTTCGAGCCCCGTTGCCGGCTCGGTCGGGACACGTGATTTCACGCGATCGAGCATGTCGGCAAGCCGGTCAAAGGCCTCGTTCAACAACACGAACAGTTCAGCGGAAGTGGCGGTCCTGCCCTCGGCCACCCGGCCGAGCAAAGACTCGACGGCGTGACTCAGGTCACCGATGGTACCGATATCCACCATGCGTGCACTACCCTTGAGGGTATGCAGCATGCGCTGGAATTCGGTCATCAGTTCGCGGTTATCCGGTGCCCCGGACCAGTCGCGCAGCACGTTTTCTCCGGCCTCCATGATCTCCGCGGATTCCTCCACGAAGATTTCGTACAGCTCCGGATCCATAGCGGCGTACACGTCCGCCACCTCGGCCGCAGCGGGCAGGTCCTCTGCCACCGGTTCCGGCAGCCATGCCGCGGAAACTCCCGGCTCTGCCTCCTGCGCAACCATAGTCGGGAGCGGTTCGTCCGGCAGCGTGTCACCCGGGACAGCATCCGCGGAATATTCTGCCTCGTCCCCGGGACCGGATTCGGGATCGAACACCGTATCGGCGGTCGCCCCCGGCATGGCCGGATCCTCCACCCTCGCGCCAGGCGCCGCCCACGGCTCAGGCCCGGCCGGCTCCGCTTCCTGCACCCCGGCACGCGTGCCCGCCAGCGCATGAATGCGATCCTGTAACTGTGTGACATTCCGTTCATCAAAGGACAGCGACGGAAGCTGCGCGTGCAGGCGCTGCATTTCATGCACGCAGTCGTCCAGTACGGCATACGCCGCCGGTACCACCGGCAGGTCGTCGTGGTACAGGCCGCCGAAGTATTCATAAAGCGGTTCCACCAGCGCACCGATACCCGGCACCTGTGCCGACTCGCTGATACCGGTCAGGGTGTGCAGCGCGCGGAACATCTGCTCGGACACCCCTTCGGTCTCTCCTGCGGTCGCCACGCAATCGGCCAGCACGCGCAGGTGCTCTCCACACTCCGTCGCGTACAGCTCCAGCAACTCCGGGTCGTCCTCATCGGCCGGTTCCGGCACGGTCGCTGACGCACCGTCATTCGCCCCGGACGCGACCGGCTGCTGCTCGCCACTTGCGAACGCCACCGCCTGTGCCATCAGCGCCTCGACATCCCGCCCCGGCGTTGCGCCACTGCGGATCTGCTCCAGCATCTCCTGTATTGCGCCCGGCACCCGGGTGAGGAATATACTCATGGCCGGGCTGTGCTCGAGCACCCCGTCGAGCAGCCGGTTCATCAGCACCTCTACCTGCCAGGCCAGTTCGCCAATCCGCATGGCGCCGGCCATGCGGCCGCTGCCTTTCAGGGTGTGAAAGCTGCGCCGCACATCCACCAGCAGGTCCGTGTCCTCCGGGCGGGCAACCCAGGAGGATATGGCAATGCGCAGCGTGACCAGCTCTTCCGCGGCCTCATCCAGGAAGATTTCCACGATCTCCGGATCCGCATCCTCTGCCAGCACCGGCTGCCCGGTGAACACGGCAACGGATTCCGCCGGCACTGCCTCGTCCCCTGCGGCCGGGGCGTCTCCTTCCACTGCCGCACCGGTTGGCTGATCCGGTTCTGACGCAGGTTCCTCCGTAACGCCGCTGGCCAGTGCGAACGCCTGCTGCGCCAGTGTGTTCACATCGATGTCCGGTACGCAGGAGGCATCCCTGACCTGCGCCACCAGCTGCCGCAGGGCGGGAACGGACCGTTCGACCAGTTCCACTACCCGCGCAGACACCGGCATCACATGTTCGATCATCCTGTTGAGCATCTGCTCGAGCGCCCAGCCAAACTCACCGGTTGCCAGGGCACCGATCATGCGGCCGCTACCCTTGATGGTATGGAATCCACGGCGAATCCCGGCCAGCAGATCCGCATTCTCCGGGGTACCGCGCCAGGCCGGTATCGTGGCTGACAGCTCATCGAGTACCTCGCCGGCCTCCTCGATAAATATTTCGACGATCTCCGGATCCGCATCCGGTGCGACGACCTGCAGTGTCAAGATGGACTCCGGTGCACTGTGCTTCGGCAGCACAGACCAGGTCGCGGCCGGTACTTCCACCGGTACTTCCACTTCCGCCGGTTCACTGGCTGCTTCATCCGCCGGCTCCGGATCGTTCCGGTACCGGCCGGAAGCGGTCTCCGGTTCCTCTGCCGCAGGCAATCCCGTTATGGAATCCGGTTGCCAGGAAACCGTTTCATCAGCGTAGTCCGGTGCATCCGCCCCGGGGTCCGGTTCGTCATCATCGATGCACACCGCGCTCACCGGGTAACCCAGCCTGTCGAGACTTTTCGCGGCAACCCGCAGTGCGCGGTCGCCATAATTCTGGTTACCCGCCAGTTGTTCCACGCAATACTCGATGCTGCAGATCGCGTCCGCCATGTCATCGAGTTCGGCCTCGGTCAGGCTACGATGCTCCGCCAGCAACTCGCGGGTGATGAACCGCTGTACCTGGCCGGTGGCTGCGGCAAGTGACTCCTCTCCGGCCAGCACCAGGCCGCCATGGATCTTGTGCAACAGGACGGGAACGTTGCCGAGCTGGTCAAAGTTGCCGTTTGACTTGAGGAAGCCGTTGATGGATTCCTTGGCTTCCTGCATGTCCGTCATGATCGCCTCGATCACGGCCTCCCGGCCCTGCCGGTAAGTTACCTCGCCGTGATCTTCACCACCGGTACTGCCCAGACTGCCGGAGAGATCGACCAGTGCGTCTTCCACCGCGATCAGGGTGTTGGCCATACCGGCCAGATTGATATCGTCCGCGCTGCAACTCCCGTCCTGCAGCCGGCGCAGATGCTGTTCCTGTCCGGACACCGCGGCACCCAGCTGATCCATTCCGATCATGCCAAGCATGTTGCCCAGTGCGTGCAGCTCGTCGGCCACCTCGGCCACCGCCCCGGGTTGCTGGTCCGGGGCACGGAGGCAGGTATCCAGCTGATCCTTGATACGATCGACATCCTCGCGCACCGTCAGGGATACCGTGTGTAACAGCTCGTCGCTGAGTTCGGCCGGCTTGCCCTCCGCCGAGGACGACGGTTCCGGCAGTCCGTAGGTCTGACGGATCAGCCTGATCCGCCCGGACGCCGCGCCGGCGTGTGTAATCTGGAACAGCAGGTTCCTCAGCAGATCGTCGGTCAACAGGTCCGAAAACACCGACTCGCCATAATCCATCAGGCGCTTGATGTTGCGATCCAGCTGGCCGAACAGGCGTTTGACCACGGCCGAATCCGGTAACACGCCGTCGCGCAGCAGTTCAGCGACACCGGCACCGACCCACCACAGACGCGCCACGGGTTCACTGCAGGCAATCTCCTGCAGGTGTTCGAGCACGTCCAGCAGTTCGTTGACGCCCTCGTTGTCCTCGCCACCCCGGTACCATTCGAGCAGTCCGGCCTGGAAGCGTACCCGTGCGGCACGGGCCCGCGTGGCGAGTTCGCTCTCGTCATGCCATTCGCGCACATCAAACACCTCGGGCGGAACACGGCAGGAAAGATTCGGGGCAAAGATTTCCTCTTCGCGCAACGGGTCCAGACCGCGTGTGGCACGCAGGCTGTTGATCACCGGGAACATTGCCATCGGTGTGTCATGCCGGCCCGAGCGCAGGCTCGACAGGTATTCCGGCAGTTCAAGGAACCCCTGCATGAGGAATTCCAGCAGGGTTTCCTGATCCGGGACGGTACCGAGCAGCAGGTCGGCGATCGCCTCCTCCATCTCGCAGGCGAGCAGGTCAGCCCCTTTCAGGTTGACCATGCGCAGCGGTCCGCGTGCCTGGTGCAGCTGTG
This sequence comes from uncultured Ectothiorhodospiraceae bacterium, assembly GCA_964564245.1. Classification (GTDB taxonomy): domain Bacteria; phylum Pseudomonadota; class Gammaproteobacteria; order UBA9214; family UBA9214; genus UBA9214. The sequence continues at coordinate 20,391 of CAZMAK010000017.1, read as the reverse complement.
CCGCACAACGCTGCAGCAGTTCATTGCTGTCATTGCCGTCCGCGTACGACTCCAGTTCGAGCCGCGCCTGTCGCAACGTCTCGCCAAGCTCCTTACGGACCCAGCTCAGTGCATTGTAATCTATGGCTTCTTGCATACCTGTTCCCTGCAACCGCAATCCGTCTCTCCCCTGTCGGCCGACGGGTTTACCCGGGCATGCCTGCCGGTAAACCTGCGCAGCCGCATGGGCGTGATCCGGTCAGAAAAAGTGCCGGTAAGCACGCTGTTATTGCGGCAGTTTGAAACCGGCGACGGACTTGTCCAGATCCTGCGCCAGGCGCGCAAGGTTTCCGATGGAGCGCGAGGTCTGCTCGGCGCCGGACGTTGCCTGCCTGGTCAGTTCCTGAATACCCTGCATGGACGTGGTCATCCGGGCGGCGGATTCGGCCTGCTTCCGCGCCTCTCCGGAAATGCCGAGAATCAGTCCGGCCAGCTGTTCGGACACGGTTTCGATTTCTTCCAGCGCCCCGCCGGCGTTCTCCGCCAGTTGTGCACCGGTTACCACGCCCGAGGTACTCTTTTCCATCGAGATCACCGCCTCGTTGGTATCGGCCTGAATGGTCTTCACCAGCGCCTCGATCTGCCGGGTTGCGTTCGCGGAACGCTCCGCCAGCCGTTGCACTTCGTCGGCAACCACCGCGAAACCGCGCCCCGCCTCGCCGGCCATGGCGGCCTGGATGGATGCATTCAGGGCCAGGATGTTGGTCTGCTCGGCGATGTCATTGATCAGTTCCACGATATCACCGATTTCCTGCGAGCTCTCGCCAAGGCGCTTGATGCGCTTGGAGGTCTCCTGGATGTGTTCACGAATGGTGTCCATACCGGACATGGTGCGCTTCACGGCATCGCCGCCGTGCTTGGCGATCTCCACGGACCGCATGGCGACCTTGGACGATTCGTTTGCATTGTTCGACACATCACCCATGGTTACCGACATCTCGGTAATCTGCTCGCCTGCGATGGTGATGTCTTCCGACTGCTTCCTGCTGGCTTCCGACAGCCGGGCGGCAATCTCCTCGGTTTCCAGTACCGAACTGGTCAGCTGACTGGATGTGTCGTTGATGGTCTTGACCAGTCCGCGCAGTGAATCAATGGTGACATTGACGGAATCCGCGATGGCACCGGTGAAATCCTCGGTAACCGTGGTGTGCACGGTCAGGTCACCCGATGCCAGGTCGCCCATTTCGTCGAGCAGGCGCATGATCGCCTGCTGGCTCTGGGCGCTTTCATCCTCGATATCGTGGCTGCGCCTGCGCTGTGCACGCAGCGTCTCGAACCCCATGAAGAACAGCAGGAACAGCGCCAGCGCGCCAAGGGCATAGGCGAGTTCGTTGCTGACCAGGCGCCCGCCCTGTTCCCCGGCTAGAACCTTCTGCAGATCCTGTGCGGCATTGAACAGCGCCTCGCTCTGCTTGTTGATGTCCGCAGCGGCGGACTGGATGGACAGCAGCTCTTCGGCGTTTTCCACGATTGACCCGGCATTGTCACTGATGCGCGTGAACAGCAATGCGATCTTCTGAACCCGGTCCTGCAGCACTCCACTCTTCAGTTTGGCGATTCCACCGGTACCGCGCATGAAGCCGTCCAGCACACGGCCGAATTCCTTGGTGTCCGCCGCGAACATCGCTGCCGAGGACTCGGTGCCCTTGCCGGACATCACGCTGTTGAGGCTGTTCACGATGCGCTGCCCCAGCAGGGCCTGGCGGCTTGCAAGGCTCACCTCTGACGCGCTCGCACCCTCCTTGACCAGCGTATCGACGATCGCCTGGGTATGTTCCATCAGCTGCGGCATGACTTCGTTCATCAGGTTACCTGCCTCGGTCATGGCAAGAATCAGGAACTGCCCGTTGAGCACCGCGTCAATGTTGGTACGGAAACCCCTCCACCGGTTGTCCAGGGAGATCAACGCCATGCCCTCGGGCGTCTTGCCGGCGGCACGGCCGGTCCCGAAGTCCTTGATCTGGTCGTCAATGATCTGGCTGAACCGGTTCCGGGTCTTCTCCATGCTCGAGAAGGCATCCGAGTCACCGCTTGTGGCGGCCAGTGCGAACTTGGCCAGCTGCTGTGAAAGCACCAGCTCCTCGCTGACGTTGGCGAGACGGGACTGGTCGACGGAAACCTGCTTGCCGACCTGCACGAAGGTCCACGCCATGGCACATACGGCACACAGTGTCAGTAACGCAAGCACCTTCATGCGCTTGCCGGTTCCAAACATACCTGCTGCAAACTTCATTTTCATGGTCCGTCTCCTGACCGGTTAATTCGTCTGAAAAAATTACCAACCCTGTTGCCGATGCACCTACACCGCTGCCAGCAGGAATTCCGGCGCCTGCGCCAGTGCCTGCAGGTCGAAAATGTTCCAGATCCGGTCATCATGCAGAAAACCGTTCTGCAGGTACGGCTGCAGGTATTCGGCCGCATCCGGATCACTGGAGGTGTATTCGTCATCGGTGAAATGCCTGATACCGAGCACCTCGTCCACTACCAGCCCGGTGTAAAGACCATGCTGGTTGATCACCAGCACCCTGGTCCTTCCGGTCACAGTGACTGGCTGGCCATTCAGGTACGCACCGAGATCGATTACCGGGAGCAGGCTGCCGCGTACATTCGCAACCCCGCAAACCCAGGACCGGGTCAACGGCATCCTGGAAAGTACCGGGTATTCCAGGATTTCCACCATTTCACCAAGTTGTGAAACCAGATAATCGTTGCCGATCCGGAAGGTGATCCCAGACCACTCGGCGCTGTCATCGGCCTTGCGCTGCTGGCCTGCCGCACTGCTGCGGCACAGCTCTTCCAGCTCTTTCAGGATCGCCACCGGATCCATTTTCTGCGTGTCGCTCATATCCGGTTACGCAAGCAGCGCCTCGCTGATCAGGCTGAGCAGTGTCTTTTCCTTGACCGGCTTGGTCAGGTAATCGCGCGCGCCCTGGCGCATACCCCATACACGGTCAACCTGCTGGTCCTTGCGGGTCACGATGATGACCGGTATGCCGGCCGTTTCCGGATCGGATGTCAGCTCGCGCGTCGCCTGGAACCCGTTCAGCCCGGGCATCACCACGTCCATCAGTATCAGGTCCGGCTTTTCGCGGTGTGCCGCCTCGATCCCCTCCCGTGCATCGGCCGCCAGCACCGTGGTGTAACCGTGTTTCTCGAGAATCTTCCTGAGTACATGTGCATCTGTCGGAGAATCATCGACGATCATTATTCTTGCCATGGGGAGTGCCTCACGTATTGCCTTGCATAAATGTCACACGGGCGACTTGCAGTGCCGCCCGATCGCGGCCAGCAATTCGTCACGGGTAAACGGTTTGGTAATGTAGTGATCGGAGCCCACCACACGGCCACGCGCCCGGTCGAACAGGCCGTCCTTGCTGGACAGCATCACGATCGGGGTGTTGCGGAAGACACGGTGATGCTTGATCAGCGCACAGGTCTGGTAGCCATCCAGCCGCGGCATCATGATGTCGAGGAAGATCAGGTCCGGCTGGTGGTCGGCCACCAGGCTGAGCGCCTCGAAGCCGTCGGTCGCCACGATCACGTCGAACCCTTCATTGCGCAGCAACGTCTCGGCCGTGCGCCGGATCGTCTTGCTGTCATCGATCACCATGATCCGTATCGGGCGCCCTGCGCCGTTTTCCACGGCCACGCCAGCCGCTTCACCGCCGCTGACCTGTGCATCGCCTGCCGGCACACTGCTTTGCATGTTGACCTCTATCTTGCTGTTCCAGTTGATATTTCAATCAACCCCGTGACGCATCCCGCCGAGACCGGCGCCGGTGCGGCAAACAACTCTCCCAGCGGAGACGAATTAATTTAGTATTGGCTTTCGGATACAACGATCTATCGACTGGGATGACACAAACTTTACGCAATCACCGCCGGCCCGGCCGCGCACCCGGGACACCGCCGGGCCGGGGAAATTCATGACCACCAGGCTGGGCGTGGTGATGGACCCGATCGGGGCCATTCACTACAAAAAGGACAGCACACTGGCGATGCTGCTTGCGGCGCAGCGGCGCGGCTGGGAACTCTGGTACATGGAGCAGCCCGACCTGTTCCTGCGCGACAGCGAATGCCATGCGCGCATGGCGCAACTCGAGGTACGCGCCGACCCGCAGGACTGGTACACCCTGCACGAACGGGGGGTCAGGCCGTTGCAGGAGATGGACGTGATCCTGATGCGCAAGGACCCGCCGGTCGATCTCGAATATCTCTACACCACCATGCTGCTCGAACGCGCGGAGGCAGCCGGCGTCCTGGTGGCCAACCGCCCGGCCGCACTGCGCAATGCCAACGAAAAGCTCTACACCGCCTGGTTCCCGGGCTGTTGCGTGCCGACGTGCGTCAGCCGGGACCGGCACCGCCTCAAGGCCTTTCTGGAGGAACAGGGTGACGGGGTGGTCAAGCCGCTGAACGGGATGGGCGGCACCTCGGTGTTTCGCGTGTGCCGGAACGACCCCAACCTGCATGTCATCCTGGAAACCATTACCGACAACGGCCGGCAGAGCGCCATGGCACAACGCTTCATCCCGGAAATCCGGGACGGTGACAAGCGCATCCTCATGATCGATGGCGAACCGGTCCCGCATGCACTGGCGCGCATCCCGGCCGCCGGAGAAAGCCGTGGCAACCTCGCCGCCGGCGGTACCGGTATCGGCGTCGAGCTCAGCGAGCGCGATCGCTGGATCTGTGCACAGGTGGGTCCCGCGTTACGCGCACAGGGACTGAGGTTTGTCGGCCTGGACGTGATCGGCGACTATCTGACGGAGATCAACGTGACCAGCCCGACCTGCATCCGTGAACTCGATGCCCAGTACGGCACCGACATCGCCGGGGCGCTCATGGAGTCCATCGCGGTCACGCTGCATGCAAACGGGAAAGCCGGGGCATGACGGCAGCCGGGCAGCACGGACACCGCCCGCCACGCCGGCGCTCATCCATCGGGCATCACTGCAACAGACCGGTATGAACCACCTGCACGTGCTTTGGGTCTGCGGGCTGCTGCTCCTGCTGTCCGGCTGCAGCCCGCCACCGGAACCCGAGTTCCATGACCAGTACCTCGCCTTCGGCACGCTGATCGATCTCACCCTGTACGGTGTCGATCACGCGCAAGCCACCCGGGTCAGTGCCGAAATCGAACGGCAGTTCCAGCAATGGCACCACGACTGGCATGCCTGGCAGCCCGGCAAACTGACGACCATCAACGCCGGCCTGGCCTCGCTGCAACCCGTTGCCGTGGGTGCGGACATGCTGCCGCTGCTGACCGAGGCCAACCGCATGGCTCGACTCAGCAACAACCTGTTCAACCCGGTCATCGGCGGGCTGATTGCCCTGTGGGGTTTCCAGGGCAATCCGTTGCCGCCCGGCACCACGCCGGACCCGGCGGTGATCGACGCGTGGCTGAAACAGGCACCGACCGTCGATGACATCACGATCGAGGGCAACCGCATCCGCAGCCGGAACCCTGCGGCGGCCTACGATCTCGGCGGCTTCGCCAAGGGCTACGCCCTCGACCGGGTGGTGGAGATGCTGCATGCACGCGGGATCGGAAATGCCATCATCAATGCCGGCGGCAACCTGCGGGCCATCGGCAGACACGGCAACCGTCCCTGGAACATCGGTATCCGCAACCCGCGTGGCGCCGGACTGCTGGCCGGCATCCGGTGCAACGACAACTGCAGTGTGCTGACATCCGGCGACTACGAACGCCTGTTCGAAGTCAACGGGCACCGCTATCACCACATCCTCGACCCGCGCACCGGCTACCCGGCCACCGGCACGGAAGCGGTCACCGTGGTACACGAAAGTGCCGCACTGGCCGATGCCGCTTCGACCGCACTGTTTGTCGCCGGTACGGAGCAGTGGCTGACCATCGCACGACAGATGGGCATCGACCGCGCGCTGCTGGTCGACAGCAAGGGTGTGATCCACATGACACCGGCGATGCAGGCGATCACCACGCTGGCAGAAGGCATCGATGCACCTGTGGTGATCGACAGTCCACAGTAACAAAGGGCGCAAATGCGCCCTTTGTTACTGTGGACTGCGGCGAGACTACTTCAGCGCCACGGCCTTTTCCGGTTTCGGTTCCACGACGGTCAGCCCCAGGATCTTCCACATCTGCATGCCGCCGCGGTAATACGAAATATTCTCCGCCGGGAACCCGTGCGACAGCAGCCCGTGGATTGCACGCGGTGACTGACCGCACCACGGCCCGTTGCACCAGAGCACCAGTTGCTTCGCATGGGTAAAGTCCCAGGTGTCCGTCTTCCGGTCCGCGCCAAACCAGCCCAGCGCCGCAAATACCTTCTCGAGCTTGCGGGTTAACCAGCTTACCTCGCCACGCTGCACACCACCGACCTTTTCCAGGGCCGCGACCGTCGCGGGATCGTCATCATCTCCGTTGAACACGGTAAACGGGATGTTGATGGAACCCGGGATGGTGCCTTTTTCGTGCCAGGAGGGCGTACGGGCATCAATGAGCAGGCCATCGCCGGACTTCAGCTCGCGGTCCATGAAACGGAAGATCTCGGCCTCGCCGACCGTGGTTACCCCCGGTGCGACCTGCATTGGCTGGATGCAGAACGGCGGGCATTTGCGCGAGGTCTTGGCAAAGCCGTCATTGAGGACATTGTCCTGGTCCTGGATACGCTGGATGCGCACCGGCTTGCCGTCCTGCACGACATCCAGGTAGGCCAGATAATCCGTCAGCATCACGTCAACGGCGGCGGCATCGGTCTGCACCAGCAGGTTGGCGGCCAGCGCCAGGGCCATTACGGAAATACCGGTAAGCAGTCTGTTCATCATGCGGGTCCTCTGTTCGGAAATGGTTCAGGAATATCCGGCTCACCCCGGGGAAAGCTGTCTCACGATTTCATCGCGCACGGCCGAGGTGGTGTTGTCATTCTGGTAGACACCGAAGACCGCCTTGCGCTGCGGTTCGGAAAGCCGGTTGTACAGAAACCAGGTGCCGGCATGCCGGGTCTTCAGCTCGGTCTCGAAGGCGTCAAAGTCCAGGCCGGGATTGATCAGCTGCCGGTCCTGCACCCCGCCAGCCTTGTGCGCATCGCCCTGTGCCGCATCGGTGCGTGCGCCGGTGTCGTTGGCCTCGTTTTCCAGCGCCTTGAGGTAATCGTCTGAAGCCGCTGCGCATGTCACCGGGCAACCACCTGCGAACACGGCGAGCAGGAGTGTAAGCATTTGCCATGATTGAAGTTTCGCAGATAAATTCATTATTCCGGTTTCCGGTCCTCAACTTGCGCCGGGGAAGACAGTGTGCATGCGCTGGAGTCCCTGTAGCGGCAGCGTGCCGCCGCACTTTAACAACGGTTGTCAACAAAGTCTTACCAATCAGTACGCTGCAATGAGCTGACGGCCTTGCGAACTGCGCCTTATGCTGCACACACATGGCCCGGAACCGGAGCTGTTACTACAACCCGCTACAGGATACCGATGCACAAGACCCTGCTGCTGACATGCCTGCTGTTCGGTGGTTTTCCATTCACCAGCGCCCGCGCCGGGCAGGTCTGGCAATGGGTCGACGACCAGGGCCGGCAGCAGTTCAGCGACACCCGCCCGGCCATGACCGCCCGCCGGTTGCAGGCCCTGGATTTGCCAGACCGCCCCTCGCACGAACCGGCCGGCGGGCTGCGTGCCGGCGAGGTCAGGCGGCTGCACGCGATCGAGCAACGCGACGCCCGGCGGCGGCGCGCGGTGACCAGCGAGCGCGAACGCAGTGACCGCCTCCAGGCCACGCACCGTGCCACCTGCCGGGAGACCCGTGACCGCTGGCGCAGTACCCGGGACCGCAACCGGCGCAAGGAATACAGCAACTACCTGCGGGTAAACTGCTGGTAGGCGAGGATTGCGGGACAGGCACTGTGGATCGCTGTCTCCGGCGGTATAATGGTCGCTCCACGCAGCATCCGGGTTCCCAATGTCCGAAGCACAGCTCGAACCACTCGTCGACAATTCCGTCACCGCCACGGACCGCTTTGCCCTGACGCTGTTTTTTGCCGTGGCCCTGCACGCCATGATCATCCTCGGCATCACCTTCGGCATCAACGCACCCGCGCCGCCCCGCAAGCAGCTGCCCACGCTGGACATCGTTGTCGCCAACCACCGCACAGCCCCGCCCGACAAGGCAGACTACCTGGCCCAGACCAGCCAGGACGGCAGCGGCAACACGACCGAGCAGGTCAAACCGGAAGTCGCGACACCGCCGCCGGCCATCGCCCTGCCGGAACAACAGCCGGAGACGGCGCCCACGCAGGTGGTTACCGCCAGGAATCCGGAGCGCAAGGTGCAGCAGACGAACACCGCCAACCCGGAAACGAAGACCCCGGATATCACCGCCACCCGGCTGATTGAACACAGCATGGAAATGGTCAACCTGAGCGAACAGCTCGATGCCAACATGCAGGCCTACGCCGAGCGCCCCCGGCAGGTGTTCGTGTCGGCACGCACACAGGAATTCAAGTACGCGAACTACATGACGGAATGGGTGAGAAAGGTCGAACGGGTCGGGAATCTGAACTATCCGGACGAGGCGCGTCGCGCCGGTATCTCCGGCAAGCTGATGATGGATGTGTCACTGAACCCGGACGGGACGGTACGTGACATCCGCATTCTGCGCCCGTCCGGCTTCCCGGTGCTGGACGAAGCGGCCATACGGATCGTGAACCTGGCATCCCCCTATCTGCCATTCCCGCCGGAAATCCGCAAGGATGCCGACGTACTGCATATCACACGCACGTGGGAATTCGCCACCAACCGCATGACGGGGAAATAAGCAATATCCTGCAGGATATTTCCCCATATTCCCTGCGGAGGCTTGAATCAGGCGGGCGATCTGACTGATACTTGTGACATGACCTACCCCGGCTCTCTCAGCAATCACTTCCTGATCGCTATGCCCAATCTGGAAGACCCGAATTTTCATCACACCACTACCTATATCTGTGAGCATGATGAAAACGGTGCACTGGGCGTGGTGATCAACCGGCCGCTGGAACTGCAGCTGGGTGAAGTCCTGTTGCACATGGACATTCGTACCGACGACATCGAGATCGCCTCCCAGCCGGTGTATATGGGCGGACCGGTACAAAGCGACCGCGGTTTCGTGCTGCACGAACCATCCGGTGACTGGGAAGCCACCCTCAGGGTGACCGACCAGATCGGCATCACCTCCTCACGCGACATTCTCGCCGCCATTGCCGAGGGCAAGGGCCCGAAACACGCCATCGTTACACTGGGTTATGCCGGCTGGGGTGCCGGACAACTGGAACAGGAACTGGCCGGTAATATCTGGCTGAGTGGTCCGGCCAGTGCGGACATCGTGTTCCGCACGCCGAGTGAGCGGCGCTGGCTCGCCGCCGCCGAGCTGATCGGGATCGACCTGCACCTGCTGTCCAGCGAGCCCGGACATGCCTGAATATCGCGCCGCCCGGCGCCGGACCACCGGACTTGCAGACACTGCTCGGGTTTGATTTTGGACAGCAACGGATCGGCATCGCCGTCGGTCAGGGCATTACCGGTACCGCCAGCGCCCTGTGTACCCTGGCCACCGTGCAGGACAACCCCGACTGGGTCCGCATCGCTGCGCTGATCAACGAATGGCAACCCGAGGCGCTGGTGGTCGGCCTGCCGCGCCATGCCGATGGCAGCGACTCCGCCATCACCCGGGCTGCAAGGGAGTTTGCACAACAGCTGGAGGCACGCTACCGTTTGCCGGTATTCACGATGGACGAACGGCTGAGTTCCCGGGCCGCTGCCGCGCTGCTGCGCCATCACAAGAGCCATGCCGCCGCCGGGCTGGACGCCGTTGCGGCACGCATCATCCTGCAGGACTGGCTGGACACCAGGAATCCATGAGCGACATACACGACATTCCGGGCATGCTCGACACCATGGCCGCGCAACTGCGCGAGCTGACCAGCCACCGTCAGCTGAACAATCCGGCCATGGTCGGCATCCACTCCGGCGGGGTCTGGATTGCCGAGCAGCTGCACCGGCGGCTGGACCTCGGGGATGCGCCGGGCAGCCTGGACATCTCGTTCTACCGCGACGATTTCACACGCATCGGCATGAATCCGGTAGTACACACCTCGGCGCTCTCCTTCAGCATCGATGACCGTCACATCATCCTGGTGGACGACGTACTGCATACCGGGCGCACCATACGCGCCGCCCTGAACGAACTGTTCGATTACGGCCGGCCGGCCTCGATCCTGCTGGCGGTCCTGATCGACCGTGGCGGCCGCGAACTGCCGATCGAGGCCAACGTGACCGGACGACGCATCGAGCTGGCCGAGGGTGAACACATCAAGCTGACCGGCCCGGATCCGCTGGCCCTGGAAATCAGGCGCGGCGCATGAAAGGCACGAACCTGCAAATCGACAGCCAGGGGCGGTTACGCCACTTCCTCACCATCAGCGGGCTCAACCGCCAGCTGCTGACCGAGATCCTCGACACGGCCGAGTCGTTCGCCGGCATTACCGAACAGACCGTCAAGAAGGTCCCGCTGCTGCGCGGCAAGACCATCGTCAACCTGTTCTTCGAGGCCAGCACCCGAACCCGCACCACCTTCGAACTGGCCGCCAAGCGCCTGTCGGCGGACGTACTCAACATCAACATCACGCAGTCCAGCACCACCAAGGGGGAAACCCTGCTGGACACCCTGCGCAACATCGAGGCCATGCACGTCGACATGTTCGTGGTACGCCATGGCGAGAGCGGCGCCGCACACTTCATCGCCAGTCACGTCGCCCCGCATACCAGCGTCATCAATGCCGGTGACGGCCGCCACTCGCACCCGACCCAGGCCATGCTGGACATGTTCACCATCCGGCGCGCCAAGGGCCCGGACTTCGGGCGGCTGCGGGTTGCCATTGTCGGGGATGTCCTGCATTCGCGCGTGGCGCGCTCTCAGATCCATGCGCTCAACCTGCTGAATACCGGTGAGGTCCGCATCGTCGCACCCGGTACGCTGGTCCCGGCCTTTGCCGAATCCCTTGGCGTAAAGGTGTTCCACGACCTGCATGCCGGCATCCGGGATGTCGACGTCATCATGATGCTGCGCCTCCAGCACGAACGCATGAAGGGAGCCCTGTTGCCCAGCGAACACGAATACTACGAACTGTTCGGGCTGACCGAAAAGAAGATCGCCAACGCCAGTCCGGATGCCATCGTGATGCACCCGGGGCCGATCAATCGCGGCGTGGAGATGGATTCCGAGGTGGCCGACGGCCCGCGTTCGGTCATCCTGCAGCAGGTGACACATGGAATCGCCGTGCGCATGGCGGTGATGTCGATGGCGATGCGCAGCAAGCAGGACGGGAATGACTAGCATGGCCAGGGGCAGCCGCAGCAGGCAACAGCAGATCCGGATCCACGGCGGTCACGTCATCGACCCCGCCAACGGGGTGGATGCCGTCACCGATGTCTATGTGGCCAGGGGCAGGATAGCCGGCCTGGGGGCGGCACCGGAAGGATTCACCGCCGACGTGGAGATCGATGCCGGCGGTTGCGTGATCTGCCCCGGGCTGGTGGACCTTGCCGCCGCGCTGCGAGAACCGGGACAGGAACACAAGGCCACCATCGCATCGGAAACGCGCGCCGCGGCCGGCGGCGGCATCACCACGCTGTGCTGTGCACCGGACACCACACCGGTCATCGATACCCCGGCCGTGGTCGAACTGATCCGCCAGCGTGCGGCCCACACCGGCAAGGCCCGCGTGGTGACGCTGGGCGCACTCACCCGTAACCTGGACGGCGAACAACTCAGCGAGATGGCGGCCCTGCGCAAGGCCGGCTGTGTCGGCGTCAGCAACGCAACGCGCCCGATGCTGAACAGCCTGGTGCTGCGCCGCGCCCTGGAATACGCGGCCACTTTCGACCTGACCGTATTCCTGCACCCGATCGATCATGCACTGGCCAACGAGGGCTGCGCCCACGAGGGCCGGGTCTCCACACGCATGGGACTTCCGGCCATCCCGGAGGCGGCGGAAACGGCCGCCGTGGCCCACCTGCTGGCCCTGATCGAACAGATCGGGGTACGCGCCCATTTCTGCCGCCTGACCACCGGCCGTGCAGCCCGCATGATCGCGCGGGCCAGGTATGACGGCGTACCGGTCACGGCCGATGTAGCCGTCCCGTACCTCTACCTGAGCGAAAACGACATCAGCGATTTCGACAGCGAATGCCACGTACTGCCCCCGTTCCGCACCGTCGAAGACCGTGAACAGCTGCGTAATGCCGTACGCAACGGCACCATCCAGGTCATCTGTTCGGATCACCAGCCACACGAACCGGATGCCAAGATGGGCCCGTTCCCGTCCACCCGACCGGGCATCTCCGGGCTGGATTCCCTGCTGCCGTTGAGCCTGCGGCTGGTGGATGATGAACTGCTGGACCTGCCGGAACTGATACGCCGGCTGACCGTTGCGCCGGCACAGATTCTCGGACTGCCCGGCGGCACACTGTCCACCGGCGCCAGTGCCGATATCTGCATCTTCGACCCCGCACAGACCTGGCTGCTCGACCACGCCAGCCTGCGCAGCCAGGGCCACAACACACCGTTCATCGGCTGGGAAATGAAGGGCCGGGTCGTCCATACCCTGCTCGAGGGGCGGCTGGTTCACTCCCTGCGGCCATGACCGCGAAGGCCGGACCGTGACATCCGTCAGGCCGGCGAACCGGCCTGGCGTCGCGCCAGCCGGTAACTGACCTGGCCGGCCTGCCTGTCGCGGTGCCACTGCCAGTGCAGTGGAAGCTGCAGCTCACTGCCGGTTTCCGACTCGACATAGATCCACGCGGAGGCAGCCAGCCAGCCGTGTTGCTCGAGGCGGTCGACACAGTCCTGTAACAGGCCACTGTGAAACGGCGGATCCAGAAACACGATATCGAAGGGGCGCGGCGTACCGGCCAGCCAGCGCAGGGCGTCGGCCTCGATCACCATGACCCGTTCCGTCGCCAGCCGGCCGACCTGTGCGCGCAACCGGGCGACCGCGCGGGTATCACGCTCGACCAGCACACAGCTGGCGGCACCACGCGAGACGGCCTCCAGTCCCAGTACGCCGCTGCCGGCAAACAGGTCCAGGCAGGACGCTTCGTGCAGCACCGGCGCCAGCCAGTTGAACAGGGTTTCACGCACGCGGTTCGGTGTCGGCCGCAGGCCCGGCACGGCCGCAAACTCGATCTTGCGACCGCGCCAGGCTCCGCCGATGATGCGCAACTGGCTGTTACCCGGTTTCATGCGCGCGATGATCCGCACTTGCCGCACCGCCGTCAAACCCCGGTGCGGTTTCAGTGCCGGCGACGCGCCACCCCCGCCAGGCCGGCCATGCCCGACAGCAACAGTGCCACGGCCGGTGGCAAGGGTACCGAGCTGACCGGAACCAGCCCCGGCGTCGGTGTATCCAGCCCGACAAAGTCCGCCTGGTTGTTGTTGGTGTCGACCCCGGGGTTGATCCTGGCCAGGCTCCAGCCGGCGGCCACATCGGCCGCTGCACTCCCCTCGCCGGCGAATACGGCACTGGTAAAATCGCCATACCCCAGTGCATCCAGAATGCCGGTATTATCACGCAGGACCACCGAATCCGGACCGTTCTGGAAATCCACGTTACGCACCAGGTCGGCATTGTTGACCAGCGTGCTGCCGTCGCCGCTGTCATCACCGATCACGAACACGCCGTCGGCGGGAATGGTCCCGCTCAGTGTAACGGACTGGTAGACACTGCCGTCGCTACCGTTGACGCCCTCCAGCGTCATGCCGTCCAGTACCGTGCCGGGTGTACCAAACAGCTCGACGAACACCAGGCCACTGTCGGTGCCGGGGACATCGTAGAGCAACTCGGAGATCACGGTGCTGGCACCGGCCTGTGCCAGTGGCACGGCCGTCACGAGGGCCAGACAGGATTGTGCAAGGCGCAGCTGAAACGAGCTTCGGGATTTCATGATTTCCTCCTTGGTGTGCAGGATTGCTGGCGCCAGGCGGCGCCATTGCGCCCGGTGCGGACGCAGGGACGATGCGGGCTTCCATGCCCGGGCCCGCAAGCGGGTGTCCTGCCAGAGAGGATAGTCAGGGTGAGATTTCGAACAGCCCGTAAACGTCAGCACACCCGGTCAGCGCAAGCCGACTTTGCATGTACGCCGGGGAAACGGGGTCTGGTCCGGGCGAGGCTTGCCCGGCTACGATCGAACATGTTTCAAGAACGAATGGTCACGGAATCTCACGAAAATCCCGAAAGACAGGATATGATTCGTGAAGATTCCGTGGCCTCCGTGTGTTTCCGTGACTGTATATACCAGGTTAAGGAACCTCTGATTAATTCACCAATCCCCGTCATTGCGAGCGAAGCGAAGCAATCTCCTGTTATGGAATCAGTCAGTTAGAGATTGCTTCGTCACTACGTTCCTCGCAATGACGAATTAATCAGAGGTTCCTTAATTCAAGCACCTGCCGCCCGGTACAGATTCCGGACCGGATTACTTGCCCTTGCCGCCGACGATGACCGTCGCCATGGTGTCGGGTGATACGCGGCGGCGGAAGGCATCGACAATCTGATCGTGCGTTACCGCCATGACGTTGTCATTGAATGTGTTCAGGTAGTCCAGTGGCAAACCGTAGAATCCGATTACCACGAGGTAATCGAGGATCTTGGAGTTACTGTCGATGCGCAGTGCAAACCCGCCGGTCAGGTTTTTCTTTGCCGCGACCAGTTCCGCCTCGGTCGGGCCTTCCTGCATGAATTTTTTCAGCGTATCACGCAGCACGGCCAGCGCCTCGTCCGTCTTGTCGTTACGCGTCTGCAGCGAGAGCAGGAAGGGACCGTTCTGCTCCATCGGGCTGAATTGGCTGCTGACGCTGTAGGAAAGACCGCGCTTCTCGCGAACCTCGTCACTCAGCCGGGACACCAGACCGCCGCCGCCCAGCACGTAGTTGCCGACGTAGAGCGGAAAATAGTCCGGGTCGCCACGACGGATGCCGGGCGCGCCGACGAGGATGTGGGTTTGTGCGGATGGATGAAAGATACGCTGTTCGCTGGCACGGGTCAGTGCGGCCGGTACCGGTAACGGCGGTGCGGCGGTGCCGGGCTGCATCTTCGACGACAGTGTTTCCGCCAGCTGTTCGGCACCCTTGCGGTCCACGTCACCGACGATCGCGATGACCGCATTGTGTGCCACGTAATACTTCCGGTAAAAGGCCAGGATCTGCTTGCGGGTGATCCGGCTGATGCTGTCCGCCGTGCCGCTTGGCCGCGATGCATAGGGATGCGTCCCGTACATGGCCTTGAACTCGGCAATCTCCGCGACCTCGCCCGGCGACTGGTCCTCACTGCGAATGGCGACCTGCGTGCGCGCGCGTTCACGGTCGATATCCGATGCATTGAAGTCCGGCTGGCCCAGCACGTCGGCGTATACCGTCAGTGCCGGCTGCAGGTGTTCCGCATCGCTGAGGCTGCGCAGTGTCACCCAGGCCATATCCCGTGCCGCACCGGTGTTCAGTTCGGCGCCCAGCGCCTGCAGGCGGTCGGCGATTTCATTGGCACTCATGCCCGCCGCACCGCTGTCCAGCAGGGTACTGGTCAGGTGCGACAGCCCGGCGTTACCGTCATCGCGCGCACTGCCGGCGGCGAACGTCACGTTGATGTCCACCATGGGCAGTTCCGGCGCCGGAACAAAATAGACCCGCGCACCGTTCGCCGTCTCCCAGTGCTGGATCGAGGGCATGGCCTGTACCGGCAGCGCCGGCAGCAGCATGACCAGCAGCAGCACAAGACCAGGCCAGGCTATCCGCCTGCGTGCATTCATGGATTCAGCGCACATCTTTCGTCTCCTGCATTGTGTCATGCGGGTGTTTGCCCGCCTCCATCGGCAACGGCACCAGTTCCGCCACCGTCAGCTGCTGCTCGACCAGGTACTTCTTTGCGACCGCCTGCACCTGTTCCGCGGTTACCGCCTTGATGCGATCCACGTACTGGTCGGCCAGGTGCCAGTCGAGACCCACGGCATCGAGCTGTCCGATCTTCATGGCCTGGTAGAAGATCGAGTCCTGCTCGTATACCGCGTCCGCCACCACCTTGGACTTGATCCGCTTCAGCTCGTCCTTGCCCACCGGCGTCTGCTGCAGCCGCTTCACCTCTTTCAGCAATGCCTGCTTCAGTTCCGCCACCTTATGCTTGCCGGCCGGTGTTCCGTCGAGCAGCAACAGGTCGGCCTGGCGGCTGTAGGCGTCATAGCTGGCGCCGGCGCTGCTGGCAATCCGGCTGCCGCGCACCAGGTCCCTGGACAGGCGCGCGCTGTCACCGCCATCGAGGATGCCGGCCAGTACCGCCAGCGCATAGGGCTCCCAGTCGTGCTCCGCGGTCTTCAGCACCGGTGTCTGGTAGCCCATGATGAGGTACGGCACCTCGGCGGGCACCCTGACGCGCAGGGTGCGCTGGCCCAGCTGGGGCGGCTCGACGCGTGGCTTGGGCGGGGTAACCGGCTCCGGCTTCAGCGGCCCGAAATACTTTTTCGCCAGCGCCAGCACCGCTTCCGGTTCCACGTCACCGGCCACCACCACCGTGGCGTTGTTGGGGGCATACCAGCGCCGGTACCAGTCTTTCAGGTCGGCCAGCTTCAGGTTCTGCAGATCGTTCATCCAGCCGATGGTCGGGATCCGGTAGGAACTGACGGTATGCGCCACCGCGATAAACTGCTCGAAGGTGCGCGAGGTCGGCTTGTCCTCGGTGCGCATCCGGCGCTCTTCCATGACCACGTTGATTTCCTTCCGGAATTCCTTTTCCGTCAGGAGCAGGTTGCGCATCCGGTCGGCCTCGAGTTCGAAGCTCACCGGGAGGCGGCTCTTCTCCATGCGCTGGAAATAGGTGGTATAGTCCTGACTGGTAAAGGCATTTTCCTCGCCGCCATTCTCCGCGATGATGCGCGAGAACTCGCCGGGCGGGTGTTTGTCGGTACCCTTGAACATCATGTGTTCCAGCGCGTGCGAGATACCGGTGATGCCGTCGGTCTCGTAACTCGAACCGATCCGGTACCAGACCTGGGTCACCACAACCGGCGCACGGTGATCCTCCTTGACGATCAGTTTCAGGCCGTTATCGAGCTTGTATTCATGTACCGCACCGCCCGCCAGCGCCAGCCGGGTGGCAATCATCAGGGTGATTGCAAGCAATCTGCGCATTCTTGTACTCCCAAAAAGCAAAGGTTACCCCGCAAGGTACGGGATGATAGGATATCCAGCCGAAGATTACCCGGTCCTTCACTGACAACGATTTCCATGCCAGGTTTCCTGAAAAGCCAACCGGATGCCCCACCCGACAAGCCCGGCAAGACCGGCCTGTTCGCACGCCTGAAGGCCGGGCTGAGCCGCACGCGCCAGAATCTGACCGAAAGCGTGGCCAGCCTGGTGCTGGGCAGCAAGGCCATCGACGCCGACCTGCTGGAGGAAATCGAGACCATGCTGCTGGTGGCCGACGTCGGGGTCGAGGCCACCCGCGAGATCATCGACGACCTCACCGCACAGGTTGCGCGCAGGCAGCTGGGCGATGCAGACGCCCTGATGGCGGCACTGCGCACGCGCATGCAGGCCATCCTGGAGCCGTGCAGCGTACCCCTGGTGATCCCGTCGGCCACACAACCGTTCGTCATCCTGATGGTGGGCATCAACGGTGCCGGCAAGACCACCACCATCGGCAAGCTCGCACACCGCTTCCAGCAACAGGGCCAGAGCGTCATGCTGGCGGCCGGTGACACCTTCCGGGCCGCCGCGGTGGAACAGCTGCAGACCTGGGGTGAACGCAACCAGGTACCGGTCATCGCACAGCAGTCGGGCGCCGATTCCGCCTCGGTGATCTTCGATGCCCTGCAGGCGGCACGCGCGCGCCACATCGACGTGCTGATCGCCGACACCGCCGGCCGCCTGCATACCCAGTCGAACCTCATGGAAGAACTGAAAAAGATCAAGCGCGTGCTGGCACGACTCGACCCGGATGCCCCGCACGAGGTAATGCTGGTGGTGGACGCCGGCACCGGCCAGAACGCACTGAACCAGGCACTGGAGTTCAACGCCGCCGTCGGACTCACCGGCATTACCCTGACCAAGCTCGATGGCACGGCGCGCGGTGGCATCATCTTCGCGATTGCACAGCGCACCGGCATACCGATCCGCTTTGTCGGCGTCGGCGAGGGGATCGAGAACCTGCGTGAGTTCAACGCCGCGGAATTCGTCGATGCACTGTTCGGGGAAAATCCGGGTGAGACGTGAGACGTGAGACGTGAGACGTGAGACGTGAGACGTGAGACGTGAGACGTTATCAGGATATCCCGGTTACGCAGATTACAGGCAGACTTTTCAGTTACACTGATACTGTTCAATAACAGCCCACACGCATGCAGACCTTCACGTTCCACCTTTTGTACTTTACATATCCATGATTCGCTTCAGCAACGTCAGCAAGCGCTACCCTGGCGGGTTCGAGGCGCTCAACAACATCAGCTTTCACATGGAGAAAGGCGCGATGGCCTTTCTCACCGGCCATTCCGGCGCCGGCAAGAGCACGCTGCTGAAGCTCATCGCCCTGATCGAACGCTGCAGCCGCGGACAGATCCTGCTCGATGACGAGAATGTCTCCGAGCTTCACCGCCGCCGTATTCCCTACATCCGCCGCAAGATCGGTTTCATCTTTCAGGACCATCACCTGCTGTATGACCGCACGGTATACGACAACGTGGCGCTGCCACTGGTGATCGCCGGTTACCGCCACCAGGACATCGGCCGCCGCGTACGTGCCGCGCTCGACAAACTCGGCCTGCTCAGCAAGGAACGGATGTATCCCGTCACCCTGTCCGGTGGCGAGCAGCAGCGCGTGGGCATCGCCCGCGCGGTAGTCAACAAGCCGATGCTGCTGCTGGCCGATGAACCGACCGGCAATCTCGACCCCGACCTGTCGCGCGAGATCATGCAGCTGTTCGGCCTGTTCAACGACGTCGGCGTCAGTGTGCTGATTGCGACCCATGACGTCGAGCTGATCCGCGCCATGGATTACCCGGTGCTGACACTGGAACACGGCCGCCTCGCCGGCACGGTGGAAGACGCCGCATGATCGGCAGGCGCAAAAACCAGCGTGTGGCGCGCACCCGGCTGCAGGACCGGCTGCCGCGCCTGCAACACCCGCGCACCTACCTGCAGCGGCACGCCCAGGTCGCGCTGGACAGCCTCGGCCGGCTCTGGCGCAACCCGTTGCCCTCGCTGATGACGGCCGCTGTCATCGGTATCGCACTGGCACTGCCGTCCAGCCTGTACCTGCTGCTCGACAACCTGCATCGCGTCAGTGGCGCGTGGGACGGGCAGGCCAGCCTCTCGGTATTCATGAAGGACAAGGTGCCACCCGCAAAACGTGACGATCTCGCCGGGCGCATCCGCGGCTGGCAGGAAGTCGCGTCTGTACAGGTCATCACGCCGGAGCAGGCGCTGGCGGAGTTCAGTACCCGGGCGGGCCTGGGTGACGCGCTGGAATCACTCGATGAAAATCCGTTACCGGCGGTACTGGTGGTGGTCCCGCAGGCGGACCACACCACCCCCGCGGCAGCCGCGGCACTGCAGCAGAAGCTTGCACAGCTGCCGGAGGTCGAGCTGGCCCAGCTCGACCTGGAATGGGTGCAGCGCCTGAATGGCATGATCGAGATCGCAAGACGCGGCATCCTGCTGGTGGGTGCACTGCTGGCGCTTGCCGTACTGCTGGTGATCGGCAACACCATTCGTCTGGAGATCCAGAACCGCCGCGACGAGATCGTGGTCACCAAGCTGATCGGCGCAACCAACCCGTTTGTGCGCCGGCCATTCCTGTACAGCGGCCTGTGGTACGGATTGCTGGGCGCCACCCTGGCCTGGCTCCTGGTGAGCGCCGGCTTCTGGCTGCTCGCCGACCCGGTGGCCCGGCTGGCCGGCCTGTACCAGAGTAATTTCATCCTGCAGACCCG
This sequence comes from uncultured Ectothiorhodospiraceae bacterium, assembly GCA_964564245.1. Lineage (GTDB taxonomy): Bacteria > Pseudomonadota > Gammaproteobacteria > UBA9214 > UBA9214 > UBA9214. The sequence goes on along the minus strand of CAZMAK010000017.1, from coordinate 366 downwards.
ACCGCTGGCCAGCCTCGGCGTGTTACTGGGCAGCGGAGTTCTGCTCGGCCTGCTGGGCTCCTGGCTTGCCGTCGGCCGCCACCTGAGTGCGATCGAGCCAACCTGAGATCAGCGGGTTACCCTGTAGCGGCGCGGATTAGCGGTTGTCTGGATACGGCCACTTTCTGACTTTTAGCGCAAACAAAAACGGCGGACAAAGCCGCCGTCTCTGCTCATGCGGGTTAACGATCAGGCTGCATTTTTACGTCTGGCAACCCCGATCAACCCCAGCAGTCCCGGGCCGAACAGCCAAAGTGCGGCCGGTACCGGTACGACAGCCGTGTTGGTGATGTCAGTACTGATAACCGATCCATTCGCAGACTGGAT
>CAZMAK010000016.1:0-34844 GCA_964564245.1 uncultured Ectothiorhodospiraceae bacterium | reverse complement strand
CATCGGCCTCGCGGGAAGATTGAAAAAGGGACCGGAAGAAATGTATCCGGCCCCATTATGATTGTCGCGTCTGCAGCGCCCCGGCCCCGATTGTCGCGTTTACTACACACCGTGATGCAATAAACAGCTAAATAAAACAATATCTTGTGGTTTGGCATCGGGCTTGCAGGGGTAGTGGCCAGAGACGCTGACAGGTGCCCCATGAAGCAGAAAGACATTGCCGAGCTGCTCGACGAGCCGGCCTGTGCGCATAACGCGAAATCCAAGTCCGGCTGTGCGCGCCCGAAGCCGGGTGCGGCGGCCGGCGGCTGTGCCTTTGACGGGGCGCAGATCGCGCTGCTGCCGATTGCCGACGTCGCGCACATCGTGCACGGCTCCATTGCCTGTGCCGGCAGTTCCTGGGACAACCGCGGTACCCGTTCCAGCGGCCCCGCGCTGTACCGGATCGGCATGACCACGGACCTGACCGAACAGGACGTCATCATGGGGCGTGGCGAGAAACGCCTGTTCCATTCCATCAAACAGGCCATCGACAGCTACAGCCCGGCGGCGGTATTCGTCTACAACACCTGCATCCCGGCGCTGATGGGCGACGATATCGGCGCGGTGTGCAAGGCGGCCGAGGTGCGCTGGGGCGTGCCGGTGGTGCCGGTCGACGCGGCCGGTTTCTACGGGACCAAGAACCTCGGCAACCGCATTGCCGGCGAGACCATGGTCAAACACGTGTGCGGGACACGCGAACCCGATCCGCTGCCGCCGGAGTCGCACCGCCCCGGTATCACGGTGCACGATGTCAACCTGATCGGCGAATACAACATCGCCGGCGAGCTCTGGCACGTGCTGCCGCTGCTCGACGAACTCGGCCTGCGCGTGCTGTGCACCCTGTCCGGTGACGCGCGCTTTCACGAGGTGCAGAGCATGCACCGCGCGGAAGTGAACATGATGGTGTGCTCCAAGGCGATGATCAACGTCGCGCGCAAGTTGCAGGAGCACTGGGGCATGCCCTGGTTCGAGGGCAGTTTCTACGGGGTCGGTGATGTCTCGCGGGCGCTGCGCGATTTCGCCCGCCTGATCGGCGATGCGGACCTGGGTGAACGCACCGAGGCGCTGATTGCACGCGAGGAGGCGCGCATCCACGCCCAGCTCGAACCGTGGCGTGCCCGGCTGCGCGGGAAGAAGGTGCTGCTCTATACCGGTGGCGTGAAGTCCTGGTCGGTGATCTCCGCCCTGCAGGACCTCGGCATGCAGGTGGTCGCCACGGGCACGAAGAAGTCCACGGAAGAGGACAAGGCGCGCATCCGCGAGCTGATGGGCACGGAGGCCATGATGATCGAGGACGGCAATCCGCGTGCACTGCTGGACATCGTCCGCGCGCAGGGCGTCGACGTCCTGATCGCCGGCGGCCGCAACATGTACACCGCACTGAAGGCGCGCATCCCGTTTCTCGACATCAACCAGGAACGCGAGTTCGGCTATGCCGGTTATACCGGCATGCAGGAACTGGCCCGGCAGCTGGCGCTGACACTGGAAAGCCCGGTCTGGGAGGCGGTCCGGCAACCCGCACCGTGGTCAAACCCGCTTGCGGCGGCACGGGAGGCCTGAACCATGGCGCAGATCGTCAAACGCAGCAAGGCGCTGTCCGTCAGTCCGCTCAAGGCCAGCCAGACCATCGGCGCGGCGCTGGCCTTCCTCGGCTTCCGGCACGCCATCCCGATGCTGCACGGATCGCAGGGCTGCACCGCCTTTGGCAAGGTGTTTTTCGTGCGGCATTTCCGTGAGCCGATTCCCCTGCAGACCAGCGCCATGGACCAGGTCAGCTCGATCATGGGCGCCGACGACAACGTGGTCGAGGGACTGAAGGCCATCTGCAGCAAGTCCGGCCCCGCGCTGGTGGGCGTGCCCACCACCGGCCTGGCGGAGACCCAGGGCGCCGACGTGCGCCTCGCGGTCCGGACGTTTCGCAGCCAGTACCCGGAGTTCGACCACATCGCCGTGGTCCCGGTGGCGACGCCGGATTACAGCGGCTGCATGGAGAGCGGCTTCGCGGCCGCCACGCGTGCGATCCTCGATACGCTGGTCCCGGAGGCCACGCAGGCCGGCACCAGCCCGGGACGCCGCCGGCGCCAGGTCAACGTGCTGGCCGGCGCGCACCTGACACCGGGGGATCTCGAAACCCTGAAGGAGATGATCGAGTCCTTCGGTCTGCGCCCGCTGGTGCTGCCGGACCTGTCGGATTCGCTCGACGGACACCTGACCGACAGCGACTTCAGCCCGCTGACCATTGGCGGCACCCCGGTCAATGAACTGCAGACACTTGGCGATGCATGCGCCACGCTGGTGATCGGTGCATCCATGCACGCCGCGGCGGACCTGCTGCACGCGCGCACCGGGGTCGAGGACTTCCGCTTCGATCACCTGATGGGGCTGCAGGCGACCGATGCCCTGGTCCAGGTCCTGCAGCAGCTGTCCGGCGCGGAGGTGCCCGAAAAGCTCGAGCGCCGGCGCGCGCAGCTGCAGGACGCCATGCTCGATACCCACTTCATGCTGGGCCTGTCGCGGATCGCCATCGCCGCCGATCCCGACCTGGTGCAGGGATTCAGCCAGCTGCTGGCCGGCATGGGCGCCGAAACCGTGGTTGCGGTTGCACCGGCCAATGCCCCGGTGCTGCAACGCGTTGCCAGCGAGCACGTCAGGATCGGCGACCTGGAGGACCTGCGCCTGCTGGCCGTGGAACACGGAGCGGAACTGCTGATCGGCAACTCGCACGCCGTGGAAAGTGCCGCACAGCTGGGGATCCCGCTGCTGCGTGCCGGCTTCCCGCAATACGACCGCCTGGGTGGTTACCAGCGTACCTGGATCGGCTACCAGGGCACGCGGGAGACCCTGTTCGAACTGGCGAACCGGTTGTTGTCGATGGAGCGTGGCACGATCGCTCCCTACCGTTCCGTGTATACCCGCAAACCCGGACACCGCGAGGTCAATGATGCCGCTGCAACGACGCCTGAAAGTGATCGACAGCTTCACTGAGGATGCCTGGATGGATACGGCAATCAGGATTGCCTTTGCCAGCACGGACCTGAAGCAGGTCAACCAGCATTTCGGTGCCGCGGAATCCTTTGCGCTGTACGCGGTGGACCAGGACCGTACCAAACTGATCGAGGTGGTGCAGTTCGCGCCACAGGCCATGGATGGCAACGAGGACAAGCTGGCGGCGAAGATCCGGGCGCTGGAAGGCTGTGTCGCGGTGTATGCGCAGGCCGTGGGCGCCTCCGCGGCCAGCCAGTTGAAGACGCAGGGTATCCAGCCGGTCAAGGTCAGTGCCGGCGCCAGCGTGCAGGACCTGCTGGAATCGCTGCAGGCGGAATTGCGGGCCGGCCCGGGCTCCTGGCTCGCACAGGCGATCGAACGGCAGAAGCCGGCCGATCCCGGGCGCTTCGCCGCCATGGAAGCCGAGGGCTGGGAAGAATAGGCGGGTGTACACGTGATCGAAACCGGTGCCAGGGTGATCGCTGTCGAGCCGGGCTATGCCTGGCTCGAGACGCAGCGCGAAGGCGCCTGCGGTCACTGCGCCACGGCGGGCAGTTGCGGGGTCTCCGTGCTGGGCAAGCTGTCGGGTGCGCGTGCCCGCCGGTTGCGACTCCCGAACCCGCTGTCCGTGCGCGCCGGCGAGGCAGTGGTCATCGGCATCCCGGAACGACGCCTGGTGGCTGCCGCGTTCCGGGTCTACCTGTTGCCGCTGTTGTGCATGCTGGGCGCCGCCATCGCCGCCACGCAACTGGGTTTCAGCCAGTGGGCCATCGGCCTTGCCAGCCTCGTCGCACTGGCGGCGGGGCTGGGAGGATCGGTCCGGGGCAGGCGCCGCGTCGCCGCCGGCGAGCAGCCGGTCATCCTGCGTCGGGTGCACGATATTTTGATCCCCTCACCCTAGCCCTCTCCCGGAGGGAGAGGGGACGCAATCTACAGACTACAGGAGAGAACCATGAGTGAAGCAGCAGCAGTGATCGAGGCGGACGACGCGGTCCTCGAATCGGATTTCGCCAGGGAAATGGTACGCCAGATGCGCGCCATCGATTCCTACGGTACGTACGACGAGTGGCCGGCGTCGCGCATCCTGGCGCCGTTCGTGCTCACGAAAGAAATGAAACGCGAGATTCCCGTCATCGGCGATCCCGACGAGATCGTCATGTCGCGCGTCAAGGCGTACTACAACGGCATTGCCGCCCTGATCGAGGCGCGTTGCGGCCTGATGGCGGTGCCCATGATCAACCTGACCCACGAGGGATTCGGCCGTGCGCTGATTACGGTGGGCAAGCTGGTGGTCCTGGACCGGACGCTGCGCGACGTACACCGCTTCGGCTTTCCCGATCTTGGCAAGATGAAGGAAGAGGTCGACAGGCTGGTGGACAAGGCGGAAGCCGTGATCAACGACTGGCGCGATGTTGCGCAGCTGTAGGGGGCGAAGATGACACCGGAAGAGCTGAAGGCCCTGCAGAAAGCCGTGCGCAAGGCAAAACGCATTGCCACCGAGAAGGCCGGTGAACTGCACGACCTGGTGGAGGATCGCCTGCCGGCGGCCTACGGGGATATCCCCGCCATCGCCAGCGCGACCTATGACGCCTGCCAGGCCTGGGCGGAGGCCAACGCCAGGCTGGAGGCGGCGGAAGCGGCCATGAGCGAAACAGGCTGAGCAGGAGACAGGGGATGAACATGATCATCGGGTTGACACGCGGCGGGGTCGAATGGACACCCGCGTTTATCACCGCCCTCGACCAGGGCAAGTGCATCGGCTGCGGCCGCTGTTTCAAGGTATGCCCGCGCGATGTGTTCGAGCTGGTCGAGCGCGAAGGCCCGGGTGACCCGGACGATGACGACGCCATGGACTACGACGATGACGACGACGGTTTTTCGGACGATACCTCGATGGTGATGAATCTGAAGGACCTCATGGACTGCATCGGCTGCCAGGCCTGTTCGCGGGTTTGCCCCAGGCGCTGTCTGACCCATGAACCGGCGGCCGCAGCCGCCTGATGCAGGGGTAAGCCGTATGCCCAGACCGGACAGACATGTCTTTCTCTGCACCCAGGCGCGACCGCCGGGACACCCGCGCAGTTCCTGTGCCGACCATGGCTGTGCCGCGGTGTACGAGGAATTTCTCTGGCAACTGCAGCAGCGCGACCTGTTCGGCCGGGTGCAGGTCACGGCGACCGGTTGCATCGGGCCCTGCAGCGAGGGGCCCAACGTGCTGGTCTACCCGGAGGGGGTCATGTATGCCCGGGTCGGCCAGGCCGACGTGGCCGAGATCTTCGAACAGCACCTGGAACAGGGCCGTCCCGTCGAACGCCTGCTGGTGAGCGAAGAATTCTGGGAACGCACGCAGGCCGGCAGCGGAGCGGGCGGCGGTGGATGAGCGGCTTGCACAACGGCTGGAACACGCCCGCCCGCAATTGCAGGTGGTGTGGGCCGCGCTGAACGTGGAGCTCGACAAGCTGGCATTCACGCCCGGCACGATCACCCTGCGCCGCCCGGAAGAGGCGGCCTACCGGCTCGACCGCGACCCGGCCTCGGGGCTGGACACACTGGTCGGTATCTGGCGCGATGCGCGCGGTCAGAAATGCGGCACCGTGCTGATTCACGGCGACGGCAGTTTCTTTGCGGAATACGACATCATCCGCGACCACCCGCGCAACGAGCGCTGGTTTGTCGAAGCGGTGACGGCGTGGGGGCGGGGCGAGATCGTGCGCTCCGAGCCACGCCTGCTGCCGGTGGCCATCTGATCCTGCCGGGGCGCGAACATGAGCTCCTGCCGGATCTGGTTGTGTGCGCTGTGGCTGCTGATTCCGGCCACGGGCTGGACGGCGGAGGCCGTGCGCGTTGCGGTGGCGAGCAATTTTCTGGCGCCCATGCAGCAGCTGGCGCGCGACTTCAGCACGCTGACGGCCGTCGAGGTGAACATCAGCAGCGGGTCGACGGGCAAGCTGTATGCCCAGATCATCAACGGTGCGCCGTATGACCTGTTCCTCGCGGCCAACACGCGCGAACCGGAACGGCTGGCGGCCGCCGGCAGGACCGAAGCGGGCACGCGCTTCACCTATGCACTCGGGACACTGGTGGTGTGGAGTCCCGATCCCGCGCTGTTCCATGACGACAATGGCGCGGCGATGCTCAAGGACGGCCGGTTCGGGCGCGTCGCGATTGCGAACCCGCGCCTGGCCCCGTACGGTGCGGCGGCGCAGGCGGTGCTCGAGGCGCTGGGGATTGCCGGGCGGTTACAGTCCGACCTGATTACCGGGGAAAACATCGCGCAGGCCTACCAGTACGTGGCGACCGGTAATGCCGGGGTCGGCTTTCTCGCGCTGTCGCAGATCAGGCCGCCCGGCCGTCCGTCCGCCGGCAGCTACTGGCGCGTGGCCGCCGATCTCTATCCGCCCATCCGGCAACAGGCCGTGCTGCTGTCCGGTAGCGGCGCGGCGGCCCGGCGTCTGTGGGAATACCTGCAGACACCGGCGGCCCGGGATACCATCACTGCCTTCGGTTATACCGTGGAGCCGGCAACCGCCGGGGTGGCTCCATGACATCCGCCGCACTCGACCTGGGACCGGTCTGGCTGACCTTCCGGCTGGCCACGCTGACGGTGCTGATCCTGCTGTGCCTGGGACTGCCGCTGGCGTGGTGGCTGGCCGGCACCCGCAGCCGGATGAAGATTCCGGTCGAGGCGCTTACCGCCCTGCCGCTGGTGCTGCCGCCCACGGTGCTCGGTTTTTACCTGCTGGTCCTGCTGGGTGCAAACGGCGTGGCCGGCCGCTTCTGGAGCGCACTCACCGGGCATCCGCTGGCCTTCAGTTTCGCGGGCCTGGTGGTGGCGTCCTGCCTGTATTCCCTGCCGTTCGTGGTGCAGCCGCTGCAGGCGGCCTTCGAGGGCATGGACCGGCGCGCCATCGAGGCGTCCTGGACACTCGGGGCTTCGCGCACGCGTACCTTTCTCAGCGTGGTCATCCCCCAGATACGGCGCGGACTGGTCACCGCCGTGGTGCTGGGTTTTGCGCATACGCTGGGTGAATTCGGCGTGGTGCTGATGGTGGGGGGCAACATCGCCGGGAAGACCCAGGTGGTATCCGTTGCGATCTACGAACACGTCGAGCTGCTCGACTTCGTCTCCGCCGGCCGCCTGTCCGCGGGCCTGCTGGGATTCTCGTTCCTGGTGCTGGTGCTGGTGTATGGCGTCAATCGCCACTGGCATGCGGAGCTTCGGGCATGAGCGGCATCGACATCCAGCTCGGTTACCGGCGCAGCGGCTTCGATCTCTGCCTGGACTTGACCCTGCCGGAGCACGGTGTCACCGCGATCCTGGGGCCGTCCGGCAGTGGCAAGACCACGTTGCTGCGCCTGATTGCCGGACTGGAGCGGCCGGCCTGCGGACACCTGCGCGTCGGCGACAGGACCTGGGTGGACCGGGGCCAGGGGATCTTCCTGACACCACAGCAGCGCCGGGTCGGCATGGTGTTCCAGGACTACGCGCTGTTTGCACACATGACGGTGGAGGACAACGTCGGTTATGGCCTGCCGCGCCGGGAACGGCGCCAGGGTGTGGCGGAATGGCTGGAACGCCTGCACCTGGCGCCGCTGGTGCAACGCTATCCGCACCAGCTGTCCGGTGGCCAGCGCCAGCGTGTGGCGCTGGCGCGGGCACTGGCGCGCGAGCCCGACGTGCTGTTGCTGGATGAACCGTTTTCCGCCGTCGACAGTTATCTGCGCCAGCGACTGCGGGCACAGTTGCTGGCCGTGGTAGCGGCGTTCGAGCGCCCGGTGCTGCTGGTGACCCACGACGTCGACGAGGCGCGCCACGTGGCGGATCGCGTGGCGGTGATCGTCGACGGCCGCCTGCATTGCAGCGGCGACGCGGCGGCGGTATTCGATCATCCACACGACCTGGAGTCCGCGCGTGTACTGGGCTGGCGTAACCTGCTGCCGGTGCAGGCACTGGCGCAGCAGCGGGTCAGCGGCCCGTGGGGCAGTGTGGAGCTGACCACCGAGCCCGCGCCGGACACGGCCTGGCTGGGCATCCGGCCCGAGCACATACGCCTGCGCGGGCGGGATGAACCGGGGTTGCCCGCGCGTGTCGTACGGGTCACCGAACTCGGGGGCCTGCGCGAGTTGCAGTGCCGCCTGCCGGACGGTACACCGCTCTACCTGCACCGGCCCTGGAACGAACCACTGCCGGCACCCGGCAGTCACGTGCATGCCGAGCTGCCGCCACAGCACCTGCGACCCCTGGTGGAAGGTGTGCCCGCCACGGCGCCGGGTGGACGGGCAGTTGCCGGGCCTGGTGCCGGCGCACACGTGGACCAGGCGCACCCGGCGGTTCGGCTTGAGTGTAGTTAACCGCAGCGGGGGGCTGCTCGTAGCGTTACGCTCGCACACTCCGGGCGCGGCGGCCCGCTTCTCACCGACGGTATTCGTGTTTACAACAGCGAACGGCTACACTCTGCGTTTCCTGTGACAGGGGCTGTCGTCTGCACCGTCGCCGTGTACCGGGTCCTGTCGAATGAAATGAAAGTAACGGGCTGACAAACCCGTCACGCCGACGTGTCAGGCGGAGCGGTGTATGGCAGCTTAATGGAACATGAGAGGATATCGGCAATGCCTGATTGTTACTGGTTCAACACAGCAACGTACGAATCTGCGAAGACCTATCTGAAAGCGGCGTTTGAACACCTCATCGCCGCCGGCAGGGATGTCCGGCAACTGAGTGATTTCGCGTTCGAGCGGTTTGGTGGCATGTTCGTCCCGTATTTAAGCCGGTTTTTGTGCGATGTGCACGAGGGGCGCATCAGTATCGATGGCCTTACCGAGTCGTCAAACATGACGATCATCGGGCCGGTCATCACTGCCGGGGAACGGGAGGCCATGATTCGCGAGGCAGCTTACCTGCGTGCCGAACGACGGGGTTTTTCCAGTTGCTCCCCGGAGATTGACTGGATGCTTGCCGAACGGGAGGTTGACGAACGGCTGGAACGAGAGCTCGCCCTGGTTGAGCAGGGACATCACGCGCTGGCCTCGGTAGTGTCCGCTGCACAGCAGGAGCTATGGTGTATGGAGGACGTCATCACCCTCTGGCTTGACAGTCATGACGGCGCGCCGGGTGACACGCAAACGGGAATGATTCCGGAAAGGAAGGTAGTCACCGGGAAGAAAACGGTTGCCGGGAAATCCGCACGGCAGGCCGGCAACCGGGAACGTGTGAAGAAAACCGCAGGCAAAAAACAGAAGACCGCAGTGAAAACAGGCGGTAAGACGGCAGGCAGCAAGGCGTCGACGAAGAAGAAGGGCACCGGAAAGAAGACGGTTGCCATCAAATCAGCCCCGGCAAAGAAACCAGAAACGCCCGTCAGGAAAACGGCGAGCAAGAAACGGCCAACCGGCGCCACGAAGGGCAGGAGGGTGGCGGGCAGGAAAAAAGCCGGACCCCGGTAAAGAACACCGGCAGGTTGTCCGGCGAGGGTTCCCGACGGGACTACCTCCTGCGGCCTCGATGTGTCCACCGCGGATGAACCGATCGTCGATATCGAATGACCGGCACGGGTCGATCGTGTCCGCCAGGAGATGATCCGCGTGCGGTAGTCAGGGCGGGTCGCCCGCTTCGCGCCGGGTAACCAGTTCCTCCGGCCAGCATCCCACCGGCGGCCCGAGGTCGAGCCGCCCATCCTCGAAGCGCACCAGGTAGAGTGCGCGTCCGGGGTTTTCCTCCAGATGACCGATGTTGACGATGACCCCGCGCGTCCCGGCCGTCGCCAGCAGGGCATCCGCTGCCAGGCCGGGTATCGAGCCGTCACTGCGGATCTCCACGCGCGCATAGACCCGGTCACCCGGCTCGAGTTGCCGGAGCGGGGGAATGTCTTCCCTGTCTTTTGTCATATTGTTGCCTTTGCTACCCGAATTGATCGGCCCGGTTGTGACATCGCCGACAGCCGTCGCCGGGGCGTGACTGAAAAGTTGATGTAACACAGTAACCTGGGCTGCTTCCTCGTTGCTGGCACAGGCTTTGCTTCTGTTCGTGGCAAAGACCTGCAAATCACCTGCCAGAAGGAGTGCACTGAATGCTTACATTGACTGCCAGCGCGGAAAAGGCCATTGGCCGTTTTATCCAGGGTGCGGATACGCCGGTTGCCGGCTTGCGCATTTCGGTGACCGGCGGCGGCTGCTCGGGGATGCAGTATGCCATGGCCCTGGAGGAGGCGGCCGCGGCCGATGACACCGTCATCGAGTGTGGCGCCGTCAGTATCCTCGTCGATCCGCACAGCCTGCCGCTGCTGCGCGGGGTGACGGTGGATTTCCTCGACAGCATGGAGGGCAGCGGGTTCAGATTCGAGAATCCCAACGCCGCGAACAGTTGCGGCTGCGGAAAATCATTTTCCGCCTGAGGCGGTGCTGAAGCAGGAGAACGGGCCATGTGGGACTATTCGGAAAAGGTACAGGATCATTTCTTCAACCCGCGCAATGCCGGTGCCGTGGCCGGTGCGAACGCGACCGGTGACGTCGGCTCACTCAGTTGCGGCGATGCGTTGCGCCTGACCCTGAAGGTGAACCCGGACTCCGAAATCATCGAGGACGCGGGTTTCCAGACCTTTGGTTGCGGTTCGGCAATCGCGTCCTCGTCGGCGCTGACCGAGATCATCAAGGGCATGACGCTGGACGCGGCGCTCAAGGTGAGCAACCAGGACATCGCGGACTTCCTCGACGGCCTGCCGCCGGAAAAGATGCATTGCTCGGTCATGGGACGCGAGGCGCTGCAGGCGGCGGTGGCCAATTACCGCGGCGAGGTGTGGAAGGACGATCACGAGGAAGGTGCACTGGTCTGCAAGTGTTTCGCGGTGGATGCGGTGCTGATCGAGGAGACCATCCGTGCCAACGGGCTGCGGACGGTCGAGGACGTGGCGAACTACACCAAGGCCGGCGGTGGTTGTGCCTCGTGCCACGAGGGCATCGAGGAGATCCTCGCGCGGGTGCTGGCCGGGCAGGGCGAGACCTTCGATCCCAATGCCACATCGATACCGAATGTCGAATCGACTCCCGAAACCCTGGTGGCAGGCGCCACCGGCATGACCAACCTGCAGCGCATTCGCCGCATCGAGCGGGTGATCGAATCGATGCGGCCGCGCCTGCAGATGGACAAGGGCGACGTGGAACTGGTGGACGTGCTGGGCGACTGTGTCTACGTCAACATGACCGGCGCCTGTTCCGGTTGCCAGATGGCTTCCATGACGCTGGGCGGCATCCAGCAGCGCCTGATGGAGGAACTGGGTCAATTCATCAAGGTCCTGCCGGCAAGCGAAATGCCGCGGGCCGCAAGCGGAGGTTGAGCATGGCCGGTATCTATCTCGACAACAACGCGACCACCCGCGTGGATCCGGCGGTGGTGGAGGCCATGCTGCCGTATTTCAGTGAGCAGTTCGGCAATCCCTCCTCGATGCACGAGTTCGGCAACCAGGTCGGCTTTGCCATCAAGCAGGCGCGCCGGCAGGTGCAGGCCCTGCTGGGAGCAGAATTCGACTCGGAAATCATATTCACCTCCTGCGGCACCGAGTCCGATTCGACCGCGATCCTGTCGGCATTGAAGGCACAACCGGACCGTAACGAGATCATCACCACGGTGGTCGAGCACCCGGCCGTGCTGAGCCTGTGCGAGCAGCTGGAAAAGGACGGCTACAAGGTGCACTACCTGAAGGTCGACGAGCAGGGCCGGCTGGACCTGGAGGAATACCGCGCGCTGCTGAGTGAGCGGGTGGCCGTGGTATCGGTCATGTGGGCCAATAACGAGAGCGGCACACTGTTTCCGGTGCTGGAAATGGCGGAGCTGGCGCATGCCGCCGGCGTGATGTTCCACACCGACGCCGTGCAGGCGGTGGGCAAGATCCCGATGGACCTCAGGTCGAGCCGCATCGACATGCTGTCGCTGTCCGGGCACAAGCTGCATGCCCCCAAGGGCATCGGCGTGCTGTACCTGCGCCGTGGCGTGCGTTACCGGCCGCTGCTGCGCGGCGGCCACCAGGAACGCGGACGCCGTGCCGGTACGGAAAACTCCGCGGCGATCGTGGCGCTCGGCAAGGCGGCGGAGCTGGCACTGGAGTACATGGACTACGAGCATGAGTTCGTGGCCGCGCTGCGGGACCGGCTCGAACAGGGCATCCTCGCGCAGGTGCCCCATGCCTTCGTCAACGGGGACCCGGACAACCGCCTGCCGAATACCACCAACATCGCCTTCGAGTTCATCGAGGGCGAGGCGATTTTGCTGTTGCTGAACAAGCTGGGGATCGCCGCCTCCAGCGGTTCTGCGTGTACCTCCGGTTCGCTGGAGCCCTCGCATGTCATGCGGGCCATGAACATCCCCTACACGGCAGCACACGGGTCCATGCGCTTCTCGCTGTCGCGCTACAACACCAGGGAAGAAATCGACCGCGTCATCGAGGCCGTACCGCCGATCATTGCACGCCTGCGCAAGCTGTCCCCCTACTGGGATGAGGACGGTCCGGTGCAGGAGCCTGAAAAGGCCTTTGCCCCGGCGTATGCCTGAGCCGTATTTCTCCTGCGTCTCCAGTGGTACTTGCCACCCCTGCGGGGTGGCATTTTTTTCCTGACACACCCTTCACTGCCCCGTACATTCCCGCTCCAGATGTCGCAGCCGCTGTTGCAAACCCGACAATCCCGGTGGCCGGTCATTCCTAACACCATGAATCATGGCGGATTGTGAAAGTGGCATGGTGTTTGCTGGTACTGGTTCATAGCCGAGGGAAACTGCATGAGCATCACCAGCACAGCCCGTTCCGTAGTGATCGACGACACCACCCTGCGGGATGGTGAACAGACGGCCGGCGTGGCCTTCACGCTGGAGGAGCGGCTGGCCATTGCCGCACAACTGGATCACAGCGGGGTACCGGAGCTGGAAATCGGCATACCCGCCATGGGTGCCGAAGAGCGCGAGTCGATCCGCGCCATCGCCGTACACGGGCTGCACGCCAGGCTGCTGGTGTGGAGCCGGATGCGGACGGCGGACCTGCAGCAGTGTGCCGGACTCGGTGTACATGCCGTCGACCTGTCCATCCCGGTTTCGGACCAGCAGATATCCCACAAGCTGGGCCGGGACCGCGCCTGGGTGCTGGCAACCATCCGCCGCCACGTGCCGGCCGCGCTGGATGCCGGGCTGGCGGTCTGCGTCGGCGGCGAGGATGCCTCGCGCGCGGACAGCGACTTTCTGCTGCAGGTGGTCGAGTGTGCACAACGGGCCGGTGCCACCCGTTTCCGTTTTGCCGACACCCTGGGCGTGATGGAGCCGTTTGGCGTGCTGGACGTGATGCGCCGCCTGCGTGCGGCGACCGATATCGAACTGGAAATGCATGCCCACGACGATCTCGGCCTGGCGACCGCGAATACGCTGTCCGCGATCCTCGGCGGCGCCACGCACGTGAATACCACCGTGCATGGCCTGGGCGAGCGGGCCGGCAATGCACCGCTGGAAGAGGTGGTGATGGGCCTGAAACACCTGTATGGGATCGATACCGGCATCGACACGCTGCAGTTCCCGGCCCTGTCCGCCCTGGTCGCACGGGCCTCGGGCCGTCCGGTGGCCTGGCAGAAGTGCCTGCTGGGCGAGGGGGCCTTCACCCACGAGGCCGGCATTCACGTCGACGGACTGCTCAAGGATCCGCGCAACTACGAGGCGATCGACCCCGCCGAACTCGGGCGCTTTCACAGCTTCGTGCTCGGCAAGCACTCCGGTACGCGTTCCGTGCAGCAGGCCTTCGCCGCGCTCAACGTACCGCTCGACCGGGTGTCGGCGGCACGGGTGCTGAACCAGGTGCGAGGCTTCGTGACGCGCAACAAGCGTGCACCGGACAATACCGAACTGCTGGCCATCCATGCACAGCTGCATCCATCACAGGAGGGTGTCCCGTGTCCGTGACCCGCGAAGAGATGCAGGACCTGCCGGTCCGGCTGCAGAAGTCCGCCAGCGCCGGCGCGGCGCGGAAGTCCGCGGGAGTACTCAATCTGATTCGCCAGGACATCGCCTGTGTTTTCGAACGGGACCCGGCGGCGCGGACGCGCCTCGAGGTCGTCACCACCTACCCGGGCGTGCATGCCATCCTGGTCTACCGCCTGGCGCACCCGCTCTGGTGCCGGGGCTGGAAATACGCCGCGCGCCTGCTGTCGTACCTTGCCCGTATCTGGACCAGTATCGACATCCATCCCGGTGCGCGCATCGGTCTGCGTTTTTTCATCGATCACGGGGCCGGGGTCGTCATCGGCGAAACCGCAGAGGTCGGCAACGACGTCACCCTGTATCACGGCGTGACGCTGGGCGGTACGACCTGGAACCGGGGCAAGCGCCATCCCACGCTGGGTGACGGCGTCATCGTCGGTGCCGGTGCCAAGATACTCGGGCCGATCAGTCTCGGTGACGGCGTCAAGGTCGGCGCCAATTCCGTCGTGATCCGGGACGTACCCGCGCAACAGACGGTGGTCGGTATCCCGGGCAAGATCGTGCAGGTCGACAAGGTTGCCAGCGACAGTCTGCATGGCATCGATCTGAACCATCACCTGATTCCGGACCCGGTCGCCGGCGCGATTGCCTGCCTGCTGGATCGCATCCGCCTGCTGGAGCAGGAACTGGGCATACACGGCTGCCTGCCCGGCGGAGCGGTGGCCGAGGACGAATGTGACGACTGCGAGGCCCGGCAGGTGTGCGAGACCGAATCGCCCCGGCCCGCCCACGGCGGAATGGAAATGGAACCTGCCAGCTGAGGTTACGATGGATCTCCTGGATTTCGAGGCGCAACCCCTGTATTTCGACGAGCCGCTGCCGGACGGGGTGAGCGACCTGCTGGCGCAGTCGGCGCGGGAGTATGGCAAGGCCGCTGCCGGACACAACCTGATGCGCGCGTATTTTCTCGCGCCCCGGCACCTGGTCGTGCTGGTTGCCCTGTATCGCTACTTTTATTACCAGCGTCGCTACGGCGATGCCCTGATCGTGGCCGACCGCGCACTCGAGGTGGTGGCCGGAAAACTGGGGACCGGCGGGAACTGGCGCGAACTGGATATCAACGGGCTGGCGACCGGCATTGTGAAATCCATGACCCTGACGCGTTTCTACCTGATGGTGCTGAAGGGGGCCGGCTATCTGCGCCTGCGTCAGGGTGACACCGAAGGCGGGCTGGAGCGCCTGCAGAAGGTGGCGGAACTCGACAGCAGCGACCGGCTGGGTGCGGCCGCGCTGGTCGGGATGGCGCGCGACGCGCTGGGGCTCGATGATGACAACGGGCGCAGGAGAGTGGTTACCGGTTAGCCGGCAGCACGCTGCGATTGTATGGCAAGGGAGGTAAACAGTATGCAAGCCGGGACGCTGGACGAGGCGCTTGAGGAGTTGTCGAGTGCCGAGGAATTTCTGGAATATTTTTCTGTCACGTACGACCCTGCCGTGGTGCATGTCAACCGCCTGCATATCCTGCAGCGCTTTCATGACTACCTGGCCGGGGCCGATGAGTTGCCGCAGGAATACGAGGAAAGGTACCGGATCCACGCCGAGTTGCTGGAGGCGGCCTACAGCGACTTCGTGAAATCGGATGCGCGTACCGAGAAGGTGTTCCGCGTGTTCCGCATGCACGAACCGCAGCAGGTATTCATTCCGGTCGATTCCATCCTCAGGCAGGGACACGATGGCGGTTAGGTTTCACCCGGGTGACGCGGTGCGCGTGGTCCGCAACATCCGCAATGACGGGACCTACCCCGGTGAAGAGGTCGGTGCCCTGCTGGTGCGCAGGGGCAGTGTCGGTTACGTGAAGGACATCGGTACCTTTCTGCAGGACCAGGTGATCTGCTCCGTGCATTTCCTTGACAGCAACCGGCTGGTGGGATGCCGCGAGGAGGAATTGCAGGCGGAGTCCGATCCCTGGACGCCATGCCGCTTCGAGTTCCGTGACAAGGTGACGCCGCGGCTGCCGCTTGCCGTCGGCGGGGAGATCATCGCCGAACCCGGCGGAATCGGCGAGATCCTGAGGGTCCTGCGGGACGGGGCGGACGGGGTCTGTTACCACGTGCGTTTCCCCGGCCGCACGCTGCAGGTACCGGAAGCGGCGCTGGATGCCTGTGCCGGGCGGGACGCGGGTGCGGCATGATGCCGATGGAGCAGGTGGCCACGCCGGTGGAGGACAGCACCGTCTATCGCTATCACCTGCTGCGCGGTGCACTGGATCGTTTCCAGAAGAACCTGGCACAGCTGGACGAGGCGCAGCTGGCCGAGGCACGCAGCCGTGCATCCAGTACGTTCCGGATCGAGTCCCTGGTGTTCGGCACGCCCGAGGCACGCGAGGTGGTGGTTGACCGGCAGCGTCTCGATGCAGCACTCGAAGAGGTGTCATCCCGTTACCCCGATGAACAGGATTTCCTCGCGGACCTGGCGGCGAACGGCCTGGATGTCGAGGCCCTGCGCAGTGCGCTCTACCGCGAGCTGGTGTTCGACGCCGTCATGCAGCGGGTCGGTGCGCGCCGCCCGGTGATCAACGGGATCGACATGCGGATCTACTACGAGCTGAACCCGGACCGCTTCCGGCTCCCCGAGCGTCGTACGGCACGCCAGATACTGATCACCATCAACCCGGAATTCGCCGACAACACCCGTGCGCGGGCCGCGGAACGCAGCGCCGGGATCGCGGATCTACTCCAGCGCCGGCCCGGCCGGTTTGCGGAACTGGCACGCCGCTACTCTGAATGTCCATCGGCGCTGGATGGCGGAAAACTCGGCGACATCAGCCGCGGGCAGCTGTTTCCGGAACTCGACGCGGCGTTGTTCGGATTGCAGGCCGGTGCGATCAGCCCGGCCGTGGAGACGGAAATCGGTTTCCACCTGCTGTGGTGCGAAAGGATTCATCCGGCCCGGCAGGTGCCCTATACCAAAGCGGCGGCGGACATCCACCGGCTGCTCGATGCCCGCAACCGGCGCAACTGCCAGAAGGCCTGGCTGACGGAGTTGGCGCGGCAACGGGAAAAACAGGGAGTGCGAAATGGTACATGACACGAAACGCTGTTCCTTTTGCGGGGCGGGCCAGAGCGCCGAGATTCCCCTGATCGCCGGCATCGAGGGCCATATCTGCGAGGATTGCGTGCGGCTGGCCGGGCAGGTGTTCGGCAGCTGGGGGCGCCGGCACGCGGCGATGCAGCCGTTCAGCCGTCCACCCGTACCCGTGGAGATGAAGCAGCGCCTGGACCAGTACATCATCGGCCAGGATCACGCCAAGGAAGTGCTTGCCGTCGCGGTGTACAACCATTACAAGCGACTCACCTCGGACCGGGTACCGGTCGCCGCGCTGGATGAACCCGGCGTCGAGATCAGCAAGGCAAACATCCTGTTACTGGGACCGTCGGGCACGGGCAAGACCCTGCTGGCCAGCACCCTGGCGCGCGTGGTCGGCGTACCGTTCGTGATTGCGGATGCCACCACCCTGACCCAGGCCGGCTATGTCGGAGAGGACGTGGAAAGTATCCTGGTGCGCCTGCTCGATGCCGCGGACGGTAACCGTGAGCTGGCTGAATGGGGCATCGTGTACATCGACGAGATCGACAAGCTGGCGCGGGCCGGCGAGTCCTCGTTCGGCGTTCGTGATGTTTCGGGCGAGGGTGTACAGCAGGCATTGCTCAAGCTGGTTGAGGGCACCCGGGTAAAACTGTCCGGCAAGGGACGCAAGGACCCGGCGGAAGGGGTTACGCTGGATACGCACAATATCCTGTTCATCGGTGGCGGGGCCTTTGCCGGACTGGAACGGATCCTCGAACAGCGTCTGCAGCCGCGCGGCGGAATCGGGTTTCATGCCGCACCGGTTGACAGGCAGGCCATGACCGTCGATCCGCAGCTGCTGGGCAGGACACACCCGGACGATCTGCGTCAGTTCGGGCTGATCCCGGAATTCATCGGGCGCTTTCCCGTGATTACGGCGCTCCGGGAACTCGATGAGGCGGCCCTGGTACGGATACTGAACGAGCCGCGCAATGCGCTGGTACGCCAGTACCAGGAGCTGTTCCGCTACGATGATGTGGAGCTGGAGTTTTCCGACGGCGCCCTGTCCGCCATCGCCCGCCGGGCCATGGCACAGGGCACCGGCGCCCGCGGCCTGCGCAGTGTGCTGGAAGACGTGCTCCAGCGCACCATGTACGAACTGCCCTCGAACGCGGACGTGGTGCGTTGCCTGGTCGGCGAGGAGGCAGTTACCGGAACGGGTACGGTGCAGCTCGAGTTCGGGCAGGGGGCCGAAGCGGTAACTGCCTCGGGCTGACCCGGGCCCGTCATCGCAGCGCTGCCGGGGGGCACCCCGGGACTGGTCCTGACTGCCTGCGGGCTGCCCGAAAGCGGGGCGGCCCGGTGCCTGGTTCGAGTAAAGCTATGGATTTTCCTGTCGATATTCCTCACATCTGCAAATTGTATCCAGGGTATGCCTGGCTGATAACCGGGTCAGGGAGTGACAGGGATGGCAAGTATTCTCGCGGTCGACGATTCCCCGTCGATACAACAAATGGTGTTCTATACGCTGCAAGGCGCGGGCTATGACGTGCTGCTCGCCGACGACGGCGTCGAGGCACTCAGAATCGCTGTCGAATCCGATGTCAACCTGGTACTCACCGATGTCAATATGCCGAACATGGATGGCATCACCCTGATCAGGGAACTGCGCAAGCTGGCTGCCTACCGGTACAAGCCCATCCTGATCCTGACCACCGAGTCCAGTGCTGAGATAAAGCTGCAGGGCAAGGAAGCCGGTGCCACCGGCTGGATCGTGAAGCCGTTCGATCCGGTCCAGCTGATCAAAACCCTGCGCCGGGTGCTCGACTGAACGGAGACGCGCCTGAACGGTGAGCAGCCGGGTTTTTCCATGGAGGGAAAATGAGCATTGATCTGTCTGAATTCCATGATGTGTTCTTCGATGAATGTTTCGAGGGACTGAACGTCATGGAGTCCGGACTGCTGAACCTGGACCAGGGAACGGACATCGAGGAGATCAATTCGATTTTCCGTGCCGCCCATTCCATCAAGGGCGGCAGCGCCACGTTCGGGTTCATGGAAATCTCCGGTTTCACGCATGTCATGGAAACCCTGCTCGATCAGATGCGCGACGGGCGGCGCGAGGTCACGCGGGACAGCGTAGACCTGTTGCTGGAATCCGTGGATGTCCTGCGGGGAATGGTCAACGCCGTGCGCGACACGGCGGACATCGACCAGTCACGCAGCGGGGAAGTGCAGCAGAAGCTGGAGAACATGCTTGCCGGGCAGCCGCCGCCGGGCGTCACGCCGGCATCGGACACGGACGAAACCGCGCGGCCGGAAGAGGTAATGGCCGGCGCAGATGCCGGTCATGCCCGCGCGGCGACGCGCGGTGACGTGCACGGCGAAAACCGTGCGGGCAATGGCTGGCGTATTCACTTCAGGCCGCGCGCGGACATACTCCAGTCGGGGAATGAGCCGGCGCTGATCTTTCGCGAATTGCAGGGGCTGGGAGAATTGCGGATCGCGGCCGATACGTCCGCGCTACCGGGCCTGGAGGAGATCCGGCATGAGATCTGTTACCTGGGATGGACACTGACCCTGAATGGTGACATCCGGCGCGAGGAGATCAAGGAGCTGTTCAGCTGGGTCGCCGACGAGAGTGAACTGGATATCTCGTCACTGGATGATCCGGCCGGGCATGCGGCAGTGCCGGGTCCGGTGGAGGTCACGCCGGACCCTGCGCCACCGGCCGGCACGCTCCCGCCGGTGGCCAGTGCGGTCCCGGCTGCAAGTGCAGTGCCGCCGTTGAGTACGAAGGGCGGGGGCGATAAAAAGGGCGGGGCCGGTAACCGGGAATCCGGTTCCATCCGCGTCGCTATCCACAAGGTGGACGAACTCATCAATATGGTGGGCGAGCTGGTCATCACCCAGTCCATGCTGAGCCAGGCCAGCAGTGAGCTGGTGTCCGGCAAGACCGGGGCGGTCGGAAAACTGCTGGACGGGATCAGCCAGCTGGAACGCAATACCCGGGAGCTGCAGGAAAGTATATTGCAGATCCGCATGCTCCCCATCAGCTTCTCCTTCAGCCGTTTTCCGCGCCTGGTGCGGGATCTTTCCGGCAAGATGGGCAAGCAGGTCGGGCTGAAGATGACCGGTGAACAGACCGAGGTGGACAAGACGGTGCTGGAGAAGATCGCCGATCCGCTGATTCACCTGGTGCGCAACTCGCTCGATCACGGCATCGAGATGCCCGCTGTACGCAAGGCGGCCGGCAAACCGGAGTCCGGCACACTGGAACTGTGTGCGTATCACGAAGGCGGTGACATCGTCATCAATGTGATCGATGACGGTGCCGGCCTGGAGCGGGACCGGATCCTGAACAAGGCCATCGAGAAAGGTCTGGTCGGTGAACATGAAGAACTCACCGATGAGCAGGTCAATAACCTGATATTCGCCCCCGGGTTTTCCACTGCCGAACAGGTCAGTGATGTTTCCGGGCGTGGCGTCGGGCTGGATGTGGTGCGCCGGAACGTGCGTGACCTGGGGGGTAATGTCACCATTGTGTCCAGTCAGGGCATGGGCAGCACCGTCACCATCCGTCTGCCGCTGACGCTGGCCATTCTCGACGGACAGCTGGCGCGTGTCGGGTCCGAGACCTACATCGTGCCGCTGGTACCCATTGTCGAGTCGCTGCAGATGCAGGCCGGACAGATCAAGCGAATCACCGGACAGTCCGAGCTGTATCGCCTGCGCGAGGAGTACATTCCGATCATCCGGTTGAACGAACTGTTCGGCATGAAGTCCGGCAAGACCGATCTGCTGAGCGGGTTGCTGATGGTTGTCGAGGCCGATGACCGGCGCGTCGGCCTGTTCGTCGATGACCTGATGGGCCAGCAGCAGGTCGTCATCAAGAGCCTGGAAACCAATTTCCGGCAGATCCGGGGCATTTCCGGGGCGACGATTCTGGGCGATGGCACGGTTGCGCTGATTATCGACGTACCGGGTCTCATCCAGCGCTATTTCGGGGACAGCGTGCGTCGCCAGCTGAATCAGGTGGCGGCTGCATGATCCCGGTTTCAGTAACAGGAGCAGATACGATGGGTTCCACACAGGCTCAGGCAAGCGAACATAACCTGCAGGCCGGCGATGGTCTGGACCAGTACCTCTCCTTCCTGCTGGATGACGAGGAATACGGCATCGATATCCTGCAGATCCAGGAGATCAAGGGCTGGGACGGTGTCACGCCCATGCCGAACACACCGGATTACATACTGGGCGTCATCAACCTGCGTGGCACGGTGGTGCCGGTGATCGACCTGCGCCGGCTGTTTGCACTGGAGGCCAGACCCTATGACAGGACCACGGTCGTGATCGTGGTCCGCGTGACGGATGAGGAACACGGCGAGCGCATCATGGGGATCGTGGTCGATGCCGTATCCGAGGTGCACAACATCGACAGGGCGAATATCAGGCCGGCACCGGATTTCGGTGGCGCATGTGGTACCGAGTCCATCAAGGGGCTTGCGACGCAGCATGAGGTCATGCTCATCCTGCTGGATATCGACCATCTGATAAACACCAGGGTGCTGCACGTGGACGGGTGTGGCGACGGAAACTGAATGCTACCGGATTCCTGAAAGTTCAACGGTGTAGACAGCCATGAAAATCAACCAACCGGTGACCGATAACGAGGTCCATTTCAGGGACGGGCAGTTCATCGTCTCCACGACCAGTCTGAAGGGCATCATTACCTCCGTAAACCGTGACTTTATCGAGATCAGCGGCTTCACGGAGAAGGAACTGCTCGGCAGGAATCACAACATCATCCGGCATCCCGACATGCCGCCGGAGGCCTTCCAGGACCTGTGGGACACCATCAAGGCGGAACAGCCGTGGACCGGTCTGGTCAAGAACCGCTGCAAGAACGGTGATTTCTACTGGGTCAAGGCCAACGTTACTCCGATACGCGAGGGTGGCAGGGTCACCGGTTACATGTCGGTGCGCACGGTGCCGTCCCGTGAGGAAGTCAGTGCGGCCGACGCACTGTACCGGGAGATCAATGCCGGGAAGGCGTCGCTCAGGCCCGGTCCCGTGACCAGGGTCGTGCGCCGGTTGAAGAAGGTTTCCATCAAGAAATGGCTGGTCCTGTATACGTTGCTGGCGGTCGGCATGCTGGATGGCATTCACTGGCTGACGAGCGGTACTGAAGGCATGGCCACAACCGCTGCAATGCTCGGTCTGGCATCCCTGGTGCTGGTGAGCTGCGGCCTGATGCTGGTGCGGCATTTCTTGACGCCGGTCCATACCGCCATTGAAGCCCTGCGCCAGATTGCCGAGGGAGACTATTTCCAGTGGATCGAGACGGACCGGGATGATGAGTTTGGCAGGCTGCTGCAGAATCTCAAGTCCACCCAGATCCGCCTGGGATATGACGTCAACGAAGCACGCCAGCGTGCAGAGGAGACCGGTCGCATCAAGCAGGCGCTGGACGACGCTTCCGCGTACCTGATGGTGGTGGACGTCGACGGCAATATCACCTACGCGAATGATGCGATGACGGAGATGATGCGGGAGGTCGAGGTGGATATCCGCAGGGAGCTGCCGGATTTCGATGCCACGCAGCTGGTGGGTTCCTGTATCGACGTATTTTTCCACGACAAACCGCAGCAGATGCGCAACCTGCTGACAAGCCTCACAGACACCTACCAGGTCGACCTCGACATCGGTGATCGTGCACTGCGGTTCACCGCCAGCCCGGTCATGAGTGGCGAAGGCCGTCATTGCGGGACCGTAGTCGAATGGCAATACCGCACCCAGGAAGTCGCCATCGAGGAGGAGATCCAGAAGATCGTGGGCCGTGCGCTGGCCGGCGACCTCACCCAGCGCATCGGTCTGGAGGACAAGACGGGTTTCTTCGAGCGGCTGAGCCGCGAGGTCAATGATCTGCTTGATGTCTCCGAGCGGGTCATCAACGATACCGTAGAGGTGCTCGGCGCAATGGCGCGCGGCGACCTGACCAGACGCATCGAGGCTGACTATTCCGGTACCTTCGGTCAGCTCAAGAACGATACCAACAGCACCATTGCCAGGCTCACGGAGGTACTGGACGAGATCAGCAGCAGCGCCAGCGCCGTGCTGAAAGGGGCTCGCGAAATCGCCCGGGGCAATACCAACCTGTCGCAACGCACCGTGGAACAGGCGTCCACCCTGGACATGACGGCGTCCAGCATGGAGGAGATGACCACCATCGTGCGCCAGAACGCGCAATACGCCCGGCAGGCCAACCTGCTGGCGGCCGGTGCGCGCGAGCACGCCGAGAAGGGCGGTGCCGTGGTCGGCAACGCGGTCTTCGCCATGGGTGGGATCAGGACGTCGAGCAAGAAAATCGCCGACATCATCGGTGTCATCGAACAGATTGCCTTCCAGACGAACCTGCTGGCGCTGAATGCGGCGGTGGAGGCGGCACGGGCAGGCGAGCAGGGCCGCGGTTTTGCCGTGGTGGCGAGCGAGGTGCGCAACCTGGCCGGGCGCAGTTCGACGGCCGCCAGGGAAATCAAGGGCCTGATCGAGGACAGCGTGCTCAAGGTCGAAGAGGGTGCAAATCTGGTGGACGAGTCCGGCCGGAACCTGCAGGAAATCATGAATTCGGTGAAGCAGGTAGACGAGATCATTACCGAGATCACGGCAGCGAGCCAGGAACAGTCGGACAGGATCGAGGAAGTGAACCGGGCGGTAGGCCAGATGGACGAGATCACGCAGCAGAACGCGGCACTGGTGGAGCAGGCGGCAGCGGCCTCGGAGTCGATGGGCGAGCAGGCGCGCGACCTGAGCGAGCTGGTGGGCTTCTTCGTGACCTCCGGTGACGCCGCAGAAAAGGTGCGTATCAGACAGGAAACCGAGCGGCGCTCTGCAGCTCGCCCCTGGAGCGGAGAACGCAAATCGCACGCCGGTCCGCCGGTCGCCCCGCGCAAGATCGTCAACAGCGACACTGACGACGGCGAGTGGGAAGAGTTCTAGGATGGCCGGCAACCAGCAGGAAGGCGCGGCTGAAGGACACGGCCGGTTCACACTCGACGAGCGGCTGACGATCGAGAACGCAGGAGAGTTGCGCGCGCAACTGCTGTCCTGTGCCGGCCAGGACGCGGATATCGTCCTCGATGCCGCGAACGTCGAATCTGTGGATACGGCCGCCCTGCAGGTGCTGCTGGCGTTCGTCCGGCAGGTGCGTGGCAACGGGCACACGGTGAACTGGCAATCACCCTCGGATGTACTGCTGATAACAGCCACCCTGACCGGTCTTGCAGTAGACATGGGCCTCGCCGATGCCGGTTGTTGACGATATTCCGGAGCCGGACGGGTGTCGGGCAGGTCGCGATGGCATCTGAAGGCAACCGCATGCAACCGGGAGCGGATGCACAGGCGTCGATTCACGCTGTGGATCAGCAGCAGATCGTGCAATCCCTCGAACTGGTCATTGCCCGGATCACCCTGTCATTACAGGACTCGGAACAGGCGGTCGGCCATATCATCGCTGCCGTTACGGCCATGTCGGACGCGGCGCGCCGGATCGGGGAACAACAGGTCAGCGGGCCGGCCGGCAAGCCTGCGCTGCTGGAGGTTGTCCAGGCCGAGTGCAGTCAGGTGCAGACTGCGGTGCAGCAGGCGATAACGGCCCTCCAGTTCTACGACCTGCTGTCCCAGCGCATGCAGCATGTCCGCAAGAACCTGCGCGCCGTGGTGAATGTGATGCAGGCACCGGAACGGCAACACCCTGCCATGTGGCAGGAGCTAAGTGAACTGGTACGGTCGGTGTATTCACTGGAGCAGGAACGGCGCATGTGCAGCACAATGTTCGACAGCCTGCCGGCGGATGAGCCGGATGCATCCCGTTTCGCTTCCGCCAGGCACGGTGATATCGAGTTTTTCTGACACGAAATGAGCGCACTCGGTAATACAGGCCGGATACCCGTGACTGGCGACGAGGCCGGCTTCGAATTCACGGACGCGGATTTCAACTGTCTGCGCCAGCTGGCCGGCAGGCACACCGGGATCAGTCTGTCCGACCACAAGCGCGACCTGGTATACGGGCGCCTGACCAGGCGTCTGCGTGCGCATGGACTGGTTCGTTTCCGCGATTACTGCGCGCTGCTGGAAAACGATGCGGGCGATGAGCTGGAGCAGTTCACGAATGCCATAACGACCAATCTGACCTCGTTTTTCCGTGAACTGCACCACTTCGAGTTCCTGGGACATGAGGTGGTGCCCATGCTGCTGGAGCGTTACCGGCAGACCCGGCGCCTGCGTATCTGGTCGGCGGGCTGTTCCAGCGGTGAAGAGCCCTACTCGCTTGCCATCACACTGCGTGAGGCCATCACCGACATCGACCGTCGCGATGTCCGTATTCTCGCCACCGACGTCGATAGCG
Organism: uncultured Ectothiorhodospiraceae bacterium; assembly: GCA_964564245.1. GTDB lineage: Bacteria > Pseudomonadota > Gammaproteobacteria > UBA9214 > UBA9214 > UBA9214. The sequence goes on along the minus strand of CAZMAK010000016.1, from coordinate 9,399 downwards.
ACATGGTGCAGACCGCCGTGGCCGGTATCTATCCGGAAGACCGGATCCAGAATATCGACAGTAGCGTCGTCCAGCGCTGGTTCCTGCGCGGCAAGGGTACGAACAGCGGCAAGGTCAGGGTTGCGCAGGACCTGCGCCGGCTGGTCACCTTCCGGCAGCTGAACCTGATCGACAGCTGGCCGATGCGTGGCGAATTTGACGCGATATTCTGCCGTAACGTGGTGATCTACTTCGACAAGCCTACACAGCGGGTGCTGTTTGACCGGTTTGCACACATCATGCACCCGGACAGTTACCTGTTCATCGGGCATTCGGAAACCCTGCACAACGTATCCGACCGTTTCCAGCTGATCGGCAAGACCATCTACCGGAGAATCCGCTGATGGGCACATTCCTGCAGGAATCAATATCCCGTGACGGTCCGCTGCGTCCGCGTACCCTGCGCGGTTTCGAGCACGTGAAACACTACTGGAATTCAACGCAGGGGAAATATACGGTGCGGGTCCTGCCGGGAGAATACTATGTCTCTGCGGGCGACGAGGTCATCATGACCGTGCTGGGTTCATGTGTGTCCGCCTGCATACGTGACCCGGTCGCCGGGATCGGTGGAATGAACCATTTCATGCTACCGGAAGGTGCTGCACCCGGGCCGGGTGAAAGCGGACTGCTGAGTGAGCCGGCACGCTACGGTGCCTACGCCATGGAGCATATCATCAACACCATCCTTGCCAATGGCGGGAGGCGGGAGCAGCTGGAGATCAAGCTGTTTGGCGGTGCCAGGGTGCTGCGTACCATGAGTGATGTCGGTGTCCGCAATATCAACTTCGTCCATGATTACCTGTCTACCGAAAACCTGCCGGTGGTAGCGGAAGACCTGGGAGGACTGCATCCGCGCAAGCTGCTGTATTTTCCCGCCACCGGCCGTGCCCGGGTCAGGAAACTGCCCGAGTCGGGTGAAAATGACGTAAGCCGGCTTGAGCTGGAATACCGGCGTTCCCTGCTGCAGAAACCGGTTTCCGGGGAAATCGACCTGTTCTAGGAACAGGTGCTGTTGCAGGAACACATGATATGGCAAAAAAATTCGGCAAGCCGCCCATACGTGTACTGGTTATCGATGACTCCGTGCTGGTCCGGAAAGTACTGACCAGGATCCTGAAGACCGATCCGGATATCGAGGTGGTCGGGACCGCAACCGATCCCTACGATGCACGCGAGAAGATCAAGCAGCTCGACCCGGATGTGCTGACGCTGGATGTCGAGATGCCGAGGATGGACGGAATCACCTTTCTGCGCAACCTGATGCGTCTGCATCCCATGCCGGTGGTCATGGTCGCCAGTCTGACGGAAAAGGGCGCCGATGTAACCCTGCAGGCGCTGGAACTGGGTGCCATCGATTTCATCAGCAAGCCGAAGGGGAACCTGAGCCACGGTCTCGGGCATCACGGCGCGGAAATCATCGACAAGCTGAAGGCCGCGGCCCGCGCACACGTCGCCGTGCCGGGCCGGCATGGAACCGTGATGCCCGGCAGGGTGTCCGGATCCGGTGTATCCGCCGGTTTGCCGGCAAGGCCGCACCTCTTCGCCGCCAACGAATCCATCCTGGCGATCGGTGCCTCCACCGGCGGCACCGAGGCCATCAGGGACCTGCTGATGGAGCTGCCTGCGACGGCACCCGCGACCGTCATTACCCAGCATATTCCGGCCGCGTACAGCGGGCCGTTCGCCAGACGTGTCAACAGCGTATCGGCCATGACGGTATGCGAGGCCCGTGACGGGGAGCGGATTCTCCCGGGACATGCCTATATCGCACCGGGTGACCGGCATCTGCAGATCGTGCGCAATGGCCATCGCTATTGCTGCAGGCTTGGCGACGGGCCGCCGGTCAACCGCCACCGGCCGTCGGTGGATGTCCTGTTCCGGTCCGTGGCGGAGCATGCAGGTGGTAACGCGATCGGCGTCCTGCTGACCGGCATGGGGGATGACGGGGCGCAGGGGCTGCTGGAGTTACAGGAGGCCGGTGCGACCACCATCGCCCAGGACGAGGCAACCAGTGTGGTCTGGGGGATGCCCGGGGCTGCAGTTAAGCTGGGAGCTGCCGATATGGTGTTGCCGCTCGACAAAATAGCCGGCCGGATAATGGCAAGACTGCAGGGAGTCAGGAAATACGGTTCCTGACAGCGTCAGGGAAATTCGCATTACAGTCAGGAGGACGAGATGAATATCATGGTTGTCGACGACAGTCTGGCTATGCGGCTGATCGTCATGAAGACAATGCGCGAGGCCGGTTACAGCGGCCACAATTTCATTCAGGCAGAGGACGGCGTCAAGGCGCTGGAGGCGATCCGGTCCAGCGAACCTGACCTGGTCCTGTGTGACTGGAACATGCCGAACATGACCGGCCCGGAGCTGCTGCAGGTCATGAATGACGAAGGCATACAGACCAAGTTCGGCTTCGTTACCACGGAAGCGACACCCGAGATGAAGCACAAGGCCGAGGAAATGGGTGCCCGTTTCCTCATTGCCAAGCCATTCACGCCCGATTCCTTCAAGGCGGCACTCGATCCGTTCATTCGCTAGCCGTCAGTCTTATCCGGTCACAGGGATAGTGTTATGGAATATCGCCGATTCGGGCAATACCTCGTCAACAGGGGGCTGGTGAAGGAGAGTGATGTACAGGCCGCCCTGTCAGAACAGGCCGCCAGACAGGCAAGGATCGGACAGGTAGCCATCAGGAGCGGCCTGCTGGATGTCAGGCAGGTCATGGAAATTCTCAGGGAACAGGCGGGCACCTGCTATTTCTTTGGTGAAATGGCAATCAGGCTGGGGTACCTCACGGACCATGAATTGCAGGAACTCCTCCGGGCACAGCAGGACACCCGTCCCAGGCTTGGTGAGATGCTGGTGGAAATGGGCCGGCTTGATGCCGGTAGCCTGGACCGTTTGCTGGAGGATTACCATGCGGTTCAGCCACGGGAGCCAGGGAATCCGGTGGAGAATGGGCGCAAGGCTGCCGTTGTGAAACGCAAGTCAGGAAAGCCGGCACGCAAGGCCCCTGCCCGTGGCAAGACGGGTACTGCCATTTGACCAGGTCGGCAATGGAACAGATACACCGGCCGGGACCGGTTCAGAAGGAGTGCGAGACCTGGTGACGATACATCCCGTTCCCAATGAAGACGAGGTTCGGCAGATACTGAAGATGTTGCTGGGCGACAAGCTCGTTATCAGCCGGACAGAAAAGCCGGGCCCTGCCACGGACGACAGGGGCCTGGTTGCCGTGTTCATCGATGATGAAAATGTCCCGGTGACCGCCTGTCTGGGTGATCTGCATTTTGCAGCATACGCGGGATCCGCGTTGACCCGGATCCCGGCCGCTGGTGCGGAAGATGCCGTAAAGTCCGGCGAGATTCCCGAGACGATGCTGGGGAATTTCCACGAAATCATGAATATCTGCTCCCGCCTGTTCATGCACGGCAGCAGTCCCCACCTGCGGCTCGACAGGGTCTATCCATCGGCAGCCGCGCTGCCGGAAAAAGTCGGCAAGTTGCTGGAATCGGTCGGCGGCCGGCTCGATCTCAGGGTCGATGTCCCGGGATACGGGACAGGGCAGGTGGCGTTCCTGTCGACCTAGCAGGAACCGGGGTTTTCCCGGCCGTCGTGGCGGTGCCACGGATCAGACGTTCAGGCCGTTTGCGGAGCTGTCCGTCAGGCATGACGTCGCTATTCCCCGGTCGACGCAATAATGGTGATCGTGGTTCTCGCACTGTCACTGTCACCGTCGATCGTCACCTGGGCCTGCTGCTTGTCCTTCGAATAGGAAAACATCTTGCCGGTACCGCTGTCCATTGCCATCTCCTGTTTCCATCCCGCTGCGGACATCGCCGTTCTGTAGGCGTCGGCCACCTTGTCCGCAGGGTCCGCCGTCTCCAGCGTCAGCATCTGCCCCTGGGGCATCGTCATGGCGGTCATGACCTTCGCCCCGTCGTGGAGATAGATGTCCTTCGGGAAGCCGTCCGGAACGGTTACACCCTTGCCCGAGGCAACGTTGATCTTGCCCTCGTCGGTACTGATCTCGACCTGGTTGCCGGTCAGATCCACCTGGGCCTTGCCGCCGGAGCTGTACTCGATGGCCTGCTCCATGGCCTTTTCCTGCGAACTCTTTCCGCAACCCGACAAGGCAACGAGACAGGTCAGGACGATGATCGCCGGATGGTTAATCTGCATGAGTGGTCTCCTTTCATTAGCCGTTTGTCTGGTGTGACGCCTTCCCTTGTCGCTCATGACAACCTGGGTCAACCTGCGCCCGGTGTCTGTCCGAGTCCGGCAAGTATAGATATGTATTTTCCCGGTATTCAATCAATTTCGACGCTGCGCCGCAGCGCTGTGCGTATTGAACCGGGGCAAGGTCGGCGGATATCGGCAATGGCGCTTCACTGAGCAGGACGGGCAGGTTGCATCCTGCAGTGACAGGCCGGTGAGGGAACGGGATACCGTGGTCGTTCCCGGGCGGTCAGGCAGTTGAGCTAGTCCCAGGCACCTGCCAGGGCACGGATCGGGCTGGCAATCGACTGGAAACGCAGCAGCCGGACCGTGTTGGTGTTGCGCAGCGTTGCCAGTGGCATGAGACCTTGCGCGAGAATCCGGTCGGCCGCGGTTTCGGTCAGCAGGACCTCGGCGCAGGGCAGCACCTGCTGTTCGCCGTCCACGGTGTGGACATAGGCCGGCAGTTCACCGATATCCTGCAGGTCGCCGGGTGTCATTTGCCAGCCGCGTTCGGTGAATGCCTGGCCGATCAGCATGGCACAGCCTAGTGCCGGGTTGCCCCACAGAAAACGTTCGTGTTCGTCGGCGCCCTGAAGCTCCCGGAAGTCGAAGCCGTCGACCTCGTCGGTGTCCGGGCCGTAGGGGAGGCGTAGCAGCAGGCGCGGCAGCGCCAGTCCGATCCACGGAGCGACCGCACTCGCGCGCAGCCCGTCCCAGCGCAGCCGGCCGTCTTCGTCGGCGGTGGTCCAGTCACGCGGGTTGGGCGTGTCGGCCAGTGTTGTACAACCGAGCAGGGATGCATCGGCCTGCGCAAGCAACGGCCCACCGGCCTGTGCGGCGATACCGCCCAGCAAAGCCAGCAGCCGGATATCGTCTGCGGAGTGGTCAAAGCGGAAATGCCCGACGAGCAGCGACCAGGGTGCCGCACCCTGGACCTGCACACCCTGCTCGACCAGCAATCGATACAGATCGCTCCGCGCCAGTTCATTCCCGGCCTGTTCCGCATCCCTTGCAAGTTCCTGTTTCGTGACGTCCAGCAGCACGAGTTCGAGGTTTTCGTCGAGCTCCAGCCGGTCGACGAGTAATGCAACACCGCGCCACAACGCCTCCAGAGCCTGAAAACCGGGGTGATGCAGGAGCTGCCGCATGCGCTCGCCGAGCGCCTGTCCGGCCGCATCAAGATAGACCTGCTGTGTGGCATCGGCCTCCGGGACGATATGCTCACTGACTGCCGCATCGATCAGCCGGGCCACGGCCGATCGGGCCTGGCCTTCACTGCGGGACGGGCCACCGGTCGGCTTTCCCAGCAAACGTTCGAGGGTGCCGGTATCGTTTTCACTGGCGCCGGCGGCTGCAGCCGGTGCGCTGTCGTCATCGGCCGCAGCCGCCGGCGTCTGCATCGACAGCAGCGTCCGGAGTCGCGCCGCGGCCCCGGCCCGGGTGGCGGGATCGCGCAGCTGTGCCTGGATTCCGCGCAATTCCCCGAACCATGCAACCCGCTGCAGCAGGGTGTCCGGGTGAAAATCATCCAGCGTGCTGAAGGTGACGTGCAGCCGCTCGCCGTTATCCGTATCGAGCGTCAGACGGGGTGCGAGCCTGCCCAGCACCGTGTCCAGGTTATCCAGGTCCACCGGGTGCAGTCTGCGTTGCGGGATGGCGGTCCGGTCCGGTGTGTCTCCCTGCAGGCCGTACCCGCTGAAATCACCCAGTACCAGGATGCGTAGCGGGTCGGAGTCCGTGCGCGATCCGCGGGCTGCACGTGTCTGCGTGGTGAACTCGAACTCGATACGACCGGGCATATGCGTGTCTCCTGCTGTCGTTATCACCTGTCCATCGGGTGTGCCGCCACGGGACCTGACGGACAGCCGCCTGTCCGGCGTTCGTTACCGTGGCGAGATCCACGGGTCGACAATAGCGCATCGACACGATGCGCGCCAATCAGCGGTCCACGGGGTTCGGACCCGTTGGTACCTGCTGAAGTCGTATTGTTTTACAAATAGAGAAACGGCCACGGAAACACACGGAAATGATTCATGATTGTTCTGTGCTGTTCCGTGTATGTCGTGGTGACTGGCCAGGGTCCGGGTTCAGGTGCAAGCCATTCGGGACAGCCCCGTGCCGCTGAACTGTCGAGCTGGTGTGCGCTGACGGGACGATCCCGGCACGAGCGCATACGGGAACCAGTCTGCCCGCCGGACATGCCCCTCAGAACAGCTGGGTGAAGCGGGCGTAGAAGACATTGTCGTCGACCTGTGGCAGGTCGCGGTCTGCAAACGGGCGAGCCCAGTCGAGGCGCAGTTTGCTGATCTCCTTGCTGGAGTGCCGGTAGTCGAACTCGGCCCCGATGCCCGCACTCCACAGGTTGGTCTCCGGAGTCGAGCCCGCGACCCGGTTATGCACGTAGCCGTAGTCCACGAACGGCCCGGCCTGTGCGTACCAGTGGTCCGGCAGGTTGAATTGCCGGTAGCCGTCGAAGTTCACCGAGACGCCGCTGTCGCCGGTGGCCAGGGCGGGCTGGTAGCCGCGCACGCTGCCGTAACCACCGGCCGTGAACAGGTCCGAGGACAGTACCACGGTGCTGGCGTGCTGGGCCTGCACGACGGTCTGGAGGTAGTCCCGGTCGGTCAGTCTGAAGTTTCCGTACAGCAACGACTCGAGAACCCAGGCGCGCGGATCGCCGCTCAGCCGCGAGGCATCCGCATCTCCCTTGTCGTCGGCGCCCAGTGCACTGACACCCCGGCTGGCGCGCAGGCTGAAGAATGACACCAGCCGGCTCTTGCGCATGGTATAGCTGCCCTCGGCATATACCCTGGTGATTGCGTCCTTGGTGTCGGGCACGCCGGCCAGCAGGGATACGTAGTTGCCACGCTCAATACCGCCGCGTACTACCAGCTTGCGCTGGCGCTGGTTGACCAGGGCGCTCGACAGGGCGGCCTGGTATACCTCCGATTCACCGCTGGAATCGAGGGCGGCGAATACATCACCGATACTGTTGTCGCTTTTCAGGTAATCCAGTTCCAGTTGCAGGTTGCCCAGCGGCAGGGGGAATGCCGCATTACCCTGCAGGGCCTGGAAGTCATCCGAGGATTTGCGTCCGGTGATGCCCAGGGTCTCGTTGAGCCCCAGCAGGTTGCTTTTCTGCAGGCTCAGGCGGGCAACGGTCTTGCCCGTGTATTTCGAACCGTAATTGTCGAGGGTGAATATCTGTACATCCTCGTCCTCGGCCGCCTTGTGGATCCGGACATCGAGGTCGGTGGTGCCGGTCTTCCTGCCGGGCCGCAGGCTGACGCTGGAGTGGACGTTGTTCAGGTCATTGATGTCCTGCAGGGCCGATTCCACGACCCGTTCGTTGAATACGTCACCGCTGCGCAGCGGGGCGAGCCGCGAGGCGGCGGCCTTTTCGCTGAGCGCGTCGTTGCTGGTGGTGATATTCCCGATCCGCCCGGCAATCACGACCACCTTCAGGATGCCGCCGGAAAGGTCCTGCGGCGGTGTGGTGACCTTGACCAGCACGTAACCGTGCCTGAAATACAGGCTGGTCAGCTCGTACTTCAGCTGTGCGATGTCGTTGCCCGTGATCGGACGGTCCAGGTACGGTGCCACGACTTTCTGCAGTTCCTGCTCCTTCAGCAGCAGGGTACCGTCGAAGGTGACACGGGTCAGTGTCGCGACCGGCGCACCGGCCGTGGACGGGGGCTGCATGGGTTGCGGTCTGGCCACGGGTACCTCGACCCGCTCACCGGACAGCACCGGTGGCAGTTCCACCGGCGGCCGGTCGACCACGCCGGGCAGTGTGGCGGCGGGCGGTGCGGCAAACAGGACTGATGAGAGCACCAGTCCAGGCAGGCCGACGATGGCCGCCAGCGATGCTGTCATCGGCCGGTGATGTTGCGTTCTGACATTCCTTGCTATCCGGTACATACGGTTCTTCCTCCGGCCCGGTAATCAATCAATTGAGGGTAGCCTTCCTTGCTGCGGGAGAAGGACATACCGGTTAGCGATGCTCCGGCGTGTTGCCGTCTGTCGTGTCCCCGGTGTCGCAGGCGGCCGAAATCAGGCGGTCGAAGTAGTCCGGCCCGCTGACGGTAAAGGCATCCCGGCCCGCTGCGACGCAGCCGCCCGATGCGGTGGGTGGCAGCAGTATGCTGGGATCCCCACCGTGCTGGATGGCCGATTCAATGCTGCCGTCCAGCGCGACGATCCGGGGCGGACGGGTGGTATCCATGCCGGTTGCCACCAGCATGCGGCCGTTGCCGGCAAAGCGCAGCGGCAGGTTGCCCGGCCAGCTCGGGCCGATCGGATCGGTGAACAGACCGGCGGGCTGGACATGCGCCTGGTGCTTTGGCTGGATGTCGACGCTGCCGTGCAGTGACTCGATGACGATCTGTGCAAGGTGCGCCGAATCGACCGTACCGTAGGCATCGGCACTGTTTGCCGCCAGGTCGAGCAGTCCCTCGACGCCGGGCGTGACGGGGGCACACGTGTCGTGGTAGCACAGCTGCCATTTCGAGGCACGTCCCTGGACCAGTGCCGGGTCGGCGCCGGCCAGCGGGTCGGCGCCCCTGACCGTGATATCACCACTCGCCACGAGTGCCGTGACGGCTGCGGCCAGCTGGTTGTAGCTGGCGGGGCTGGGCTCGCCGTTGATACTTGCCAGCTCCATTGCCGTGGCCGACAGGTCGCCACGGACGTTCAGCTGGCTGTAAGAGCCACCCTCCGGTACACCGTTGAACAGGTCGCCGAGGCCGGCGGCCGCCACCAGGAAGCTGCGCGCTTCGCTACCGAGGGACGGGCTGGTGTAGACGGCAGGCGTTACGCTGGATGCCGGGTAGTCGACCACGTCAGTCTGGTTTGCATAGGCCTGTGCATCGACCGTGACGGGATCGGTGTTGATATTCACGTCACCACCGGCGGCAAAATACCCGGCCGCGGTCGCGTCTGACCGGCGATACGGCCCTTCCGGGCCACCGGGCGGGGTGGTCAGCTCGGCGAGTGCCGTGACACTGGCGTTACCCGTGTAGCTGACACTGCCGCTACCGATGCCGCCCAGTCTGTCCAGGAAGGTGGCGGGGTCATCGACAAGGCCGCCGAAAACGGCCAGGACCTGGTCGAGGTTGGCGAGGGTCAGCATGTCGGACA
>CAZMAK010000015.1:32316-35820 GCA_964564245.1 uncultured Ectothiorhodospiraceae bacterium | reverse complement strand
CCAGCCACGCATCCAGCTGGGCATTGCCTTCTACATTCTCTGCGGGTGTTGACATGAAAATCTCCTGTATCTGGTGGATCATGGCTTCTCGATCATGAAGACGAAACTGCCGCCGTCCTCGTTGCTGGAAATCAGCCGGTTCCCGGTCCGGGTGCAGAATGCCGCCATGTCCCTGACCGCCCCGGGGTTGGTGGCAATGACTTCCAGGACCTCACCGCCGGCGAGCTGGTTCAGTGCCTTGCGGGTTCCCGGAATCGGTAGCGGGCAATTCATGCCACGGGCATCCAGGGTAGTGCTTGCTGCGGTCATAACGGCCTCCTGGTGATAATATACTGTTCAGTACAATATGTGTATATGCGACAATACTGATACTGTCAAGTATTACTGTACTATTCAGTATAGTATCTATACATACTGAAATACGGAGAATCCATGGCAAGAACCCGCGAATTCGACGAGCGGCAGGCATTGATCGCCGCCATGCTGGTGTTCTGGGAAAAAGGCTACGAGGCGACCTCCATCCAGGACCTTGAGCAGGCCATGGGTCTCAGGCGCACCAGCATCTACAATGCATTCGGCAACAAGCGCAGCATCTTCGAGCGGGTGGTCGCCTGCTACAGGGAATCCATCATGGGCGAACTGTTTGCGAAGCTCGACAGCGCGCCGGATATCCGAACCGGGGTCCGCCAGATGCTGGAAGGGGCGCTCGACATCCACTTCAACGACCAGTATCCGGGTGGATGCCTGGTGGTGCTGTCCGTGCTGGAAAGCGGACAGCATGATGCAAGCTCGCAGGATGCCACGGCGCAGGTGATTCACGACCTGCGCGGAGGTCTGGCGTCCAGGCTGGGCAGTGCCAGGCGCCAGGGCGAGCTACCCGCGACGCTCGACACCGGCAGTGCCGCCACGGCGATCGCCGGCATGATGGCCGGCATGATGGTGCTGGGCAAGGCACATTTCACGCGCACGGCCCTGAACAAAAGCGTGCGGGAGATCATGCGCCTGCTCGACTAGAACATGCACCCGGGCGCCAGTGCGGTGCCGTGCATCCTGCCCGGGTGCTCATCTCCCCGGGTAAACTCCTCTCCTCGCGGGGCTTGCACCGGGCCCCGACGTCCGATTCGCTATTTCGGGATGTATTCCAGGCCGTTCAGCACCAGGTCCGCATAGCCGACCAGCCCGATCACCCTGCCGTTGTCGATTACCGGTGCGTAGCTGAATCCGAGCTGGTGAAACAGGCGGGCACAGTACCTGATGTCCATGTCCGGTTCGACCGATACGACCGGCTTCGACATGACCTCGTAGACGTTCACACGTTGCGGGGCACGATTCGTGGCCAGTACCTCGCGTGCGATGTCGGACAGCAGCACGATGCCATATTCATCGTTCTCGTCGCGCTGGTCGATAATCAGCACCTGTGCACCGCTTTCCTTCATCAGACGTATCGCCTGGTCGACCATCATCAACCCGTCGACCAGCTGGAACCGGCCGCTCATCACCTGCCGTACCCGTACCGGTTGGGGACTGTTCATAGTTTTTCCTCCACGACCTTGCTCAGCTTGCTGACCTGTCGCATCACACCTACCGCGTCCTCCACGTCGAGCTGGAATGCAATACCGGAGCCCGGGTTGTCCTCGAAGCTGCCGATGCTTTCGATGGTTTCCAGGATGTGGCGGCTGAGGTGTTCCTCGACCAGGAACATCAGCATATCGCGCTGTGATTCCAGGTTGAGGCCGAAGAAGGTGCGCGAGGCGATGATGCCCTCCCCGCGTACCTGGTTCAGCACCGTGGCCCCGGTGGCGCCGGCCGAACGTGCCGCGTCCAGGATGAGCTGCGACTTCGCGTCCTCGACCAGTGCGATGATCAGTTTGAAATGCATGGGATAGTCCTCGTCCTTCAGGTTTGTTCGTCGTGTTTGAACTGACCGCGTCTGACCCACCAGCTGCCCAGTTGCGCATAGGCCATGACGGACATGATGGGAAACAGGCTGGCAAACGCGACCAGTCCGAAGCCGTCGAGTAACGGGCTGCGCCCCGGGATGCTGCCGGCCAGCCCCAGCCCGAGCGCCGTGACCAGCGGTACGGTCACCGTGGACGTGGTCACACCGCCCGAGTCGTAGGCCAGCGCGATGATGGTGCGTGGTGCGAACATGGACTGGATGATGACGATGGTATAGCCGGTAATGATATACCAGTGCAGTGGTGTGCCGGTGATAATGCGAAACACGCCCAGCGTGATGCCCAGTGCGACCCCGATGGCAACGGCAATCCGCAGGCCCCACGCGTCGATGGCACCGGCGGAGACCTGCCGGGCCTTGATCGCAACGGCAATCAGCGCGGGTTCGGCAATCGTGGTGGAAAAGCCGATGGCGGCGGCAAACAGGTAGATCCACAGGTACGTGGTGCGGCCATGCAGCGTGCCGCCCCCGGCGATGGCATGCGCAGTCAGCTGCTGTGCCATGGCACGTCCAACCGGGAACAACGCCTCCTGCAACCCGACCAGGAACAGGGTCAGTCCGACCAGCACATAGGCGAAGCCTGCCAGGATCCTGCCGAGCCCGGCGATCGGCTGACGCAATACCAGCAGGCGGAAGCCGAAAATAATGACCGCGATCGGCAGGATATCGGTCAGGGTCGCCAGGCCGGTGTCGATGATGTCCTGCAGCAGGTTCATCCGGTCACCATCCCGTAGGCCATGACAAAGATCATCGGGGTCAGCGAGGCAAACGCGATCAGTCCGAAGCCGTCGATCATCGGGTTGCGGCCGCGAATACTGTCCGCCAGGCCGACACCGAGCGCCGTCACCAGCGGCACGGTGATGGTCGAGGTCGTTACACCGCCGGAGTCGTAGGCGATGCCGATGATTTCCGGAGGGGCGAACAGGGTCATGACGATCACACCGAGGTAACCGCCGATGATCAGGTACAGGATCGGCCAGCCACGAATGATGCGCAGCACACCGATCAGGATGGCGCAGCCGACCGATACCGCCACCGTGATGCGCAGTCCGATCGCGTAATCCTGCATGGCCTTTTCCTCGTGATTGATCACGCCATCCTCGGCCGCGACCGTGGCGGCCTCGTTGGCGATGGCGGTCAGTGCGGGCTCCGCGATCGTGGTGCCGAAACCCAGCGCAAAGGCAAAAATCAGCAACAGGGCGAGGTTGCCACGTCTGGCAAAGGCCCAGGCCAGGGATTCACCGATCGGGAACAGGCCCTGTTCCAGGCCGCGCACGAACAGCATCAGGCCCACGATCACCAGCAGGAAGCCGGTGACGATGCGCCCGAATTCCGGCAGCGGTTGCCGGATCACGACGATCTGGAAGAATGCGACCACCAGTACAATCGGGAGCAGGTCGCGAGTGCTGGACAGCAGGGAACCGGTAAGGCGGCGCAAGGACAATGCGGGTGACCTCGGGCTGATACGCCGGGACAGCATAGCAATGCTGTCCCGGGCCGGTCTTGATGCAGATTAAGGTACCGTCAGCCGGTGTCGGCCCGCTGGT
>CAZMAK010000015.1:0-32216 GCA_964564245.1 uncultured Ectothiorhodospiraceae bacterium | reverse complement strand
ACGGCGGGGTCGGTCAGGTCTCACTCGATAGAGGCGGGCTATTCGACACCGTGCGCACACCCGAACAGCGCAGAATAAAAGCGCGGTCACTGTGGTCCAGGCCCTGGGCGGCGACATGCCGGTGCGGGCGGCTCATGGGGTCTCCGGCGGGGCTGTCAGTCGCATCATGCTGTGCCGGGGCGATTCGGCATGGCCCTGAGGTTTTGCCGGTCGCTGCGAAAGGGCTCGATGCTGGTGTTGCCCAGCATGGCATGGTGCAGGACATTGCCGACCCAGTCCGGCAGCTCCGGCTGGATGCGGTAGTAGATCCACTGGCCTTCGCGCCGCGCCTGCAGCAGGCCGGTCTCGCGCAGCCGGGCGAGGTGACGCGAGATCTTCGGCTGTGAGACCGCCAGCGCGTGGGTCAGCTCGCACACGCACAGTTCCTGTTCGGCCGCCAGCAGCATCAGGGTACGCAGGCGGGTTTCGTCGGAAAGTAACTGGAAGAGACTGCTGGGGTCGATGTTCATGCCAGAAATATATGCAAGAACATATATATGATCAAGCATATATATCGGGATAAATTATAATTATTATTTATAACAATAAGTTATCGCGTTTTATATTTGGGGTGCAATCCGGATTCCGTGGATTTTACGTGAAGCTTGAAGTCTGGCGCGCCCTTGTGCCCGGATCTGGCCCTAGAAATGCGGCTTGACCGGCGCACTCCGGTAGCGCTCGACGCTGGCAAGTATCTCATCCCGCGCCGCGCCAAGACCCTCCCAGCCCTCGATGCGGACCCACTTGTTCGGCTCGAGGTCCTTGTAATGCTCGAAGAAGTGCGCAATGGACGCCGGCAGTTCGGGGGGCAGGGCGTCGAGACTGTGCACGTGGCGGTAGTGGGTCGACAGCTTGTCGACAGGGACCGCCAGGATCTTGGCGTCCGGACCGGACTCATCGGCCATCTTCAGCACGCTGATCGGGCGGCACTGGATCACCGAACCGCTGATGAGGGGAACCGGGGTGACTACCAGGACATCCACCGGGTCGCCGTCTTCCGAGAGGGTGTGCGGGATATAGCCGTAGTTGCACGGGTAATGCATGGCGGTATCCATGAAGCGGTCGACGAACATGGCGCCGGTGGCCTTGTCGACCTCGTATTTGACCGGGTCGCTGTGTGCCGGTATCTCGATGATCACGTTGACGTTGTCAGGGACGTCCTGACCCGGGTTGACGCGATCAAGGTTCATGCGTATCTCCTTGCGGAAAATGCAGGGCCGGTACCCCGGTACCGGCCTTTGTCATTTGGCGCGCCCGACAGGAATACTCGGGGCCATGGCCCCTCGCCCTTGCGGGCCGCCGTCGTTGCACGACGACGTTCATCGCCACCTTCCGGTGGCTCGTCGAACCTGTTTCACAGGTTCGCTCCCTGCCGGTCGGCTGTGAAAGCCCGGTACCCCGGTACCGGCCTTTGTCATTTGGCGCGCCCGACAGGAATCGAACCTGTGACCTTCGGTTTCGGAAACCGACACTCTATCCACCTGAGCTACGGGCGCTTTATGCATTTCCGGACCGCCTGCACGACGGGGGCAGGTGGCCGTAAGCGGGCGACAGGATACCGCTGCTGCCCTTCTCCGGTCTACGTCAAATGTCCGGAGGGGTGGTTCTGACCGGGAATTTCACGACCCTGACCTTTACAGTATAATCCCGCGGCATCGCCTGCGGCCCGGCGGCCCCGATTCCAGACAAACACGACCAGGAGAGTACCTTGAGCCAGGATAAACAGTTCTACACCACCTTCTTTACCATCATGGGCGGCCTGGCCGTACTGGCGATCATACTGATCATCCTGGCCGGCAGCCTGACCAGCGAGATTTCCGATTACAAGCCCAGGGACGTGGTACTCGAAAACATCAAACCGGTCGGCCAGGTGAATATCGCCGGTGAAACCGCACAGGCTGCCAAGCCGGCAGCCGCCGTGGAAGCGGCACCGGCCGCTGCCCCGGCCGCGCCACGGACGGGTGAACAGGTCTATAACACCACCTGTGTCGGCTGCCATGGCACCGGCGCGGCCGGGGCGCCCAAGTTCGGCGATGCCGCCGCCTGGGCACCACGCATTGCCCAGGGCATGGACACGCTGGTGTCCCACGCCACGAACGGTTTCAAGGTGATGCCGCCGAAGGGTACCTGCATGAATTGCACGGATGACGAGCTGAAGGCCGCGATCGAGTACATGGTCAGCCATAGCCAGTGACGTTATCGCCACTCCGGTTGCAGGAAGGGCTGTCCAGACAGCCCTTTTTTAATTGCGGGTACCAGGCGTGGATCGCCGCGCCCTGCACGGGTACCGGGCGGCCCGGTGAAACATTGTCGCCTGGCCCGGTCTAAAGAACTGGTATAAGGTTAACGATAACTCCATATATTTAGTCACTGCTGTCCCACAAACGCCCTCTCCCTCCGGGACGCCTGCAGGGATGCAAGGCGGTACGGGTCCAGGGAGCGAAGCAGGACGCCCGAGCCGGGAGCGAAGCAGGAGCCAGAGCCGAGAGGGCTGGGGTGAGGGGATCTGATTTGGTTAACTGCCTGATTCTCGATCACCTGCAAGGTCGTGCATAGTGAAAGACTTACTGATCGTTCAACGGATTTATATGGGACAGTAGTGATATTTAGTACAAGCCGTTTACCCGCATTGCCTGTAGTCTCGGATTAACCGGTCCGGAGTCGCGGAACATGAACAAACCAGGAATGAAGTCCCTGCAGCAAAGCTCATTGCTGGACGGGGGCAATGCCGCCTGGCTGGAGACACAGTACGAATCATGGCTGCGGGATGAGAATTCGGTTTCCGGGCTCTGGCGGGACTATTTCTCCAGCCTGCCCCGGGTGAATGGCCAGGCCGTCGATTTCCTGCACTCCGAACTGCGCGCCGAGTTTTCCCGCCTGACCGGACGCCGCTCCGGCCCGGTGGCCGCCGGCCAGGACAGCGAGCTACGTCTGGCGCATGAACGCAAGCAGGTGCGGGTGCTGCAGCTGATCAATGCCTACCGCTTCCGCGGTCATCAGTATGCCCGGACCGACCCCCTGCGCCGGCGGGACCCGGAGCCGCAGAGCGAGCTGGACCTGTCCTATCACGAACTGTCTGAAGCGGATTTCGACACCGTGTTCCGCACCGGTTCGCTGGTCGGTCCCGAGCAGGCCACCCTCGAACAGATCCTGATCGCGCTGAACCGTACCTACTGCGAAACCATCGGTGCGGAATACATGCACATTTCGGACACTGCTGAAAAGCGCTGGATCCAGCAGCGGCTGGAAGGCGTGCAGTCACACCCGGGTACCGCGCCGGAACGCCAGCGCTGGTTGTTGCAGCGCCTGACTGCGGCGGAAGGCATCGAGCGCTACCTGCACGCGAAGTACGTCGGACAGAAACGGTTTTCGCTGGAAGGCGGCGAGAGCCTGATTCCGCTGATGGGCGAGTTGATCGAGCAGTCCGGTGTGGAGGGGATCAAGGAAATCGTCATCGGCATGTCGCACCGCGGCCGACTCAACGTGTTGGTGAACATCCTCGGCAAGACGCCGTCGATGCTGTTTTCCGAGTTCGAGGACCATCATAATCACGACCACAAGAGTGGTGACGTGAAGTACCACCAGGGATTCTCCTCCAATATCCGTACTGCCGGCGGCAACCTGCACCTGGCGCTGGCCTTCAATCCCTCGCACCTCGAGATCGTGTCACCGGTGGTCGAGGGATCGGTGCGCGCCCGCCAGCAGCGTTACCGGGACAACGAGGGAGACCGGATCCTGGCGGTGGTGATCCACGGCGACTCCGCCTTTGCCGGCCAGGGTGTGGTGATGGAAACCTTCAACATGGCCGGGCTGCGCGGTTTCACCACGCGCGGCAGCGTGCACATCGTGGTGAATAACCAGATCGGTTTTACCACCAGCCAGGCAAAGGACGCCCGTTCCACGCTGTATTGCACCGACGTGGCCAAGATGGTCAATGCACCGATCTTTCACGTCAACGGCGACGACCCCGAGGCCGTGCTGTTTGCCACGCAGGTCGCACTCGATTACCGCATGACCTTCAGGAAGGACGTGATCATCGACCTGGTGTGCTATCGCCGTCACGGCCACAACGAGGCCGATGAGCCGGCCGCCACGCAGCCGACCATGTATCGCGATATCCGTGCACTGCCTACCACACGTGAGCTGTACGCAAAGCGGCTGGCGCAGCAGCAGGTGGTCACACCGCAGCAGGCCGACGCCATGGTTGAGGGGTACCGTGCCCTGCTCGACGCCGGCCAGAGTGTTACACCGGCGGTTACGCTGGGCCTGCCGGTGGACGCGGCGGTCGCGGTGAAGTGGAAGTCCTATGTCGGTCACAACTGGGACGAGTCGTGTGATACCACGGTCAATCTGGATACGCTGGTGACACTGGCGAGGCGTCTGCAGCAATTGCCGGTCGGTTTCGAGCTGCACCCGCGCGTGGCCAAGTTGATGGATGACCGCCGCAAGATGGCGGCCGGTGCGCTGCCGGCGGACTGGGGATTCGCCGAGTCACTCGCGTTCGCCAGCCTGCTCAACCAGGGGTTCCCGGTGCGCATCACGGGCCAGGACTCCGAGCGTGGTACCTTCTTCCACCGCCATGCGGTGTTGCACAACCAGAAGAACAATGAGATCTGGGTACCGCTGAAGAACATTGCACCGGACCAGCCGCCGTTCCTGGTGTTCGATTCGATGCTGTCGGAAGAGGCGGTGCTGGCCTTCGAATACGGATACGCGACGACCGAACCCGAAACACTCACTGTCTGGGAGGCGCAGTACGGCGATTTCGCCAATGTCGCACAGGTAGTGATCGACCAGTTCATCGTTTCCGGCGAGGCCAAGTGGGGACGCCTGTGCGGGCTCACCATGCTGCTGCCGCATGGCTACGAGGGCCAGGGTCCGGAACATTCCTCGGCACGGCTGGAACGGTTTCTGCAACTGTGCGTCGATCACAACATCCAGGTCTGCAATCCGACCACGCCGGCCCAGATGTTTCACATGTTGCGCCGGCAGATGATCCGTCCGCTGCGCCGTCCGCTGATCGTGATGGCGCCGAAGAGCCTGCTGCGCCACAAGCTGGCGACATCCACCCTGGAAGAGCTCGCCAACGGCCATTTTCACCCGGTGCTCGGTGATGCAGGAGTACCGGATCACGCGTCCGCCACGCGGCTGGTGCTGTGCAGCGGCCGCGTATACTACGACCTGCTGGAACGCCGGCGTGCGGAAGACCTGTCACAGGTAGCGCTGGTGCGCGTGGAGCAGCTGTACCCGTTCCCGTGGCGGCTGCTGCGCGAGGAGCTGGCACGTTACCCGAACGTGCGCGAGTACGTCTGGTGCCAGGAGGAACCGCAGAACCAGGGCGCCTGGTATGGCATGCGCCACAAATTCGAGGAGCTGATTGGCGCGCATCACAAACTTATCTATACTGGCCGCGCCGCACTGTCCGCGCCGGCCGTCGGTTACACGAGTATCCACGTGCAGCAGCAGGTACAGCTGGTCGCACGGGCGCTCGGTCTGGAGCCGGCTGATGCATAACATGCGCAGGGGGAGTTGATTCGTTATGGCAACAGAAGTCAGGGTACCTGCACTTCCGGAATCAGTCAGCGACGGGGTACTGGCCGGCTGGCACAAGAAGCCTGGCGATCACATCAAGCGCGACGAACCGCTGGTCGACATCGAGACCGACAAGGTGGTGCTGGAAGTCCCGGCACCGGAAGACGGTGTGCTCGAACAGATCCTCATCAACGACGGTGCCACCGTGGTGGCCGACCAGCTGATCGCGATGATCAGCCCGGTCACTTCAGACGCGACGCCGCCGCAGCCCGAGCCGGCCGGCGGCCGGCCGTCCACCCCCGGGACGGAACCCGCTACCGTGATGAGTCCGGCAGTGCGCAAGCTGGTGGCGGACCATGACCTGGACCCGCGCCACCTGCACGGCAGTGGCCGGGGCGGACGTATCACCAAGGCCGACGTGCTCGATCATCTCGAACAGGAACCCGAAGCGCCACCGCCTGCCGCGGAGACCCGGCCGGCCGCCCCTGGGGTGACGGAGACACGGCCGCAAAAGCGGGTTCCCATGTCGCGGCTGCGCGCACGGGTGGCCGAACGCCTGCTCCAGGCCACGCAGCAAACCGCCATGCTGACCACCTTCAACGAGGTCAACATGCAGCCGGTCAGGACGCTGCGCGAGAATCATCGCGCGGCCTTCGAGCAGGTGCACGGCGTGCGCCTGGGATACATGTCGTTCTTTGTGCGCGCCGTGGCCGAGGCGCTGCGCCATCACCCGGACATCAATGCATCGATCGACGGGGATGACATCGTCTATCACGGGTTCTGCGATATCGGCGTGGCGATCAGCACCGAGCGTGGCCTGGTGGTGCCGATCCTGCGCAACGCGGAGTTCCTGCGGCTGGCCGAGGTCGAATCGCAGATCCTGGATTTTTCCACGCGCGCGCGTGACGGCAAGCTCACCATGGAGGAAATCACGGGTGGTACCTTCTCGATCACCAACGGTGGCGTGTTCGGCTCCATGCTGTCCACCCCGATCCTGAACCCGCCGCAAAGCGCAATCCTCGGCATGCACAGTATCAAGGATCGTCCGGTGGTGGAGAACGGTGCGATCGTGGTGCGTCCGGTGATGTACCTGGCGCTGACCTACGACCACCGCATCGTCGATGGCAAGAGCGCCGTGACCTTTCTGAAGACCATCGTCGAGCTGCTGGAGGACCCGGCCAGCATGCTGCTGGATCTGTAGAGTAAACGGGATCGGTATCGAATGGCGCTGTCTGAACGGGTATTGATCATGGACCGAACAATGACTCGCCACGGAAGGACATGGAATATTCATGAACGGTTTTTTGTCTTCCGTGTCACTCTGTATGTTTACACGGTCGTTTGCCGGGGTGTTGATCCGGCTTGGGTCAGGGGTTACGGTTTTCCTGGAGCGCGCGCGAAGTGAGCACTGACTATGATGTCGTCGTGATCGGCGCCGGTCCGGCCGGATATGTCGCCGCAATCCGTTGTGCCCAGCTGGGCCTGTCGGTCGCCTGTGTGGACGACTGGCTCGACGCAGCCGGCCATCCGGCCCCGGGCGGCACCTGCCTGAACGCCGGTTGCATCCCTTCCAAGGCATTGCTGGAGAGCTCCGAACTGTATGCGCGCATGCAGGGCGAGGTCGCCGCACACGGTCTGCATATCGAGGCGATATCGCTCGATGTCCCCGGCATGATGACGCGCAAGGATCGCATCGTGCGTGATCTCGGCAGCGGCATCGCCGCGTTGTTCCGGTCCAATGGTGTGGAGTGGTTGCACGGTCGTGGCCAGTTACTGCCGAACCGCCAGGTGCACATCACGGCGCCGGACGAAACCGGGCAGCAGGTCACGGGGCGGCACGTGATCCTGGCGACGGGTTCCGCGCCGATCGAGCTGGCCTGTGCGCCCTTGCAGGGCGAGCGCATCGTCGATTCGACCGGCGCACTGAACTGGTCCACGGTTCCTGCACGCCTGGGCGTGATCGGTGCCGGTGTGGTCGGGCTCGAACTGGGCAGCGTGTGGCGACGACTGGGTGCCGCGGTCACGTTACTGGAGGCACAGGACAGCTTTCTCTCCATGGCCGATCGTCAGATCGCCACTGCCGCGCTGAAGCTGTTTCGTGCACAGGGACTGGATGTCCGGACCAGCGCACGTGTGCTGTCCACCCGGGATGACGATGGCACGATCCGGGTCAGCTACCAGGATGCCGAAGGGGTCCACGAACTGGCCGTAGACCGCCTGATCGTGGCGGTTGGACGCCGCCCCTGCAGCGAAGGACTGGCCACGGCCGAGGCCGGCCTGTTGCTGGGCGAAGGCGGGTTCGTGCACGTCGATGAACACTGCGCCACCAATCTGCCGGGCGTGTTCGCCATCGGTGACCTGGTGCGTGGTCCGATGCTGGCACACAAGGGATCGGAAGAGGGGATCGTGGTGGCCGAGCGCATCGCCGGACAGCGTAGCGCCGTGAATTACGAGGCCATCCCGTCGGTGATCTACACACACCCGGAGATCGCCTGGGTCGGCAGGACCGAGGCCGAGTTGCGCCAGGCTGGCGTCGACTACCGCAGTGGCCAGTTTCCGTTTGCGGCCAGTGGCCGGGCACGGGCGATGGAGGCGGCGGAAGGCATGGTCAAGGTACTGAGTGACGCACGCAGTGACCGTATACTGGGCGTCCACATCCTGGGGGCGCAGGCCTCCGAGCTGATTGCACAGGCGGTGCTGGCGATGGAGTTCGGCGCCAGCAGCGAGGACATGGCACGTACCGTGTTCGCGCACCCGACCCTGTCGGAGGCGCTGCACGAAGCCACACTGGCAGTCAGTGGCCGTGCCATTCATCTTGCGGTTCCGCGCCGGCATTGACCCGGCGTTCCAGGACGGGGCAACCGCACCATCACAGCGCGTTGCTGGACGCGGTGTGTTTCGAAAACTCCCGTAAAATCAATGAAGGACCATATGGCACAGGAATTGCCTTGCATCCACGGGGGCGGGCAACAGGGAGTGCACTATGGTCAAACGCTGGCTGCAGATTCACGGTGACCCCTCCATCCGGCAATTCCTGTTCAACCAGTCTCGTGTCAACAACGAATTCGACGATCACCTCGACGAGGTGCTGGGCAGGGTCCGGCGCCTGCTGGTGGAGCGCGGCGCATTTCATGCCAAGATTCATTTTTCCAGCGGGCAGGTCACGTTGTGGTCCATGGCGGACCCCTACAACTACCAGGTCTACCTGAAGGAAGAATTTCTCGGTGGCGGTTTCGTGCAGGGATTCCGCTACACGCCCTACCCGCTGAATGCATCCGTCCCGCCAAAACGGGTGACCGAGGTACTGGCGATCCTGCGTGCGCTGCGCCTCAAGGACGATGCGGTGTACCTGCGCTCCGGTTCACTCAATATCATCAACGGCCTGGTCGGGCTCGTGTTTTCCTGCGACGGCGCACACTACATCGATTACATGGATCTTATCCGCCACCAGGACGACATCTACAGCTGATCCGGGGTGGCTGGAACAGGAACGGTTTTTTCAACATTCCCGGGCGCGGCTCGCGGGTAAGCGGGTGTCACGTGCTGACGGCCGGTTCAGCCCTGTGCTGCCGGGGTGTCCCCGGGCGTTTCCGGCTGGCTCGGCCTGATCCACTCCGTCAGCAGGGCGTACGCGACGGCCAGAATCACCGGGCCGAGAAACACGCCGATGAAGCGAAAGGCGAACAGGCCGCCGACCACGCCCATGAACACCAGCAGCAGGGGCAGGGACCCGCCGCGGCTGATCAGGTAGGGCTTGACGAAATGGTCGATGCTGCTGACCAGCAGGCCCCAGGAGGCAAGGAATATCGCCATGCTGGTCTGGTCCTGCAGATACAGCCAGAGGACCGAGGGTACCCAGACCAGGATGGTGCCCATCGGTATGATCGACAGGAAGAAGGTCAGCAGGCCCAGCAGCATGGCGCCCGGCAGCCCCGCAATCCAGAATCCGACCAGTGCCAGGACCGATTGTGCGAGAGCCGTGCCGAGGATGCCGTTCACCACGCGCGAGACCGTGCCGGCGGTTACCTGGATCAATGCGCGGGCCCGGTGGCCGGTCAGGCGCTCCATCACGGCCTGCACGCGCGTGGTGATGGCCGGCCCGTCGCGGTAGAAGAAAAAACAGATCAGCACGCTGAAGCTGATCAGTACGACCCCGTGACCCAGCACGGCACCGGCCGTGATGGCCCAGTTGCGCAGCGGCAACTGCTGCAGCTGCGTGCGCAGCTGTGTCAGCAATGCCCCCTCGTCCTGCATCGCCAGCGCCAGCCATTTATCGCGCAGGTAACTGCCGGCCAGCGGGATGTGATTCACCCATTCCGGCGGTGGCGGCAGCGGCTGGTTGAGGACATCACGCACCAGGTGGAGCAACTCGACCGCGTTGTCCGCCAGCTTCACGCCCATGATGGCAAACGGGGTCACCAGTGTCAGTAACAGCAGCAGCGTCATTGCCGTGGCGGCCGCGCCCGGACAGTTGCACAGCCGGGACAGCATCCACTCGTAGACCGGCCAGGAGGCATAGGCCAGCACCGCGGCCAGGATCAGCGAGATCAGGAATGGACGCAGCACAAGTACCGTGCCGATCACCAGCAGCGTCAGCAGGGTGATGGCGGCCATCATTTCCACACGTCGAGTCGAATACACCAGACAGCCCCGGCTGTTACATGCCAGTCCGTAATCTACACCAATTCCGGAGGTGGCGTGACCCGCGACTGAACGCCGCTCAGGGTGTTCGCGGACGTGGTTCCGTGGACCGCTGGCGCCGCGCCGCCCGCAGGTCCTGCAGCTTCAGGGCCAGGATGGAGCCGGACAGCAACAGGGTGATGCCATTGGCGACCACGACCGGCAGCGCATGCAGCAGGATGCCGTAGATCAGCCAGAGCAATACCCCGGCGCTGAAAAGCACGAAAGTCGCCAGGGAAATATCCCGGGCCGAGCCGGTCTTCCAGGTACGGACGATCTGTGGCAGGAAGGCCAGGGTGGTAAGGGTCCCCGCCAGCGTGCCGATAGTGTCGATTGCATGCATTTTGCAATGGCTCCCCGCATGTGCGGATTCCCGGTGAGGTGTCGGGTAGGGGATTATCTCTGTTAGTTTGGCAGCAATGGAATATACTCTCTACCTGAGTTCGAAAAGCCCGATCACAGGGATTGATTCAGAAAACAGGAGGATTGAATGGCACACGTAGTCGTATTGGGCGCAGGAACCGGCGGCATGCCGGCGGCCTATGAATTACGCGCGGAACTGGACAAGCAGCACCAGGTTACCGTGATCAATGAATCGGATCATTTCCAGTTCGTTCCTTCCAACCCCTGGGTTGGCGTCGGCTGGCGTAACCGCAAGGACATCACCTTCCCGATCGGCCCTTCACTGAAAAAGAAGAAGATTGATTTCATCGCCGGCAAGGTGACCCGTATCGATGCCGAGAACAGCCGGCTCGAACTCGAAAACGGCGACAGCGTGACCTATGACTACCTGGTGATCGCAACCGGCCCGAAACTGTCGTTCGAGGAAGTGCCCGGTTCCGGCCCGGACGGTCACACCGTATCCATCTGCACCATTGACCACGCCGAGAAGGCGCACGCCGGTTATGAGGAACTGTTGAATAATCCCGGTCCGGTCATTATCGGTGCCATGCCGTTCGCCAGCTGTTTCGGTCCGGCCTATGAATATGCCTTCATCCTCGATGCGGCGCTGCGCAGGAAGCGCCTGCGCAAGAAGGTCCCGATGACCTTTGTCACCAGCGAACCGTACATCGGCCACCTCGGCCTCGGCGGCGTGGGCGATTCGAAGGGCATGCTGGAAAGCGAGCTGCGCCACCACGACATCAAGTGGATTACCAATGCCAAGGTGGTGAAGGTGGAGGCCGGCAAGATGTTCGTCGAGCGCTATGGCGACGACAAGGAGAAAATCGAGGACCTCGAGCTGCCATTCACCTACTCGATGATGTTGCCGGCGTTCAAGGGCGTGGACTGCGTGGCCGCTGTCGAGGGCCTGTGCAACCCGCGCGGTTTCGTGATCGTCGATGAGCATCAGCGCAGCCCGAAGTATCCGAATATCTTTTCCGCGGGCGTGTGTATCGCCATTCCTCCGGTCGAGGCCACGCCTATCCCCACGGGCGCGCCGAAGACCGGTTACATGATCGAGTCCATGGTGACGGCCATCGTGCACAACGTTGCCGAACTGCTGGACGGCAGGGAACCGAGCCACCGTGGCACCTGGAATGCCATCTGCCTGGCGGACATGGGCGACACCGGCGCGGCCTTCGTCGCACTGCCACAGATTCCGCCGCGCAACGTGGCCTGGATGAAGAAGGGCAAGTGGGTGCACCTGGCCAAGATCGCCTTCGAAAAATATTTCATCCGCAAGATGAAGAAGGGCAGCTCCGAGCCGGTCTACGAGAAGTACATCCTCAGGGCACTGGGCATCGAACGCCTGGAATAGCGGGACGGAAAGGCCGGCGACGCGGGCTGCCTGTGGACCGCGTCGCCGGCCTTTTTCGTCCGTGTACTTGCCATGTTTTACCGGCTCTGCAGGGTACTGGTGCTGTGGTGGACGGGGACCGCACTCGCCGCCGGCCACGCCGTAGTCCTGATGTATCACCATGTCGGCGTCGACACGCCACCCTCGACCAGCGTCACGCCGGACCAGTTTGACAGTCACCTCGATTACCTCGCCAGCAACGGATACCGGGTCTGGTCGCTGGAAGATATCGTCAGTCACCTCCTTGAGCACCGTGACCTGCCTGACAAGGTAGTCGCCATCAGCTTCGACGACGCCTATATCTCCGTGTACCGGGAGGCATGGCCGCGCCTGCATGCGCGTGGCTGGCCGTTTACCGTGTTCGTTGCGACCGATCCGGTTGACCGGGGCCTGCCGGCGATGATGAGCTGGGCGCAGATGCGCGAGCTGGCCGGCCACGGTGTGACCTTTGCCAATCACAGTCGCAGCCATGACCACCTGATTCGCCACCTGCCGACGGAGCAGCCTGCGCAGTGGCGGAGGCGAGTGCGCGCTGACCTGTTATATGCGCAACGGCGCCTGCAACAGGAACTGGGCCGGGCACCGATGCTGCTGGCGTATCCCTATGGTGAATACGACACGGAACTGCAGACGCTGGTCGGGGCGCTGGGCTTCGATGCGTTCGGGCAACAGTCCGGCCCTGTCGGTGAATACTCCGATCGTCTTGCCCTGCCGCGTTTTCCCATGGCCGTCGCGTACGCGGACCTGACCGAAGTGGGGGACAAGCTGCAGTCCCGCCCGCTGCCGGTATTGCAGGCGGAACCGCATGACCCGCTGCTGGCACCGGCAAACCCGCGGCCGACACTGAGCATTACCCTGCAGCCCGGCGGATATCAGCCGGATACGCTGTCCTGCTACGTTTCCGGGCAGGGACGTGTGCAGCCGCGCTGGCTGGACAAGGAACGTACCCGTTTCGAGGTGCGTGCAAAACAGGCCGTGCCGGTGGGCCGCAGCCGATACAACTGCACCGCACGGGCCACCGATGATGCAGGCTGGTTGTGGTACAGCCAGCCCTGGATCCGGCGTAATCCGGACGGCAGCTGGTATCAGGAGTAGCTTGCAAGCCCGCTAACCCCTGGACGCCAGGGGTTGCAATCGCATTAAATAAGCATATTATAAAATAATAATATATACTGCGATGAAGGTGTCCCATGGTCGTTGCCAGTGCGTATTCTATCAGATTGATATTAAAAGGTTTATTAACAGCCGGATTGCTCCTGGCCGTGGCGGCGAAGGCCATGGCCTGGACCGGTTACCCGGGTGCCTACCCGGGTAATCCCTACGGCCCGGTCGCACGGTATCGTCCCCCGGTCATGCCCGGCTATCCAGCCGCGGTGGTCTATGGTTACCCGGTCTACCCCGGCTATGCAGTGCGCCGCGGTGCGACGGCGGGGCGACCGGCCAGTGCGTCGGCTGTACCTGCCCGCGCCGTTGCCGGCAGCCGCACGGCAAAACCGGGCAAACTGCCGGCGGCGCTGGCCGATGCGGACCTGTCCAGCGACCAGCGCAAGCGCCTGTTCATCGAGGCACTGCTGCCGGTGGTGGTGAAAGAGAACGAACGCCTGCTCGGAGTGCGTCGTGAACTTGTCGAACTACAATCCGGTCTTGCCCGTGGCAGGACGCCGGGTGCGGCACGGCGGGCGTGGCTGCGGGAGCTGGCAGCGGATTATCGCATCGATGCGGATGCCGATACCGGCGCCCTGATCGAAGATCTGCTCCGGCGAGTCGACGCGATTCCGGCGGGCCTGGCCATCGCACAGGCGGCCAACGAGTCCGCATGGGGTCATTCGCGTTTTGCACGGGAAGGCAACAACCTGTTCGGAATCTGGACGTACGATGAGGACAAGGGTATCAGGCCGCAGCGGCGTGCACCGGGCAAGAGCCACTTCGTGCGCAGTTATGACAGCATCAGGGAATCCGTTCGCAACTACATGCACAACCTCAACAGTCACCCGGCCTACCAGCCACTGCGCGAGCGCCGGGCCGTGTTGCGTGAGAGGAATCAGCCGTTATCGGCCCTGCAACTCGCCGCAGGCCTGGCCGCTTACTCGGAGCAGGGCGATGACTATATCGTACTGATCCAGTCCATGATTCGCGCCAACAAGCTGGAGCACATTGCAAAGCTGCAGCTGGCAGATGCCACGGCACAGGACTGATTGCAGCAGGAGCGGCCGGCACGGGATGCTGCAGTACAGGGAGAGCACAGCCGGATCCGCAGCTTAACCCCGTTCCGAACCAGGTGCTCCCACCCATCGTGTTCCAGCCGGCGTATCCTCCTGCTTCCAGAGCGGGGCGCGGGTCTTCAGTTCGTCGATGAGGAATTCACAGGCGCGGAAGGCATCCTTGCGGTGTGCGGCAGCGGTGGCCACGAACACGATACGGTCATTCGGCGCCAACGGGCCGATGCGGTGAACAAGGATACAGCCATGCAGTGACCATTCGCTCATTGCACGGGCGGCCAGTTCTCCCAGCACCTTTTCGGTCATGCCGGGGTAGTGTTCGAGGGTCATGCGAGACACCTGCACCCCGTCATTGCGGTCGCGTACCAGCCCGGTAAAACTCACTACGGCACCGGCCTGCCCGCCACAGCGGGTGCGCAGGTGTTCCAGTTCGACGCCGGGATCGAAGTCCGTTGTCTGCACGCGTACCTCCTGCATGTCAGCCCCCGGTCACCGGCGGGAACCAGGCGATCTCGTCGCCATCCTGCACGGCGGCATTGCGGTCGACCAGCGACTGGTTGCGTGCCGTCAGCAGGCGCGGATCGGCCAGCGCGTCCTGCCAGTGCGGTCCGCGCGCCTGCAGCCAGCTGGTGAGTTGCTGTACGGTTGCGATCCGGCCGGGCAGTTCGACCTGCTCCTCGCCGGTGCCGAGCGCCTCGCGCAGGCTGGCAAAATAGCGCAGGCGCACCATCAGTCCGGCTCCGCGTTCCATTCACCGCTGCGCCCGCCGGACTTGTGCAGCAGGCGGATACCTTCGATCACCATGCCGCGGTCGACCGCCTTGCACATGTCGTAGACCGTGAGTGCGGCGACGCTGGCCGCCGTCAGCGCCTCCATCTCCACGCCGGTTGCGGCGTGAACGCGGCATTCGGTATCGATGCGCACGCGCCGTTGTGCCGGCTCTGGCGTTAAGGTGACCTCGATGCCGGTCAGCGGTAGCGGGTGGCATAGCGGGATCAGTTCGGCACAGCGCTTGGCCGCCTGGATACCGGCGATGCGTGCGACCGTCAGTACATCGCCTTTTTTGTGTGCGCCGGCGGCGATCAGGTCCAGTGTGTCCGCCCGCATGCTAACCAGCGCCTGCGCGCGCGCCACCCGCAGCGTGGCGGGCTTGGCGCTGACGTCGACCATGCGTGCATTGCCGTGCGTATCGAGGTGGGAAAGTTTGCTCACTGCAGCCACTCCGCAAACGGCAGGTAGCGCACCGTATCGCCGGGCCGTACGGTCGTGTCCTCCATGATCTCCACCAGCCCGTCGGCCCACGCCACCGAACTGAGCACGTCCGAGCCCTGGCGCGGGAAGGTCTGTGCGACCGGACCTGTTCCCTCTTCACGTACCTGAACACGCACGTATTCACGGCGTCCCCTTGCCTTGTGGCTGAAGCCGGCACGCACCGGAAAACTCACCGGTATGGCATCGGTGCGTCCCTGCAGCCGGCGGATCACCGGCAGTGCGAACAGCAGGAAGGTCACGAACACGGAGACCGGGTTGCCGGGCAGGCCGATGAACGGTGTCTTCCGTGCACGTCCGTAGGCCAGCGGCTTGCCGGGTTTCATGCGGATGCGCCAGAGCCGCAGCGTGCCGACGGTCTCGAGGGCGGACCTGATGTGGTCCTCCTCACCGACCGAGACGCCGCCGCTGGTGAGAATGAGGTCGGCGCGTGCGGCGGCTCGCTGCAGTGCGCCGCGCGTTTCTTCTGCGTCGTCCGCGATCGTCCCGAGGTCGATGACCTTGCAGCCCTGCGTGACCAGCAACTCGTGCAGCAGGTAGCGATTGCTGTTGTGGATCTGCCCGGGGCCCAGCGGCCGGCCCGGTTCCACCAGCTCGTCGCCGGTGGAGAAGATGGCCACGCGCAGCTTGCGGAAGATGCGCAGCCGGTCGATGCCGACGGCGGCGGCAAGCCCGAGCTGCGCGGCGCGCAACACCGTTCCGGCGGAAAGTATGGCGGTCCCGGCCGCGATGTCATTGCCGCGCGGGCGGATGTTGGCGCCCGCCGCGACATCCTGCTCGAGGTAGACGCGTTCGCCCTCGACGCGGCAGTGTTCCTGCATGACGACGGTATTCGCACCGTCCGGCAACGGTGCGCCGGTGAAGATCCGCGCGCAACTGCCGGGCTTCAGGGCTGACCCTGCCATGCCCGCTGCAATACGCTGACTGACCGGCAGGCCCTGCGTGCGCGCGGTCTCCAGGTCATCCATGCGCAGGGCATAGCCGTCCATGGCGCTGTTGTCGAAACCGGGCACGTCGATGGGCGAGACCAGGTCCTCGGCCAGGATGCGGTCGCCGGCCTCCGGCAATACGGCCATGCGGCTGCGCGTCACGGTCCAGGTATCCTCGCACATGGCGGCGATGGCCTCCTCGACACTCATCAGCGGGGTCGCGCCGTCGAAGCACGAATCGATGGGACTGGCCATGTCAACGCTCCCGGAGGCGTGGCAACAGTTCACTGAGGTTGCAGGGACGGTTGCGCGTATCGAGCTGTGCCTCGATCAGCCGGTGCCAGCCGGTGCGGCAGGCATTGGTCGAACCGGGCAGGCAGAAGATGAAGGTGGCGTTGGCGATACCGGCTACGGCACGCGAGGCGATGGTCGAGGTGCCGACCTCATCATACGAGAGCCAGCGAAACAGTTCGCCGAAGCCCTCGATGGTGCGGTCGAACAGGGGTATGACCGCCTCGGGCGTGCCGTCACGCCCGGTCAGCCCGGTGCCGCCGTTGGTGATGACGGCCTGTACGGCGTCGTCCGCGATCCAGCGCGACAGTTCCCGGCGGATGAGGTAGATGTCGTCCGGCACGATCTGCTTTTCCGCCAGCACATGACCCGCCGCGGTGAGCCCTTCCACCAGCGCCTGCCCGGAGGTGTCGGTCTCCCCCGTGCGCGTGTCGGAAACGGTCAGCACCGCGATGTGGAGCGGTCTGAATTCGACGGTTGTTTCGTGTTTGCCCATATGATTCCTGTTGCTACCGGGATCCGGTCCCGGTTTGTCTAACCCCCGGTCTTTGCCATGAAGCGCACCACCTGTTGCGGCTTCTCGTGGAATTCGTGGCGTTCCGGCTTGAGCGCAATCGCGGCAACGACCGCCTCGCAAAGTTCATCGTCACTGGCACCACCGCGCAGCAGTGCGCGGAAATCGAAACTGTGTTCCTGGCCCAGGCAAAGGTGCAGGCGTCCGTCGGCGGCCAGCCGCACGCGGTTGCAGGTTGCACAGAAATGCTGCGACAGCGGTGTGATGAAGCCGATGCGCAGGTCGGTGCCGGCCACCTGCACGTAACGCGCCGGACCACCACCCGGCATCGCGCCCGGCAGCAGCTCGAAGTGCTGTTCGAGCCGCTCGCGCACTCGTTGCAGGTTGACGAACTGCCCGGACGCCGCCTGCCCGGTATGCCCCACCGGCATGGTCTCGATGAAACGCAGCGTGAAACCGTGGGCCAGGCAGAAGTGCACCATGTCGACGACCTCGTCGTCGTTCACGCCCTGCATGACCACCATGTTGAGCTTGATCGGTGCAAATCCGGCCTCCTGCGCCGCCTGCAGTCCCTCCAGCACGCGCTGCAGCTTGCCACGCGTAATTTGCCGGAAGCGCTCCGGCTGCAGTGTATCGAGACTGACGTTGATGCGCGTGACACCGGCCGCGTGCAGGGCGCGGGCCTGGCGCGCCAGCGCCACCGCGTTGGTGCTGAGCGAGAGGTCATCCAGGCCGGGCAGGCGTGCCAGCCGGGCCGCGAGTACCGGCAGGTCACGACGCACCAGCGGTTCGCCGCCGGTGATGCGTACGCGCCGCACGCCGAGTGCGGCAAAGGCGCCGACTACACGCTCGATCTCGTCGAAACTCAGCCACTCCTCCGGTTCGGAGAAATCGCGATAGTCCTCCGGCAGGCAGTAGACGCAGCGCAGGTCGCAGCGGTCGGTGACCGACAGGCGCAGGTACTCGATACGACGGCCATACGTGTCTGTCAGTACCGGTGGCATGGGTTTACCGGTCCCGCAGCAGTTTGATCGACTTGCGCATGCCGGCGATCCTGCGCGCCGGCCGGCCGCAGCCTGTATTGCCGGTTGCCGGGGTGACAGCATTCATGGCGAACTCCATCCGGGCGTCTGGTTATGCCTGCATTGTACACGGCAACTCTCTCTCCCGATCGGGTAAAGGTGTGGACACTACCCTTTACCGGGGTACCGCCCGATGATTCCTGGACGACAAGTAGCCGCGGAATTCACCTCATCCAGTTGATGATAAAGGCAGTTATGGCAGCAGGATCATTGAGATCAAGCCGCGGCAGGGCGCCGGTATCCAGCGCGGCGTCACTGGCCACCGCCAGGATGTTGCGGTCCTCGTTGCACAGCAGCGGGTGGCCAAGTGCAGGGCGGTGCAGTTCGATCTTCGGGAACGGCAGGTGCCGGAAGCCCTCGACCAGCACCAGGTCGGTGGTGTCCCGGTCCAGTGCCGCGACCAGCGTATCGAGCGAGGGATCGCAAACTGCCGGGTACTCGGTCATCAGCGCACTGCGCCGGTCCGAGGCCACCAGCACCTGGCGCGCGCCGGCACGGCGCAGCTCGTAGCTGTCCTTGCCGGGAATGTCGATGTCGAAGTCATGGTGCGCGTGCTTGATCAGTGCCACGCGCACGCCTTGCCGTGCAAGCAGCGGAATGAGCTGCACCAGCAACGTGGTCTTGCCGGTACCACTGAACGCGGCGAAGCCCAGTACCGGCCGGTCGAACCGGGGACAGACCACGTTTTCCATCACCGGTTACCTGCCGTATGCCGGAGGCGGGGTGGCCGCAACACGTGGTCTGTCCCCATACCTGTTCTCAATTGCGGAAAGCGCCGGGAAACAGCAGCCGGCCGGGATAGCCGGCACGCAGCAGCCGTCCATCGACCAGCGTGGCGTAGTCCTCGCGGATGCCGCGTCGCAGGATCACGCCGGAGACCAGCACACCGGGCAGCAGCAACACCAGGACCAGGGGCAGGTAATGCGCCTTGAGTACCCAGGCCACCACCGGCAGCAGATACAGCGGCCAGCTGAACAACAGCCCGCGACCGACGTGCTTGATCACCAGGATCGCGAGCGCAGCCAGCCGGTGCAGGCGTTGTCCGCGCGAGTTGTACAGCGCGAGAAACACGCCGCGTTCGAACTCGTTGTGGATGTCCGTGTATCGTATGGGGGCGGGTGTTTTCATGCGCGACAAATTTCTGGAATTGAATCGCGCCTGCAAGGCGCTCCTGCAGGCGCTCGAGGTAATCGGGGACAGACCACGTTTTACGGCCACGGTGTCATACGACAGGCAGGTAACAAAACGTGGACTGTCGCCTAATGGCAATCCGGCAATACACCCACCTGCGGCAGCTGCGCCAGTCCGGTCGCGCGTGCATGTTCCTCGAAGCCCCTGTTGCGCCAGAAGAATGCGCCCGGCATCGTGGTCGGAATGACCAGTGCGTAGAACAGTGCGCGACCGGTGACGGCAGTCGTACCGATGACCAGTGCCGCGATGCCCCAGACCAGCAGCCCGGCGCTGCCTCCCGGCGCACTGACCGCCAGCGCCACGAGCAACGCCATGCCCAGTCCCAGGCCGGCATTGCGCGCGAGCCAGGTGTTGCCGAAGGTGGTTGTCTGTTCGTAGTGCGATGCCTGCGCCTCGCCACTGCCGGCATGCAGGTCGCGTGCATGGAAGTACAGGCCCAGCGCCTCCAGGGCTACCCCGCACAGCATCAGCAGGGCCAGCCGGGCAGCCGTGTCGCTCCACGGCCGGCCATCCGCCGTCTGCACACCGGCATAGACCAGTGCCACCAGCAGCGGGCCGAGTGCCAGCATGTTGCCGTAGAACGATGTCAGCACCTGCCAGTGGTTCCAGAAGGGCCGGGCCGGGATACGGTAGATGCGGTGCATGAAATACAGCGCGGCCAGCCCGGAGACCGCCGCGCCCCAGCCGGCCAGACCGGTCAGCGCGGCCAGCACGCCGGCCGGCAGCCAGCCGAACAGACCGGGCAGGGTGCCGAGCAGGGTCCAGGCGCCGAGGAAGTTGTAGAACACCGCGATGCCGGCGACCTCCCGGCTCACCGGCGAATAGCGCAGATTGTTGAACGCGCGGTAGAAACGGTGCGGGCGGCCGAGGTGCAGGGTGGACAGGACCAGCGCCAGTGTCTGGATACCGATCAGCCCGAGCAGGGTCAGTGGCAGCGCGACCGGATGTGATGCCGCTGACAGGGTGTCCAGTCCGAATTTCGGGCCGAGGAACAGCACGCAGAACGCACCGATGACCATTTGCGAGACCAGCGTGAACACCACCAGCGGGTTCTCGCGCGTGCCGAGCTTGCGCAGGCTCCAGGCACGCGCGCGGTTGTCGCCGTCGACTTTCGGCGTGTAACGCTCGCCCTGTGCGCCGCTGCGCTCGTAGCGGATCGGCATGCTGTCCGGTCGTGTCATCGCGCGCGGCAGGCTGCGGGTCTGCTGGAAGCGGATGTTCGGGTGCGTGATGTCCGGCGAAGGAAAGCCGGGGATATGTACCTGCAACTGTTCACGGTGATCCGGTTTCGTCTCGATGATACCGAAGTCCAGTGCGCCGGCAAGGCAGGCCGCGGCGCACGCCGGTTTCAGGCCGACCTCGAGCCGGTCCACGCACATGTTGCACTTGGAGACGTGGCCGGCCTGTGTATCCAGCTGCGGCGCGTTGTACGGACACACCCAGGTGCAGTAGCCGCAGCCGAAACAGATGTCCGGGTCCTGCAATACCGCGCCATACTCGGCAAATTTGGTATAGGCGCGCGTCGGGCAACCCTTCAGACAGACCGGGTCGTCGCAGTGGTTGCAGGCCATGGAAATGTTCAGGCGCTGGTAGGCCGGGTACGACCCGCCCTCGACATAGCCGACCGAGCGGAACGCGATGTGTGGCGGCAGGTCGTTTTTTTCCGAGCAGGCCGCCTCGCAGGCATGGCAGGAGATGCAGTGGTCTGCGTTGAAATAGAAACCATGCTGCTTGTAGCGATCCGGGTTGTCACCGATCGCGCTGTCGCCGTTGATGTTGAGTGACTGGCCGCGCAGTGCATGACCGGCCGGCACCGTTTCGATCGGCGTACCGTATCGGTTGGTCGCCGGGTGTGCGGCCTGCGGGACGAAGGCCCAGGCCGGTTCTTTCGGGCGCGCTTCAAACATGGCAATAAACCGGGGTCAGATCCCAGTTTTTGCTTATATACCCGGATGTCCGGATCATGACGCCGTGCTGGCTGGTGGTATATAAGCAAAAACTGGGATCTGACCCCATTAGAACGCCCTCGCGCTGCGGTTGCGCTCCGCTGCGGCCGCCTGGTCGTCGGCCGGCTCGATGCGTACCGCGCACTGCTTGTAGGCCGGCTGGCGTGAATGCGGGTCGAGCAGGCCGAGCGAGAGACGGTTGACGCACTCGTGGTAGTGGAACGGGATGAATACCATGTCGCGCGGTACGCGCTGGGTGCACTGCACCAGCACCACGGCATCGCCGCGGCGCGAGGTCAGCCGCGCGTAGCTGCCGTGCATGACGCCGAGTTCGGTGGCGGCGTCCGGGTTCATCTCCATGTACGGCGTGGGCGAGAACTTGTTGGCGTTGCCGACCTTGCCGGTGCGGGTGCGGGTGTGGAAGTGCTCCACCACGCGCCCGGAGTTGAGCCAGAACGGGTATTCCGCGTCCGGCCGCTCGTTGTTGTCGAAGAACGGCAGCGCGATCAGGTTGGCGCGCCCGCTGGCGGTCTGGAACACGCCGTCGGTATAGAGGCGTTGCGAACCTGCCGGTGCGGTGTCCTCGTTGCACGGCCACTGGATTCCACGGTTTGCCTCGATCTTCCCGTAGCTCATGCCGGAGTAGTCCAGCATGCGGCCCTTTGACAGGACCTTCAGTTCGTCGAACACGCCCTCGGCGGTTTCGGGAAAGCGGATCTTGCGTCCCTGTTCGAAGCGCTTTGCGGTTTCGTTGAAGATCCACAGGTCGGTTTTCGAATCCCCGAACGGCTTGCACACGTTACGGATCAGGTTGACGCGCCGCTCGGTGTTGGTGAAGCAGCCTTCCTTTTCCGCCCACACCGCGGCCGGCAGGAACACATGGCTGTACTCGTTGGTCTCGACGTCGCGGTAGGCATCCTGTACCACCAGGAATTCCAGCTTCTCCAGGGTCTTGCGGATACGCGCGGTGTTGGCCATCGAGGTCATCGGGTTGGTGGCGATCAGCCACATGCCCCTGATCTGACCGCTCTCGATGGCCGGCAGGATGTCGGTCATGAACATCCCGCGCTGTTTGGGGAAGAATTCCGGGTCGATTCCCCAGAACTGCGCGATCTCCTCGCGATCCTGCTCCTTTTCCAGTGCGCGGTAGCCGGGCAGGCCGGAACAGGACGACCACTCGCGTGTGCCCATGGCATTGCACTGGCCGGTAATCGACAGGCTCGAACCGCCGGGTTTGCCGAGGTTGCCGGTGATCAGGTTCAGGTTGTTGATGGCGACCACGCCGTCGGAGCCGTGCGTGCTCTGGTTGATGCCCATGGTCCAGATGGTCATGGCGGCACCGGCCTTGCCGTACACGCGCGCGACGTTGCGGATGGTGTCTTCGTCGATGCCGCAGATGCGCGAGGCGCTGACCGGGTCGTATTCCCTGACCAGTGCAGCAAACTCGTCGAAGCCACGGGTATGGGCCTCGATATATGCGCGGTCCTCCAGGCCTTCTTCCAGGATCACATGCGCCAGCGCGTTCAACAGCACGAGGTCGGTACCGGGCGCTATGGCCAGGTGGATGTCGGCAAACTGCGCGAACATGGTAACGCGCGGGTCGACCACGATGATCGGGAATTTCCGTTGTTCGCGCACCTGCTGCAGGCGCCAGTAGATGATCGGGTGCTGCTCGGGCAGGTTGGAACCGAACGCCAGCAGGCAGTCGGTGTGCTCGAAGTCGTCGTAGCAGCCGGGCGGGCCGTCCGAGCCGAAGCTGCGTTTGTAGCCGGACACCGCCGAGGACATGCACAGCGTGGTGTTGCCGTCATAATTGTTGGTGCCGATCACGCCTCGCGCCAGCTTGCCGAGTGTGTAGAACTCCTCGGTCATGATCTGGCCGGTGGAGACGATGGCAAACGCATCCCGACCGTATTGTTGCTGGATGCGCTTGATCTCGTCGGTGGTTTTATCGAGCGCAACGTCCCAGCCGGTCTCGGTAAAGTCGTCCCATCGGTTGGCGCGGATCAGCGGCCGGTCACCGCGCCCGGCGGTCCTGCGGAACAGCTCATGTTCGAAGATTCCCTTGATGCACAGCTTGCCGCGGTTGACGTCGGCGTCGGCCACGCCGCGCGAGGCGACCGGTTCACCGTCGGCGTTGAGCCCTACCTCGATCGAACAGCCGGTCGAGCAGTATCCGCAGGTGGCGTAGCGCCATTCCTGTACGCCCTTGTCGGCGATCCGGATCGGGTTCTTTTTATTGCGTCCGAATAACATGGTTATTCCCGGTTCGGGGTCATGGCGCCTGGTTCTCCCGTCGTAGCGGTGTGCGCCATTGCGTACCGGTACGCTCGTTTGCCTGTCTGGATTTCATTTCGCGCCTGAAGGCGCTCCTGCGATGATTGTTACGCTGCCGCCTCGTTCCCTGCACGCAGGGCCAGGTACACCCGGCCTTCCTCGATTTTCGTGGCGAAGGTATTGGTGCAGCCTTCATCCGGATCCAGCGCCTGGCCACTGGCCAGGTCGATCTTCCAGTTGTGCAGCGGGCAGGTCACCGAGCTGCCGTGCACAATGCCCTGGGACAATGGCCCCTTTCTGTGCGGGCACTCGTCCTTGATGGCAAACACCTCGTCGGTTGCGGTCCGGAACAGGGCGATGTTCATGGTGTCGGTCTTCAGCACGCGCGCGCCGAGCCTCGGGATGTCTTCCAGTCTTGCCACTTCGGTCCAGTTGTTCATGGTGTTACCTGTGAATTTATGAATATTCCACCGGCGGAACCGCGTGGACAGACCACGTTTCCACCGCCATATTCACTGCATTCGAACCGGTTCTCGCTGCGGGCGTGGCGGAAAAACGTGGTCTGTCCACGTCTTCCTTCAGGTTCAGTGCCGGTTCACGATCGCTTCCATGGCGTAAACGGAATTCTCGTCTTCCGGCACGGCCTGTATCAACGGGTTTACCGGCATCATCTGGTCCAGTTCGGCGAACTCGTATTCCTGCAGTTGCAGTTCCAGGCGTTCATCAAAGGCTCTGTTCATGGCACTCTCCTCTGTCGGGGTCAGGTCCCGGTCAGGCAATCTTCAACGGTGTATATTCGTGTGACTCCGCACCCTCGGCGCGCGCCTTCCACGGATCATCCTGCGCGAACTGCTGCGAGTGGAGGAATCGCTCGTGCAGCGCCTTGCGGCCCGCATGGTCGTTCAGGATGCGGTCTTTTATGTAGCTCAGGCTCACGCGCTCGACCCACGGCGCGGTGCGTTCCAGGTAGTGCGCCTCCTCGCGGTAGAGCTGGATGAAGGCGCCGCAGTACTCCTTGACCTGCGCTTCGGTATCCACCCGGGTGAGCAGGTCGGTGACGCGCACCTTGATGCCACCGTTACCGCCGATATGCAATTCGTAACCGGAATCCACGCACACCACGCCGAAGTCCTTGATGGTGGCCTCTGCGCAGTTGCGCGGGCAGCCGGAGACCGCCATCTTGAACTTGTGCGGCATCCACGAGCCCCAGGTCATTTCCTCCAGCTGCACGCCGAGGCCGGTCGAGTTCTGCGTGCCGAAACGGCACCAGGTCTTGCCGGCGCAGGTCTTTACCGTGCGCAGCGCCTTGCCGTAGGCGTGCCCCGACACCAGTCCCGCCCCGGACAGGTCCTTCCACATCCGCGGCAGGTCTTCCTTCTTCACGCCGAACATGTCGATACGCTGGCCGCCGGTGACTTTTACTTCCGGTACCTGGTACTTGTCGCAGGCATCGGCAATGGCGCGCAGTTCGTCCGGCTTGCACAGGCCGCCGAAGAAGCGCGGCACCACCGAATAGCTGCCATCCTTCTGGATGTTGCCGTGCGCACGCTCGTTGATGAACCGCGATTGCGCATCATCCTCGTACTCGCCCGGCCAGTAGGCCAGCAGGTAGTAGTTCAGCGCCGGGCGGCAGGCGGCACAGCCGTCCGGGTTCTTCCATTCCAGGAAGTTGCGCACGTCCTGCATGGACTTCAGTTCATTCTGTTTGATCGCCGCGATCACCTCGTCGTGGCTGTACTCGGTGCACTTGCACATCGCCTGGCGGTTCTTCGACTTGTCGTAGCCCTCGCCGACGGTGCTGGCCAGCAGTGCCTCGACCAGGCCGGTGCAGGAGCCGCAGGAGCTGGATGCCTTGGTGTGGGCACGTACGTCCTCCAGCGTGAACAGGCCCTTCCTGCCGATGGCGCCGATGATGTCGCCCTTGCACACGCCGTTGCAGCCGCAGATCTCGGCGGAATCGGGCAGCGACATCACGCGCGTCTCGTCGCCGTGCCCGGCGTCGCCCAGGTCGTGTTGCCCGAACAGCAGGGTCTTGCGGAAGTCCGCCACACTGGTTCCTTCACGCATCAGCTGGAAATACCAGGTGCCGTCGATGGTGTCACCGTACAGCACCGCGCCCTTGATACGGTTATCCTTCAGGACCAGTTTCTTGTAGGTGCCGGCGGCGGCGTCCTGCAGCACCAGTACCTCGTCATCCTCTTCCTCATTGAAGCTACCGGCCGAGAACAGGTCGATGCCGGTGACCTTGAGCTTGGTGGAGGTGACCGAACCCCGGTAGCTGGCGTAGCCCAGCCCGGCGAGCTGGTTGGCGACGACCTTGCCCTGTTCGAACAGCGGCGCGACCAGGCCATAGGCGACGCCGCGATGCTGCGCGCACTCGCCGACCGCGTAGATCCGCGGGTCATAGGTCTGCATGACATCATTGACCACGATGCCACGCTCGCAGTAGATACCGGCACTCTTCGCCAGGGCGGTGTTTGGCACGATACCGACGCCCATCACCACCAGGTCGGCGGGGATCTCGCTGCCGTCCCTGAAGCGCACACCGGTCACTCGCCCGTCGCCAAGGATTTCGCTGGTCTGCGCTTCCATCAAAAAGGTCATGCCACGCTGTTGCAGCGAACGCTTGAGCAGGCCGGCGGCCGGCTTGTCGAGCTGGCGTTCCATCAGGGAATCGAGCAGGTGTACCACGGTGACGTCCATGCCCTGTTTCATCAGGCCGTTGGCGGCCTCCAGACCGAGCAGGCCGCCGCCGATGACCACGGCCTTTTTCTGTATACGCGCCGCGGCCAGCATGGTGTTGACGTCGTGGATGTCGCGGAAGGCAATCACACCCTGCTTGTCCTTGCCCGGTACCGGAATGATGAACGGGTTGGAGCCGGTGGCCAGCAGCAGGCGATCGTAGCGGGCGATGGTGCCATCGTCGGTGATGACCCGGCGTGCGCCGCGGTCGATCGTGGTGACGGTCCGGCCCTTGTACAGGCTGATGTCGTGATCGATGTACCACTGCTCGTCGTTGAGCATGATGTCGTCGACGGTCTTTTCGCCGGCCAGCAGCGGCGAGAGCATGATGCGGTTGTAGTTGCCATACGGCTCGGCACCGAACACGGTGATCTCGTACTGCTCCGGCGCCAGTTTCAGCAGTTCCTCCAGCGTGCGCACGCCAGCCATGCCATTGCCTACCAGGACGAGTTTTTCCTTCATCAGTGCTCTCTGTGGGTTCCGGCTTTGCCTGGGTACTCTGCAAGCACCGTACCAGCACAGTATTGGTGCGCCTTGTTGTCGGATATCCGATTGATTGATATGGAGTATGCAAAACCCGGCCGGATTGCGCACGGGCATCCCGCCCTTGCCGGTTGCGCCATCATGGTGCGCTTGTCCTGCGTGGCGCACCGCTTGCAGGCAGGCGTGGTGCGTGCAAGGACATGATCTGACGGAGGCCAGGCGCCGGTATGCGTGGGTGTTGTGTGCACGACACGGCCGGTGCATGAAACCCGAAACACAGCGGCGAATGCGGGCGGAAGACGGGATCGGTCGTGTGACGTGATTCCCTTGCGGTGATTGCAGGATGCAGGCACTACCCCGGCCGGCCACACGATTCGAGCGCGGGGATTATCCGGGCCAGTCCGATCGTTGCGAAGCTGCGGCGCGCACAACGCTGGTGCGACTTGTGCAAGGCTGCACCATCGTCAATCAACAGGTACGCCCGGCAGGCCGGGTAAATACCAGTCCGTCTGAATACCAACGGATCGCGGCAACATGACCGCAGGCCGGCAAGTGGCTGTATGTACGCGCATATCCTGCACCTGTGCGGTGCATGCGTGCCGTGCCCGTGCCTGCTGGCACGCTCCTTGCTCAGGCCCGTGTGTCATCCATGGCATCCGGCACCGGGTGCACTGCTGCAAGGGAGTTCACATGTCCGAGTCCAGACTCAAGCTGTTATCGTTTTCCGGCAAGTACCAGATCCTGCACCTGACCTGGTTTGCGTTCTTCCTGACCTTCTTCGTGTGGTTCAACCATGCACCGCTGATGGCCACCATCCGCGAGACGTTCGCGCTCAGCGACCAGCAGGTGAAGATGCTGCTGATCCTGAACGTGGCGCTGACCATCCCCGCGCGCATCATCATCGGCATGCTGGTGGATGCCTTCGGTCCGCGGCGCATCTACTCGATGCTGCTGTTCGTCTCCAGCTTCCTGTGCTTCGGCTTTGCCTTCGCCACCAGCTTCGAACAGCTGGCGCTGATGCGCTTCCTGCTCGGTTTCGTCGGTGCCGGCTTCGTGATCGGTATCCGC
This sequence comes from uncultured Ectothiorhodospiraceae bacterium, assembly GCA_964564245.1. Lineage (GTDB taxonomy): Bacteria > Pseudomonadota > Gammaproteobacteria > UBA9214 > UBA9214 > UBA9214. Next base: position 4,156 of record CAZMAK010000015.1, on the reverse strand, counting down.
ATGATCGGTGAGTGGTTCCCGGCGCGCCAGGTCGGCGTGGCGGAGGGCATCTACGGCGGCTGGGGCAACTTCGGTTCCGCCGCCGCCGCCCTGTGCTTGCCGGCACTGGCGCTGTGGCTGGGCGGTGAGGACGGCTGGCGTCACGCCATCGGCCTGACCGGTGTGCTCACCCTGGTGTATTCGGCCATCTATTACTTCTCGGTCAGCGACACCCCGAAAGGTTCCACCTATTTCAAGCCAAAGCGCAGCGGCGCCATGGAAGTCACCAGCAAGGGCGATTTCTTTCTGTACCTGCTGATGAATATTCCGCTCTACGCCGCACTGGCCCTGCTGGCGTGGAAGCTGGGTCCGGACAACCTGAAACTGCTGGGCGCGGGAGTGACCAGCCTGATATACGCCGCGCTGGCCGGCATATATGCCTTCCAGAGCCTGCGCATCTTCCAGATCAACCGGCACGTGTTCTACACCGAGGTGCCGGCATTCGAACGCTACAAGTTCAAGCAGGTTGCGGTGCTGGATCTGGCTTACCTGGTGACGTTCGGTTCCGAACTGGCCGTGGTGTCGATGTTGCCGCTGTTCTTCAAGGACACCTTCAACCTGTCGCTGGTGCAGGCCGGCTTGCTGGCCTCCGGGTATGCATTCATGAACCTGGTGGCCCGTCCGGGCGGTGGCCTGATCAGTGACCGGTTCGGGCGCAAGAAATCCCTGCTGGTACTGCTGGCAGGGCTCGCGGCCGGGTACTTCGTGATGGGCCGGATCGATTCGAGCTGGTCACTGGGCGTGGCCGTCGCAATGACCATGCTGTGTTCGTTCTTCGTGCAGTCGGGCGAGGGTGCCGTGTTCGCCATGGTGCCGCTGGTCAAGCGCCGTCTCACCGGACAGGTCGCCGGCATGGCGGGTGCTTACGGCAACGTCGGTGCGGTGAGTTTCCTGACCGTGCTGTCGTTCGTCTCGCCGCAGGCGTTCTTCACGGTGATCGCGGCGGCCGCCGTGGTCGCCATCGCGGCCGTGGCGCTGATGCTGGAAGAACCGGAGGGCCACATGGCCGAAGTGCTGCCGGATGGTACCGTGCAGATGATCGAGGTGACCTGAAGCAAACCGGGGAACCGGAGTCAGATTCCGGTTTTTCCCGGTATTCTCTTTGCCGGAGGGTGCTGATTACGGTGTAATCCATAATTGATGATTTACACGCCTTCCGGAATACCAGGAGAAACCGGGATCTGACCCCACAGGACCATGTCCGCCACCCTGAAAATCGCCGCCGGGCAATACAGCATTTCCGGTGTAAAAGAGAGCAACGACGATGCCTGCGGCATCCGGGTACCGGATGCCGCGCTGTTGCGCACGCGGGGCCTCGCCGCCGTCATGGCCGACGGCATGAGTGGCAGCGAGGCCGGCAAGGCGGCGGCCGAGGCCTGCGTCAGCGGATTTCTGGCAGACTATTTCTCCACACCGGAGTCGTGGAGCACGGCGACGGCCGGCGCCAAGGTGCTGAGCGCGCTGAACCGCTGGCTGTACGGACAGGGCCACCGCGAATACGATTCCACACACGCCATGGTCACCACGCTCAGCGTGCTGGTCGTCAAGTCGGCTACTGCGCACCTGTTCCACGTCGGCGACACGCGCATTTACCGCATGCGCCAGGGTCGCATCGAGTGCCTGACCCGTGATCACCGCGTGATGGTCGGCACCGACAAGAACGTGCTGAGCCGTGCCATGGGCATTGAGCTGAACATGGAGATCGATTACCGCACGGTTGCGGTCGAGCCCGGCGATATTTTTCTGCTCACGACCGACGGTGTGCACGATTATCTCGATGACGCCGTGCTGGCGGAATATCTCTACAGCAACAGCCTGCAGCCACAAACGGCGTCGCAGCAGATCGTGGACCGGGCGCTGGCAGCGGGCAGCAACGACAATATCAGCTGCCAGGTGCTGAAGATCGAGCAGTTGCCGGACCGTGACGAACACGAGTTCTACCGGAAGTTTGCCGAGCTGCCGTTTCCGCCTCCGTTGCAGCCCGGCATGGTGCTGGACGGCTACCGGGTCGTGCGCGAGCTGCATGCCAGCAAGCGGACCCAGGTGTACCTGGCCATCGACAGCCGCACCGATCACCGGGTGATCCTGAAAACGCCGTCGGTCAATTACAGCGATGATGCGGAATACATCGAGGGATTTCTGCATGAGGAATGGGCCGGACGGCGCATCCGCAACCAGCATGTGATGAAAGTGCTGGAACCGCATGGCCGCCGCCAGTGCCTGTACTACGTGACCGAGTTCATCGACGGCTGGACCCTGCGCCAGTGGATGAACGACAACCCGCACCCGGCGCTGGAGGACGTCCGCGAGATCGTGACGCAGATCGCCGCCGGGCTGCGCGCCTTTCACCGGCTGGAGATGGTGCACCAGGACCTGAAGCCGGAAAACATCATGATCGATCGCCACGGCACGGTGAAGATCATCGACTTCGGTTCCACGCGTATTGCCGGCATCGAGGAGATCAGTACGCCGCTGGAGCGTGACAACCTGCTCGGGACACGCAACTACACTGCGCCGGAATACCTGCAGGGTCTGCAGGGCACCAGCGTCGCGGACATCTATTCACTCGGGGTGATCGCCTACGAGATGCTCACCGGCCGCCTCCCCTACGGCAGGCAGGAGCTGACGGCGCGCAAGTTGCGCCGGGCGCAATACATCACGGCGGCACAGGCCAGTCCCGCCATTCCGCCATGGATCGATTGCGCGCTGGAAAAGGCCGTGATGATCGAGCGGGGGCGCCGCTACAGCCTGCTGTCCGAGTTCGTTCACGATCTTTCGCATCCCAACCCGGAGTTTGCCACACGCCGCACGGAACCACTGATCGAGCGCAATCCGTTACTGTTCTGGCAGGGTATTGCAGGATTGCTGCTGCTGCTCAATCTGTGGCTGCTGTACCGGCTGGCAATGCCATGAACGTGCCAGCTCCGTCGATCAGCGGCGTGATTCTCGCCGGGGGACTCGGCCGCCGCCTGGGCGGACAGGACAAGGGGCTGATCGAGGTGCGCGGCAGTACGCTGGTCGAGTCGCTGGTCGAGGCGCTGGCGCCACAGGTCGATGAACTGGTGATCAACGCCAATCGCAATATCGCGCGCTATGCGCAATTCGGTTGCCCGGTGTACCCGGATTGCCTGCCGGGGTATCTCGGGCCACTGGCCGGCATGCTCACCGGGCTGGAACAGGCACGGCATGACCAGGTGGTGTATGTGCCCTGCGATACGCCGGCCCTGCCGCCGCACTACGTCACACGCATGTCATCCGCGCTTCAGCATGGCCCGTACCGGGCCGTCTTTGCGCACGATGGTCAGCGCGCGCACCCGGTGTACGCGCTGTTGCGACGCGACTGCCGTGACGATTTGCGCCGCTTCCTGGCTGCCGGGGGGCGCAGGCTGGGAGACTGGTTACGACAGCTCGATGCGCAGGCGGTGGTGTTTCCCGGACTGGACGGAATCGCCAACATCAACGCGCCGGGCGATCTGGCCCTGCTGGCAGCCCTGCATACGCGTGCCGGACCCTGCAGCTGGCCGATACGCTGACCGGGGCGGGGTCCCGGTGCGCACCTTGCTGCTGCAGGCAAAGGAATATCCACCGCCCAGACGCTTCGCCGCCAGGGCGGCCCCTACGCCGGTGGATGCTGCCTGACGGTACGATGCGCAATCATCCACGGCAGCACACACACCAGCAGGCTGCACACGATCAGCGCCCCGGCCGGCAGGTCGAATACCAGTGACAGCAGCAGGCCGAGGCCATAGCCGCTGGCACCCAGCAGGTATCCCAGCCACAGGCCGTCATGGCCGTCGCGCCGGCGCGCGGCAATCGCCGGCAGGATCAGGCTGGCGAAGACCAGGTAGACACCCACCAGCTGCACCGACACGGTGACCGTGACCGCGAACAGCGGGTAGAACACCAGTGGATGATTGCGCAAGGGCAGCAGGTACCAGGCGATGAGGATCGCGCCATACAGCAGCCCGGGTACCAGCAGCGCCTGGTAGTCCGCCCACAGGATCTGGCCGACCAGCAGGTCGCGCAGGTGTTCGCCGCCCTCGGGGTTGTGCGCCAGCAGCAGGATGCCGATGCAGGCGGCGACCACGAACAGCACACCGATCAGCGCCTCCTGGAT
>CAZMAK010000014.1:0-36413 GCA_964564245.1 uncultured Ectothiorhodospiraceae bacterium | reverse complement strand
CGTCGGTGGACACGTTCAACCTGGGTGCGGACGTGAGCGGGACGGTGTCGGGCAATACCGGTGATGACGCCTTCAATGTAACGATGACCGGCCTGACCCTGGATCTGCAGGGAGATGGCGGGACCGACACGTTGACGGGTCCCGACGCAACCAATACCTGGGATATCACCTCGCCGGATACCGGTACGCTCAATACCACGGTTGCATTTGCGTCGATGGAAAACCTGACCGGCGGCACGGCTGCCGACACGTTCAATCTGGGCGCGGATGTGACCGGCACGGTGTCGGGCAATGCAGGTGCCGATGTCTTCAATGTCAACTCGGACGTGACGGCCGACCTGCTGGGTGGTGCTGGCAACGACAACTTCAACCTGTATGCCGGCATCACCGGTGACCTCACCGTTGATGGCGGAGCGGATCAGGATACCGTGACCGTCAAGGCGGGCGAGGTGATTGCCTCCACGGGAGACATCAGCCTGACCGCCGAAACGGTAACGGATGAAGCCGGCGCCAGCCTTGGTGCGAACAGCCTGACCATCAATGGCGCAACCAGCATCGGTTCTTCCGGGAATCGTCTGGATACCGATGTCGCGACGCTGGGTATCACCGGATCAAGCGGTGATGCCTTCATCAACGAGGCGGATGGCGTCACCCTGGCGGATGTTGATGTGGGTAACAACACCTTCGATATCGTGGCCGGGGGTGCCATTGACCAGCAGACGGGAACCGGTGTCAATGCGGCGAGCCTGGCGACCAGTTCCGACGGCGGTACGGTACTGGATGGTAACAACACCGTGGCCAGCTTCTCGGCGACCAACACGACATCCGGAAACGTGGTACTGAACAATTCCGGAACCCTGGGCATCACGGATATCACCAATCTGGTGGGTGATGTCACGGTGACCAACACCGGCGATATCAATCTCGGCCTGATCGATGCGACCGGCAATGCCGTGGCGCTGACCGCATCCGGGGTAGATGCGGATATCCTGAGTGCAAACGGCAATTCAACCAATATCGTGACCAACAGTGCGACACTGGATGCAGGCGGCAGGATCGGCGCGGATGCAGACAACCGCATCGTATTTGATGTGCCGCAAAGTGGCTCGATTCACCTGACTGCGGGTGTCGGACCGGCCTTCATCGAGGACCTCAACCTGGTGACCGACCTGGTTTCAAACGTGGGTGTGGACAATGCACGGCGGTCCGCTGCACAGAATGCCGCTGGCCAGAATTCCAGCCTCAGCCTGAAGGAGATCGGTTACGTCGACTGGTCCCTGTTCTCCGAAGACCTGAACCTGTTCGGTGTGGTCGAACCCGGGCTGCTGTTGCCGCCTGACCAGCTGGAGGATGAACTGAGCCGGAAGGATGACCTGGTGCCGGATGCCACGTTGCTCGTGAATACCCTGCGTGGCTGGCAGTTACTGTCAGGATTCCGGCAGGTCTCGCTGTACCTGGATGACATGCCACCCTCGAAACAGGTCTTCTAGGCAGGCCTGTCCGGGCGTGGGGTGGCGAGTGTGGAAAATAACAAGTTGAAGATTCAATGCGTTTCAGCTATTTATTACAGTAGTCTGATACATAATGCGAATCCATCGGGGGGCAGCGGCAGGACGACCTGAAACCAGGGGAGTCTGCGCCGGGCCTTATAACAAGCAAAAATGAGTGTGATCGACATCAACGGGTTATTGAAGGACCTCTCGCCGGAATCTCCTTGCGGCGATAATCTTGAGTACGACCCGGCATTTGGGGAACTGGAGCGTGCCTACCGGGGCAAAGAGGAACAGTCCCTGGGAGATGCCGTGGTGGCAGCCGAGCCACCGGACTGGCGTGATGTCCGGAACCGTTCCCAGGCACTGCTGGAGCGTACCCTCGACCTGCGCGTGGCGGTTTACCTGACCCGCGCCCTGCTCAGCACGGATGGGCTGGCCGGGTTTGCCGACGGGCTGTCCCTGGTGCGCGGCCTGGTCGAACGTTACTGGACCTGTGTGCATCCCCAGCTCGACCCCGATGACGACAACGATCCCACGTTCCGGGTCAACACCATCGCCACCCTGTGTGATCATGATGCCACCCTGGCGGCAGTCCAGGAAGCAGTGCTGGTCAGCTCGCGCGCGCTGGGACGTTTCGGCTTGCGCCAGATCCTGATCGCGGGTGGCGAGCTGACTGCAGCGGCCAACGAGGAGGGAACCGTCCCGGACCAGGCGACGATCAACGCGGCGTTCATGGATGCGGATGCCGGTGAACTACAGGCAACTGCCGATCAGGTAACCCGTGGCCTGGGTGATCTGGCGGCAATCGATGCCATCCTCATGGAGCAGGTTGGTGCCGCACAGGCCCCCGATCTGTCCGGCCTGCAGGACATGCTGAAACAGATGCAGTCGATCCTGGGCAGTCATGTGGCGCAACCCGAGTCTGGCGCCGCCCCGGTTGCTGGAGCAGCCCAGTCGGGAGGCGCGCCGTCCAGGCCGGTGAGCGGCGAGATCACCAGCCGGGAGGATGCCGTACGGATGATGGACAAGATCAGCCAGTATTTCGAGAAAAACGAACCGTCCAGCCCGGTTCCGATGTTGATGAACCGTGCCAAGCGCCTGGTATCCATGAAATTCATTGAGATACTGAAAGACATGGCACCGAATGGTGTGTCACAGGCGGCCTCCATCGGCGGAATCAGCGAGGAATGACGTAATCAGCTAATGTATTCATGTCCTGTCACAGGCATGGGTGTTGACCAGGAGAATCGACATGGCAAAACAGAGCAGCCAGAAGTTCATTGCACGAAACAGGGCTCCGCGTGTGCAGATCGAATATGACGTCGAGGTATACGGCGCGGAGAAGAAGATCCAGCTGCCGTTTGTCATGGGGGTAATGGCGGACCTGTCCGGCAACCCGTCGGAGGCGTTGCCGCCGGTTGCCGACCGCAAGGCACTGGAAATCGATGTCGATAATTTCGATGACCGTCTCAAGGCCATGAAGCCCAGGGTGGCATTCCGTGTACCCAACACGCTGACCGGTGAAGGCGAAATGAATGTCGATATCTCGTTCGACAGCATGGATGATTTCTCGCCTGCCGCCGTCGCCCGCAAGGTGGGTGCCCTGAACAAGTTGCTGCAGACACGCACCCAGCTCGCCAACCTGATCACCTATATGGACGGGAAGTCCGGTGCGGAGGAGTTGATCAAGAAGGCGCTGGAAGATCCGGCGTTACTGCAATCACTGGTATCGGCGCCCAAGCCCGATGACGGTGGCGAAAAGGCGTCCGAAGGCGGCGAGGAGGGGTAAGTAATGGCTGAGACACAAACTGAAGGCGGGGCACAGGCCGAGGCGGGTACACTGGAAGCCAGCGATTTTGCTGCGCTGCTCGACAAGGAATTCAAGCCCAAGTCCGATCGGTCCAAGGAGGCGATTGCTTCCGCCGTGGCGACCCTTGCGGAAGAGGCGCTGCGGGAAACCGCCGTCATCTCCGAGGACGTCATCGCCACCATCGAGGCCATGATCGCGGAAATCGACCAGAAACTGACCGAGCAGGTCAACCTCATCATCCACAACGCGGAATTCCAGAAGCTGGAAGGCGCATGGCGTGGATTGCACTATCTGGTAAACAACACCGAAACCGATGAAATGCTCAAGATCCGGGTCATGAACATTTCCAAGAAGGACCTGAGCAAGACCCTGAAGAAGTTCAAGGGCACCGCCTGGGACCAGAGCCCGATCTTCAAGAAGATGTATGAAGAGGAATATGGCCAGTTCGGCGGCGAGCCCTATGGCTGCCTGGTGGGCGATTACTACTTCGACCACAGTCCGCCGGATGTCGAGTTGCTGGGTGAAATTGCACAGGTTTCCGCAGCGGCACATGCCCCGTTTGTCGCCGCAGCCAGTCCGTCACTGATGCAGATGGAATCCTGGCAGGAGCTGAGCAATCCGCGCGACCTGACCAAGATCTTCCAGACTCCGGAATACGCCGCCTGGCGCTCGTTGCGCGAATCGGAAGACTCCCGTTATGTCGGGCTGGCCATGCCGCGTTTTCTGTCCCGTCTTCCCTATGGCAGCAAGACCGATCCGGTCGAGGAATTCGACTTCGAGGAGGATACCGAGGGGGCGGATCACAACAAGTACACCTGGGCCAACGCCGCCTATGCCATGGCCGTCAACATCAACCGCTCCTTCAAGGAATACGGGTGGTGTTCGCGGATCCGGGGTATCGAATCCGGCGGTGCCGTGGAGGGGTTGCCGACCCATACCTTCCCGACTGATGACGGCGGCGTGGACATGAAGTGCCCCACCGAGATCGCCATCAGTGACCGGCGTGAGGCGGAACTGGCCAAGAACGGCTTCATGCCGCTCATTCACAAGAAGAACTCGGACTTCGCGGCCTTCATCGGCGCCCAGTCACTGCAGAAACCGGCCGAGTATGACGACCCGGATGCCACCGCCAATGCCAACCTGGCGGCGCGCTTGCCGTACCTGTTTGCCAGTTGCCGGTTTGCGCATTACCTGAAGTGTATCGTGCGCGACAAGATCGGTTCCTTCAAGGAGCGCGACGAAATGGAGCGCTGGCTGAACAAGTGGATCAGCCAGTATGTGGACGGCGATCCGGCCAATTCCTCCGAGTCCGTCAAGGCGCGCCGCCCGCTGGCTGCCGCTGAAGTCGTGGTCGAGGAGGTGGAAGGCAATCCGGGCTACTACTCTTCCAAGTTCTTTCTGAGGCCGCATTATCAGCTCGAAGGGCTCTCAGTATCGTTGCGGCTGGTGTCCAAGCTTCCTTCCGCCAAGTCGTGATTGCTCGTAAAGCGTTGTTGAGGCGTTATTAATACCACCAAAAGAGGAGACAGGTTATGGCTGGAGCACTATTCGTAAAAATTGACGGGATCGAGGCGGATGCCGAAGACAAGGATCACGCCGGTTTCTTTGATGCCATATCTTTCGGGTTTGGCGGCAATGCATCAGTGGATCCAACCACCCTGTTGCCGCGAGCGAAGGCCAACAGTAATCCGTTTACGTTCAGCGTCAAGCAGGACGGCAACCTGGCAACCGTGTACCAGTACATGTTCACGAACAAGGATACAACGGTAAATGCGCACTGGCGTATGCAGGTGAAGTCAGGGAAAGTACTTGGTATTGACTTGACACTGGAAGATGCCCGGATCATCAGTGTCAATACCCAGTTGCAGGAAGAAAGCGGGAACGTGGTTTCCTCGACCACCATCCAGGTCGGCTATGGATCATGCACCGTGCAGTTCAACGGCGAGAAGAATGCAGGCATCGAATACCAGTGGCACACCAGGGCGCATGAATAACCGCAACAGGGCGGAGGCCTCGCCGGGCCAGGAGTTCCCTGGTTGAGCGGTATTGCGGTACAGGCCGAGAAGAGCCTGCAGGAAGGTAATCTGCAGGATGCCTTGCAGGAACTGCAGGATCAGGTGCGAGCCAACCCCGCCGATGCAAAGCGGCGGGTGTTCCTGTTCCAGTTGTTGGCCGTGCTGGGCGAGTGGGGGCGCGCACTGACCCAGCTTGAAGTGGCGGGTGAGCTCGACGCCGCCACGCTCCCCATGGTGCAGACCTATCGCGAGGCCCTGCGCTGCGAGGTGTTACGCCGCGAGGTGTTCCAGGGCAAACGCTCCCCGCTCATTTTCGGTGATCCCGAGGAGTGGGTAGCGCTTGCCCTGCAGGCCCTGCAGGCTTCGGCCGCGAATGACCATGCCCGTGCAAGTGCCCTGCGCGAGCGGGCCTTCGAGTCGGCGGCGGTGTCCAGCGGTAATGTGGACGGTCACCCGTTTGCGTGGATTGCCGATGCCGATCCCCGGATCGGCCCGTTTCTGGAAGTCGTCCTCAATGGCAAATACTACTGGGTTCCGTTCCAGCACATCCAGCGTATCCAGCTCACACCGCCCGAGGACCTGCGGGACCTGGTCTGGATGGCCGCCGAGTTTACGTGGGCGAACGGCGGGCAGGCCGTCGGCCTGATTCCGGCACGTTACCCCGGATCCGAATCCAGCGAGGACAACGCCATTCGTCTCTCGCGCAAGACAGACTGGGAGCAGGCCGCAGACGATGAATACACGGGCATCGGGCAGCGCATGCTGGTGACGGACGAGAACGAATATCCCTTGCTGGAACTGCGCGAGATTGTTCTGGACAACAGGGACAGCAGCACCGGGCAGCCGGACTGGGCCGCAACGGCCGCAGAACAGCAGCAGGAGTGATCGTCGATGGCGGAGCTGGAAACGCAGGAACGGTTGCAACCTTCCTTGCTGGACCGGTTGACCGATGATGATCCCGGAGTGACACAGGAATCACGTGACAAGCGCGTGCTGTCGGTGCGCCGATTGCGCGAGTCCGTGAAACGGGATCTTGCGTGGCTGATGAATACCGGGAACCTCAACGATGTGCAGGACCTGTCGGATTACCCGCTGGTGGCCGAATCCGTACTCAATTACGGCATGCCGGATCTGACCGGGAAGTGGGTGGCGGGAGCCGATACGGATCTGATCATGCGCACTGTCAGGGAGTCCATCCTGCGCTACGAACCGCGGATACTGGGAAACACCCTGCAGGTTCACGTGTCAACCAGTGACGAAATGTCCTCACGGGCCCTGCATTTCGAGATCGAATTCGACATGTGGGCGGAACCGGTCCCCGAACGCCTGTATCTCAAGACGGAAGTGGACCTGGGTACCGGAACGGTCAGTCTTTCCGAGTCCGCCGGGCGGTAAGCGCGATGGATCCGTTACTGCTCAAGTACTATAACCGCGAATTGCAGTACATTCGCGAGATGGGCGGCGAGTTTGCCCGTGAATTTCCCAAGATTGCCGGCCGCCTGGGACTGGAAGGCTTTGACTGCGCCGATCCCTACGTGGAACGGCTGCTGGAGGGGTTCGGACTGCTGGCGGCACGTGTGCAACTCAAGATCGACGCACGCTACCCGGATTTCACCCAGCACCTGCTGGAAATCATCTATCCGCACTACCTGGTACCGATTCCCTCCATGACCATCGTGCAGTTCCAGCCCGTAGCGGCTGAAGGTGCGCTGGCCGAAGGCGTCACGATACCAAGAGATACCGGCCTGCGGAGTGTCCTCGGGAAAGGAGAGCAGACACCCTGCGAGTACCGCACGGCGCACGCTGTGACTCTCTGGCCGCTGGAGATTGTGGAAGCGGAATACTTCACCAACCTGGGGGTGGTCTCCGGGGCCAGCCTGCCGGCGGATCTGAAGCTCAAGGCGGGTATCCGGCTCCGGATCCGGGCGACCGGCGGGCAAAAGTTGCAGGAAATCGGCCTGGACCGTCTGTCGGTCTATCTGCGCGGGCAGGATGAACAGCCCATGCAGCTTTACGAACAGTTCATCGGAAATGCGCGTGCTGTCGTCGTACGGCCCGCCAAACGCCCCGCCCCGTGGCACCACGTGCTGGATGCGGCATCGATCCGGCAGGTCGGCTTTGCAGACGATGAAGTCCTGCTGCCGCATGGGCCGCGCTCGTTCAGTGGCTACCGGCTGGTGCAGGAATATTTCGCCTTTCCCGAGCGCTTTCTGTTTCTGGACTTCACCGGATTGCAGGAACCGTTTTCCCGGTGCGAGGGCGAGGAAATCGAGCTGGTTACGCTGTTCGACCGCCTGGACCCGGAACTGGAAAACAAGGTCAGCACGGCGAATTTTGCGTTATTCTGTGCGCCGGCAATCAACCTGTTTCCCAAGCGTGCCGATCGCATTCATCTCGTTGACCGGGACACCGAATATCATGTCATTCCGGACCGCACCCGGCCGCTGGACTACGAGGTGTTTCAGGTCACCGGTGTAACCGGGCACGGGAGCAGTGCCGAGGATGAGCAGGAATTCCTGCCTTTCTATGCCTGCAACGACCTGAGTCATTACAGTGACCACATGGCATTCTACACCTTGCGGCGGGAGCGCCGGGTCCTGTCTTCGACGCAGAAGCGGCGCGGGCCCCGTTCCAGCTACATCGGCAGTGAAACATACGTATCGCTGGTGGATGCCAGGCAGGCACCGTATTCCAGCAATCTCAAACAGCTGTCCGTGCAAACACTCTGCACCAACCGTGACCTGCCCCTGCAGATGCCGGTAGGTCGCGGCCGGACCGACCTGACTCTGGACATCAGTGCACCGGTTGAATCAGTACGCTGTATCGTCGGTCCTACCCGGCCGCGGCCATCGCTGGCGCACATGCAGGGCGAGGTTGCCTGGCGCCTGATCAGTCATTTGTCGCTCAACTATCTTTCGCTGAGCGATACCGATGATCGACAGGGTGCAGCGGCACTCAGGGAGATGCTGTCACTTTATGCTGATCTTTCCGGTGCCGGGGTGAAGAAACAGGTCGAGGGAATCAAATCGGTGCAATCCAGGCAGGTTACGCGGCGTATTCCCGTGCCGGGTCCGATCGCGTTCGGCCGTGGCCTGGAAATCACGCTGTCTCTGGATGAGTCGGCGTTCAAGGGTACGGGGGTGTTTCTGATCGGGGCCATCATGGAACAGTTCTTCGCCCGTTACGTATCCATCAACTCCTTCACCGAGACCCTGGTGACGACGGTAGAACGCGGGGAGGTAATGCGATGGCCAGTGAGAGCCGGGCATCGACATCTGGTCTGACACTGCTCGGCAGGCTGAGTGCGGCGCCCTGGAGTTTCGGGTTCTACAACGCCCTGCGCCGGATCGAGTGCGCCTATCCTGACAAGGCACGGATCGGGTTGTCGAGCCGGCCCGTGGAAGACCCGGTACGTTTCGGACAGGAACCGTCCATGGCCTTTGCGCCTTCGACCCTGTCGGCCCTGACCCTGTCGAACAAGGGATTCCCGCCACGGCTGAGCGTGCTGTTTTTCGGCCTGTTCGGACCGAACGGTGCGTTACCGCTGCATCTTACCGAGTATGCGCGAGGCCGGCTGAGGAACAACGGTGATCCTACACTGGCGCGATTTGCCGACGTGTTCCATCACCGGTTGCTGTCGCTCTTTTTCCGTGCCTGGGCGGATGCCGAGCCGACGGTAGGACTGGACCGCCTGGATAACGACCGGTTCTCGGACCTGGTTGCGCCCCAGCTGGGGATCGGTACGCCGGCTCTGCGCGACAGGGATGCCATGCCGGATTTCGCCAAGCTGCATTTTGCCGGACGCCTGTCCGCGCAGGCCCGGAATGCGGAGGGTTTGCTGGCGATCCTGTCGAGTTATTTTCATGTGCCCGTGACGCTGACCCAGTTCGTCGGTGAATGGCTCGATATGCCGCGCAAGTTACAGATGCGTCTGGGCCTGTCCATGGAGACCTGTTCGCTGGGCAGGACATCGACCCTGGGTGCCCGTGTCTGGGAATGCCAGCACAAGTTCCGGTTGACATTCGGCCCGCTTGACCTGGACGACTACCAGCGGCTGCTGCCCGGAGGCAGCAGCCTGATCCGGCTGATCGCCATCGTCAGGAACTACACCTGCGATGAGTACAACTGGGACGTGCACCTGATTCTGAAAAGGGAACAGGTCAGGCCCACGGTTGTGGGTGTGTTCGGGCAGCTGGGCTGGACATCGTGGCTTTCAGACCGGATACCCGACCAGGACCCCGGTCAGCTGTACCTGGATCCGATGCAGGAAGTGATTTGAGTAAACCAACATAAAGATAACAGGAGTCAGAGATGTCTGAAATCAGCCGCACCGCGCTGTTTGGCAAGCTGAACAAGGTCGCCTACAAGGCGATCGAGAGCGCCACCGTATTCTGCAAGATGCGGGGTAATCCTTACGTGGAACTGGTGCACTGGCTGCACCAGATTCTGCAGTTGCAGGATTCCGACCTGCACCACATCGTCAAGCAGTTCAATATCAACCCGGCGACACTGGTTCGAGATATGACCGATGCGCTGGACAGTCTGCCACGTGGATCCACCACGATCTCCGACCTGTCTGCCCATATCGAAGAGGCGGTCGAACGAGCCTGGGTCTACGGCAGTCTGCTGTTCGGTGAATCCCAGGTCCGTACCGGTCACCTCATCGTCGGCATCGTCAAGACCCGTTCCCTGCGTAACGAACTCGGTGCCATCTCGAAGGAGTTCGAAAAGATCAAGTACGACACCCTGTCAGACCGTTTCAGTGAAGTGGTGGCGGGCTCACCCGAAGAGGGATTGATCGCAACCGATGGATTCCAGACCGGCGGTGGTGCTGCACCGGGGGAAGCCAGCGGCGCATTGCCACCTGCCCAGATGGGCAAGCAGGAGGCGCTACGGCGGTTCACCGTGGATCTTACCGAGGAAGCACGTTCCGGAAAGATGGATCCCATCGTCGGACGGGACGGGGAGATCCGCCAGATCATCGACATCCTGATGCGCCGGCGCCAGAACAACCCGATACTCACCGGCGAGGCGGGAGTCGGCAAGACTGCGGTGGTCGAGGGTTTCGCCCAGCGCATCGTTGCCGGAGACGTGCCGCCGCCCCTGCGGGACGTCACCCTGCGTTCACTGGATGTGGGCCTGTTGCAGGCCGGCGCGAGCATGAAGGGCGAGTTCGAGAACCGCCTGAAACAGGTGATCGAGGAGGTACAGTCCTCAGAGAAACCGATCATCATGTTCATCGACGAGGCGCACACACTGGTTGGCGCCGGCGGAGCGGCGGGTACCGGCGATGCCGCCAACCTGCTCAAGCCGGCGCTGGCACGTGGCACGCTGCGTACCGTGGCGGCGACCACCTGGGCGGAGTACAAGAAGCATATTGAAAAGGACCCGGCGCTGACGCGCCGGTTCCAGGTGGTGCAGGTCCCCGAACCTTCCGAGGAAAAGGCGATTCTGATGATGCGGGGTGTGGCCAGTACGATGGAAAAGCACCACAAGGTGCAGTTGCTCGATGAAGCGCTGGAGGCCTCTGTCAAGCTGTCGCACCGTTACATACCGGCGCGTCAGCTGCCGGACAAATCCGTCAGCCTGCTGGATACGGCCTGCGCCCGGGTGGCCATCAGCCTGCACACGGTGCCGGCCGAGGTCGAGGACTGCCGACGGCGTATCCAGGGGCTGGAAACCGAGCTGGGAATCATTGACCGCGAATCCGCAGTCGGTGTCGATACCGGAGCACGGAGAACTGTCGTAGACGCCAGGCTGGCCGAGGAACATTCGCGGCTGGAAGAACTGGAAGGTCGCTGGAATGCGGAGAAGGAACTGGTTGACCAGCTCCTGGATATCCGTGGCAAGCTGCGTGGTGTCATCGGCAAGGTGGAAGGTACCGACAGCGAGCTGGAAAAAGCGGCGGACGAAAAGGCCGGAAGTGTCGCGGTCGAGACGGCGAATCCCGGGGCTACGGATGGAGCCGCGCTGAGCGACAGCGAACGTGCAGCGTTGCTTGCCCGGTTGAAGGAACTGCAGGAGAAACTGCACGAATTACAGGGCGAGTCGCCGTTGATCCTGCCGACCGTGGATCACCAGGCCGTGGCTTCCGTGGTGCAGGACTGGACCGGTATACCGGTCGGACGCATGGTCAGGAACGAGGTCGAGACGATACTCCATCTTGCCGACTCGCTGGAACAGCGCATCATCGGCCAGCGCCACGCACTGGATATGATCGCAAAGCGTATACAGACCTCACGCGCCAGTCTCGATAACCCGAACAAGCCGATTGGCGTCTTCATGCTGGCCGGCACGTCCGGTGTCGGCAAGACCGAAACCGCACTGGCGCTGGCCGAAAGCCTTTATGGCGGTGAGCAGAATGTGATTACCATCAATATGAGCGAGTACCAGGAGGCACACACCGTTTCGACGCTCAAGGGCGCACCGCCGGGTTACGTGGGATACGGCGAGGGCGGCGTGCTGACCGAGGCGGTACGGCGCCGGCCCTACAGCGTGGTGCTGCTGGACGAGGTAGAGAAGGCCCACCCGGACGTGCACGAGATCTTCTTCCAGGTGTTCGACAAGGGCTGGATGGAAGACGGCGAAGGCCGGGTGATCGACTTCAAGAACACCCTGATCCTGCTGACGACAAATGCCGGTACCGACCTGATCAGTAACCTGTGCAAGGATCCCGATCTGATGCCGGATCCGGAAGGTATCGCCAAGGCCCTGCGCGAGCCACTGCTGAAGGTCTTCCCGCCGGCACTGCTGGGTCGTCTAGTGGTGATTCCGTACTACCCGCTCAGCGACGAAATGATTGCCGCAATCGCGAGACTGCAGCTGGGCCGCATCGAGAAGCGGATCATGGAAAATCACGGCATTCCGTTCAGCTATGACGATGACGTGATCAAACTCATCGCCGACCGCTGTACCGAACTGGAAAGCGGCGGCCGCATGATCGATGCGATACTGACCAACACGGTATTACCGGAAATCAGCCAGGAATTCCTGACGAGGATGATGGAAGGCAACCTGCCTGGGAGCGTCAGGGTTTCCGTGCGCGACGGACAGTTTGCCTACGACTTTGGCTGATTCCGGGAACCGGCAGGGACGGCAGGTCACGCCTGTAGCGGGATTCAGGAAGGACGGCGGCAGGCCCGTAATTCCCGACGGCACCGTTACCGGGGTCCCTGGCAGCAGGCGTGGTTCCGGTTTGCAGAGTGAGCGCTGCCCGGTTGCGTATCCGTATCAGTACGACGCAATGCATGAGCACCCGCTACGACCGATCAGCCAGGCCATCAGCAGGTATCCTGTGGCTGCCTGTTCTGGCGCGGAGGTGCTTTCAGTGAGGGGGACGCTTGCCCGTGGGAGATTAATTACTTCATTATTCGGTCTGTTAGCCTATAATCATCAGGTAATTATCTACGCTACGCTACGCACGATTGCCAGATTTACGACCGGCAGAAGATTCCCTTGATAATATAATTAAATATTAATAATAGATGACTCACCCTGATCGATCAGGAAGGAATACTCCATGGCCACCAAGCATACCCTTGTTCTGAAAACGCCGCTCAAGGACAAATTCTTTGTATCGCAGATGAAGGGACATGAGGCACTGGGGCGGTTGTTCCAGTTTGATCTCGATGTGACATCCGAGAACCCGGAAATCAATATCGACGATATTCTTGGCGAGAACGTGACATTGCATTATTCCCTCGGTGGTGGAGAGACGCGCTATTTCAACGGGATTGTCAGTTCATTCTCCCTTGGCGAACGCATCCCGAATGTGGGGGCGTCCTACAGCCTCACCTTGCGGCCGTGGTTATGGTTCCTCAAGCATACTGCTGATTGCCGCATCTTCCAGGACGAATCGGTACCGAAGATCATCAAGAAGATATTCAGTGAACACGGCTTCCCCGACGTGGAAGACAAGCTGAATGAACCCCACAAGGACTGGGCCTATTGCATCCAATATCGCGAAACTGACTTCAACTTCATCAGCCGGCTCATGGAAGAGGAAGGTATCTACTATTACTTCACCCATGAAGATAACAAACACAGCCTCGTACTGGCTGATTCCGGCAGTGCACACAAGTCGATCCGGGACAAGGCCCTGATGTTTTACTCGGATAAAAACAGTACCGATGGAGATATCTCGCAGTGGTCGGTACACGCTGAAGTGCAACCGGGCGCCTTTGCATCAAACGACTATGACTACAAGCGTCCCAAGGCCGTGCTCAGGGTGCGGGAGCAGAAGCAGGAAAAGCATGCGGGATCGGAATACGAAATCTACGACTATCCGGGCGAGTATGCGGGTCGTTTCGAAGGCACCAAAGGGGAGTACGCTGACATCCGCATCCAGGAACTGCACGTCCGGCACACCCAGGCGGAAGGCGTGACGCGGCTGAGAACCATGGCCATCGGCGGTCTCTTCAAGTTCGATAATTATCCCCGCAAGGACCAGAACAAGGAACACCTTGTCATCGGTACGGCCTACGATATTTCACAGTCACTCCATGAGGGCAGTGATGCTGCATACGAATGCCGGTTCACGGTGATTGACGGCAAGACACCGTTCAGACCCGCCCGGGTGACACCAAAGCCGGTCATGCAGGGGCCGCAGACTGCGGTGGTCATCGACGCCGGGCCTGACCCGGAGAAATACGGACGTGTCAAGGTACAGTTCTTCTGGGACCGTGAGGGTCAGGATTCCGGTGGCAATGCCTGCTGGGTGCGGGTGGCGCAGAACTCGGCCGGTTCCGGCTGGGGCAGTTATTTCCCGCCGCACATCGGGCACGAGGTGATCGTCAGTTTCCTCGAGGGGGACCCGGACCAGCCGATCATCACCGGCCGGGTATACAACGCCGACAATCTCCCGGACAAGCTCTGGTCAGGCACGATCGATAACAGCGTGATCACCGATCACGTCGAGAACAAGATCAACCTGGACGGTGCGAGCGTCCCGATCATCCACATCACCCAGCCTTCCGGCAACGAGATCCTGATGAACAACGATCAGGGCATCCAGGTCAGGGATCATTATGGTAACGAGATCGTGATGGATGCCGAGGCGGGCACCATCAAGATCCGGTCGCCCAGCCATGAATCGTACTTCATCCTCGGGCAGAGCCTGGTTTTTTCAACCGACAGCAATGCAAAAACCTGGGTGAAAGGTAATGAAGAGAGACACATTACCGGCAAGTTCGAGGTGAAAGTCCTGGATTTCACCAGCGAAACCTTCGTGGGCGCCAAGCATTCCCAGCAGCTGGCTGCCACGTATGATACGTTTATCGGCCTTAAGGTAGCCACGTCCATGGCAGTGGACATATCGGCGAACAAGGACAAGAAGCTGCTCAAGGACAAGAAAGTGGACAGAACGGCCGACGAGCACGTCACCGAGAAATCGCCGGACATTCTTTATGCCGCGGGCGGGTGCACGGTGAAGTTGCTGAAGGACAAGTCTGCCACCCTGTGGGGCGGGTCCGAGAACAAGGTGCAGATTAATGCAGGCTCGGGTGATATCACGGTTGAAACCGGTAAGGGCAAGATAAGCCTGAAGGCAACGAAAGATGTGGATATTCACGGGTCCGGGGTAAGTGTCAATGCGGGAAGCAACCCGATCAAGATGAAAGGCTCGAACGTCAAGATGGAAGGAGACAAGATTGAGCTGGGCTGAATATGCTGATCCACCGCAACGGCTGGCGGAAATCCCCATGATCACTGCAAGCAAGTAGTGCTGAAACCCGAAACCCATGGATGTTATCAACGATACGCCTTTCAGTTTTGCGCTGCTTCCTGGCAGACTGGCCTTCCCCGGGCACAGCGGGACATTCATCGTCAAGGGAACTTTCCGGCTGAAGAATGCCGATACTGTCAGCATCCAGGAAGAACAGGCTTATCCGACAGGCGACGAATATTATCCCGATGACGATGAACAGACGGGCAGTATCCGTTATCCGTCCGATTTTGTGTATTTCAAGCGGCATACGGACGTGTGCCTGGTTGGTCACGTTCATGCCCCTTCCGGAAGCCCGGTAGCTTCCTGTCCGGTACGGTTTGCACTCAATGGCAGGGCCAGGGACCTGATCGTCAGCGGTGACCGGATATGGCAGCGCAGGGCCGGCATGATCAGCGTGACGCCACCGCTACCCTTCACGCGCATGGAACTGCGCTACGAGAACAGTTTCGGGGGTGCCGGATTTGACCAGAACCCGGTGGGTAAGGGTATCGGGAAGCTGGAGCAGGAAGACGGCAGCGAGATCTGGCCATTACCCAATATCGAGGATCCGGCGATGAGGGTCACGCATCCGGATCACAAGCCGGCACCCGCCGGGTTCGGGCCCCTGAACGCCGGCTGGCAGTTCAGGAATCAGAAACTGGGTACCTACAACAAGCGCTGGCTGGAACAGAAATGGCCATGGTTCCCCGACGATTTTGATCCCACCTATTTCAACGCGGCTCAGCAAGCCCTGCAACTGGATGGCTACCTGTCCGGCAATGAAACGCTGCAGATCACCAATATGCATCCTGAAGTTCCGGATTACCGGACCGGTCTGCCGGGTGTCCGGGTGCGCTGCTTCACCCGCACGCATTCCGGTGACGCGTCGATCGGCAGGTCATTCCAGGAAATCCGTATGAATCTGGACACCCTTTGGGTCGACATGGACGCGGAACAACTGGTGCTGGTATGGCGGGGCTGGTCGCGCACGGATTCCGAGGAGATGGAGGATATCCAGGACATCCTGGTGACCGCCGAGGCGCTGGATGGTGCTTCCATGGAAGTGAATGAGGGCTATGCACTGCTGAACCGGCTCAAGGCGGAGCTGGCGCAGGAAGCGGAACAGGAGGAGCCGGAACCGGAGGAGGGTCCCGTTGCGGAAACCGGGGAACCCGGAACCGGCAATGAAGCGTTGCTGGCCGGAGCGGAAGCGCAGATCAACCAGGCGCTGATCGATGCGGGAGTGGAACCGGATCGTCTGCCGGAACCGGCGGAAGAGGACAAGCGCAGGGAAGCGGAACTGCTTGCTGTCCTGGGGATGGAAAGCCGGGCGGAAAACCCGTTGACCCGCGAGCAGGTGCAGCTGCGGGTCCAGGGCAAGGACAGTTTCCTGCACGAAGACCTGACCGGACTGGACCTCGCCGGTATCGATTTCGGCGGGATCGACCTGCGCGAGGCCGACCTGTCGGGGCTCGATCTGCAGCACTGCAGCTTTGCCGCGGCGGAGCTGGGTGGGGCAATCCTGGCTGCAGCCAACCTCACCCAGGTGAATTTCCAGGGCGCAAACCTGCGGGCCGCGGACCTGACCGGTGCCACGCTGTCCGGTGCAAACCTGGAAGGTGCCGTCGTGGAGGAGGCAATATTCCAGTCCTGCGAGTCACAGTCCGTGAATTTCGACAATGCACAGTCCAGTGGTGCGGATTTCAGCAAGGCCAGGCTGCGTGGCAGTCATTTCTGCGGGGCCGTCCTGGTCGGGGCCTCGTTCGAGGAGGCGGATCTCAATCTGGTCAATATGACGGATGCGTCGCTGCAGAATGTCAGGCTTGACAAGGCAACGGCCCTGCACAGCAACTTCAGTCGTGCCGACATGACCGGCGCGCGCGCCTCGGATCACTGCGATTTCTCGGGTGCCACGTTCTCCTGGTGCCAGATGGAGGGTGCAAATTTCGAGGGCGCCTGCTGCACCCGGACAGATTTCTCCTGTGCGGACATGCATGACGTTAACCTGATCGCCTGTGATCTCACCGAGGCAAGGCTTGATTATGCCGACCTCAGGAATGCAAAGCTTGCCAAATCCCGCCTGGTGAACACCAGTCTGGCCAGTGCCAACCTGTTCGAGGCCACCCTGGAAAAGGCGGTACTGAACGGCACGAACCTGCGCGGTGCCAATCTGTATACCGCTGAATTTCTCGATGCCGATATCACCAACGCCGACTTCGAGCAGGCAAACCTGAAAATGACCAAGCTCGCGAGGGACAGGTAACTCTATGGCGGTCGTCAGTACATTCGACGAACTGGTGGCATTCCTGGAGTCGCCCCCGGAACAGGAGAGTGTTCATATTTCCGGTGCATTGCTTGCCGGTGTTGAACTGTCCGGGCGGTTCCTGCCCGACGCGGTTCTTGATGGCTGCAATCTAACCCGCGCAATCCTGAAAGAGGTAACCATTGCCTCCGCGGTCCTGGACCGGTGTAACCTGGAAAACTGCGTGTTAGAGGGGGCGGATCTGTCCGGGGCCATATTCAACAACTGCACCTGTGACGGCGCGATCCTCGATCACGCCAACCTGTCGGGTGCCTCGTTCCGTAGTGGTCTTGCGCCGGCAGGCCCCGACAGCAATATCGAGATCCCGCTGTCCGATCTCGAGATTGACGAGGCTACAGCCGGCTTGCTGGAAGCCTCCGGCGTGCATGGGTACAGTACCGGCCGATCCGCGCTGGGACAGGCGTCGCTACGCCATGCGATCCTGTCGGAAGCGGACTTTGAAGGAACGGACCTGCACGGGGTAGTGATGGAAAATGCCACCTGTGACGGTGCCAGGTTCAGGGACTGTACTCTCAGCCAGGGTAATCTGGCCGGGAGCATTCTGCGCGGGACCGTCTTCGAGGACTGTGTGCTGGACGGTGCGGACTTCTCCGGCGCGCATTTGCAGGCAGCGGAATTTCGTACAACCCGACTGGAGAATGTGAACTTCAGCGGCGCGGCATTCGAGGGTGTGATTTTCGAATCCGTCGACCTGTCCGGACACCGTACCTTGCCCGGGAACCTGAAGCAGTGCCAGTTCATCCATTGTGACCTGCATGGACTGGATTTCTCCACTCGTGACCTGGGTGGCGCATCCTTTGTCGACTCGGACCTGACGGGTGCGGTGTTATCCGGGGCCGGTCTTGACGAAACAACGTTCCAGAACTGTAAACTGGCGGGGGTTGACCTGGCTGACAGGGATCTTTCGGAATGTGACTTCAGCGGTGCGGATCTGCAGGGAGCTTCTTTCAGGGGTTGTCATCTCGCGGGTACGGATTTCTCCGCTGCCAGGCTGATGAATGCGGATTTCTCGGGCGCCAGTATCGACAGCGCCGGATTTGTCTCTGCCGATCTGTCCGGCGTAAACTTTCAGGATGCGGTCATAATCTCGGCAAACATGGACTCCGCAATCACCGACAGGGCCATCTTCATGCGCACCCGTGTCGAACAGACGAGCCTGACGGGAATCGACTTTACTGCAATGCAGGTGCGGGAATCCTCCTTCCGTCTGTGCGACCTGTCCGGAAGCAATTTCAGGGGCATGAACCTCGGCGGGTGCGAGTTTCCGGATGCCGACATGAGCCGGTGTGATCTCGGCCTGGCAAGCCTCGACCGGGCGAACCTGTTCCAGGTCACCCTCAAGGAGGCCAATCTGATCGGCAGCTCACTGCGTGGCGCGAACTGCCATACCGCCGATTTTTCCGGTGCAAACCTGGAGCGTGCCAGGTTGTCCGGTGGCGATCTCCGCTGTGCCCGGTTTGCGGAAGTGAATGCACGGGGAACCGACTTTGGCGGCGCGAACCTCGAGCGGGCCGAATTCCGCGATGCCGTTTGTGAAGAAGCAAATTTCCGGGATACCAACCTCGTCTACAGCGACCTGTCGCACGGGCGATTTGCGCGGGCCAGTTTTTCCGGTGCCAATCTTACCCAGGCAACCTGCCACATGGCGGATGTTTCCGAGGTAGACTGGAGTGGCGCCAACACCAGACTGCTCGAGAAGACAAATGATGACCTGGCCGTTGCGGAAAGCTGGATTCCGCCAAGACCACGGGCCACAGAATAGGTGATGACGATGGAAAATATCAGACCGATACTGAACCACACCCTGCCCGGAGATTTCGTCGGTGCAGGTACCATAACCACGTCCCTGGATGGCGTGCCGTACTATATGGTCGACATTCCGTTGCGGGACGGCAGGCGGGAAGTGCTGGCCGCCAGGGCGGCCGGGCTTGCCGAAATCCCCGCATGCGGCGACCGCGTGCTATGCGTGAACGGGGGGGAGGGGACTGTGTACATCACCCTGTTGCTGGAAAGGGCGCAGCCGGCTGCCGGCTGCGAGGGAACCGGCGAGTCAGCCGACAGGGCCGGTGCCGCAACAGTCTACCGGGATGGCACTCGCCTGCTGGAGGTCCGCGACCGGCGGGGTGAACTGATTTTCGAGTATGATCCGGACCATGACCGGTCCCGTGTGATCGTGAATACCGGCACACTCGATGTCAGCGCCCCCGAGGGGGATATCCGGTTCAGTGCCGGCGGGCGGATCCACCTGAAAGGCAGCGTGGTGGAGTTGGGCACCAATGGCCTGCCGGGAACAGAACAGTCCAGATTCAGCCTGGGACCGTTCCGGTCCGGTCTGCAGAGCGCAAGTCTCGATATCCGCTCCGGACAGGGCCGGTTCGATCTGGGTGACGTCGATTACAGCGGTAAACGGCTGGTTTCCAGGGTGACCCGGGCCAGGCTGAGCTGGGGCAGGCTGGAGTCCCTGGCAGACAGCCTGATCCAGAAGGCCAGGACGAGCTTCACCACGGTCGAGGAATTGAGCCAGACAAAGGCAGGTCGCATGCGGACGCTGGTGGCGGGTGCTTTCCGGCTGAAGGCGGAACGTGCCTGCCTGAAGACCGACAAGAGCTTCGATATTGACGGTGAACGCATCAACATCGGCTGACACGCCAGGGAGATCTCATGGTAGCAATATTCCCCGCATCCACCAAGGCAGGCGGCAACTGTTTTGCCATGCCTGATGTGTGCCTGACACCGGCGCCTCCGGCACCGCCGGTACCAATCCCCTATCCCAATACCGGCATGGTCAACCAGGCACAGAAAACGGCAAGCAAGGTGAAATTTGCCGGCAAGCCCGTTGTGACGAAGAAGTCGGAACTATCCCGGACCATGGGTGACGAGGCCGGCCTCAACAAGGGAGTCATGTCCGGCATGAACATGGGCAAACTGACCTACAAGATGGGCACCACCAAGGTAAAGATCGAGGGTCAGGACTGCATCCGGCTCACATCCATGAGCGGCCACAACGGCATGAGCGCCAACATGCCGGCGGGCGTCCAGGTTGCGCCCAGCCAGACCAAGGTGATTGTGGCTCCATGAATACACTCACATCAATCATTACGCTTGCGATTATCCTGGCCGTCGGTGTTCTGCTTGTATTCGTCTTCCGCTTCTACGACCCGTTCGGCTTCGGACTCAGCAAGGCAAAACGAGCCTTTCCCGAGATTGCCGAGGCGCTGGGGCTGGAATTCACCGCACCTGAATCTGAATCAGGTACGGGAGAACTGAAAGGGGAATACAAGGATTATTATGTACTCGTTTCACCACCTAACGATCCATCAGGCCTGTCGCTGAAAATGCATGCTCCGGTTGATATCGAGTTGAGCATGGAGCCGGGTAGTGGTTCCGGTGCGCCGGCAGGTATGACGACGTTCGACTTTCCGGATAATTCGCTCAATACCCTGTTCAGGACCCGGTTTGCATCCGGAGTACTCGTGGACAAGCTGGTCTCGTCGAGCCGCCTACCCGGGTTTGCGGAATCATTCACCAGCCACTGGGGTGACAGGATCAGTCGCCTGGAGTGCAGTAATGGGTACATCTATACACGGTTCAAGTATGGGCTTGAAAATTACATTCCACCGAATGAAGTCAGGCCCATGCTGGATGATCTTGTTGTCCTCGCAGGTATATTGGGTTCCCTGTAAACACTAGCGGCAATTTATGTCGCTCCACGTGGCTTGCCGGTGCAGGCCGCGCTGCTGTCGAACGGTTTAATGAAGGCTCTGCCGCCACTACAGACGGGCGCCGCTGGTAAAGCATCGGAAATATTTCCCGATAACATTATAGGGGATTCCCAGAATGCTGCTTAGGCTTTGATTGTAAGTTACAGAAAAATATGCTAAAAAGTGTCCTATGTCAGGCAGAGCGGGTTTTGGGGTAAATCGTTGCCGTACATATAAAATCAATAAATACAACATGTAACCAGAGACGGATGATTGATTTACGGGTATCCGGAACAGGGACACTGGTAGGCTGTTTCGTCAAGACATGCGCAGGTATCTGATAATGAAGAGATCAGGCAGGCGGAACTGGAGAGTCAAGTAATGGCCCATGCAAAAGTTGTGGAAGTCGATTACTACCAGCTGCAGGATAATCTGAAGGCGGCGGCCAACGCCAATGGGCTGATAGAAAAATCCGACAACGAAAAATGGAAGGCCTACATCACCGAGCACAAGATCCAGGACGTCAAGCTGGAGGCCTTTGGCAAGGTGAAATTCATGGCGGGAAAACCCCGGATGGCCGCGATCGACATGGGCGGAAACTGGGACGGCTGTTATACCTATTCCAACGAGGATCAGGCCGCCCTGAAATGGGTGTCCCAGGACTGATCTCGTCTACTCCGGTTTGACCGGCATGCGTATCGCCGGTCACACCAGTCGCCTTGCTACCTGAATGAAGTAATCTGCCGTCCCGGCCCACCGTGCTCCGGCTGGTGTGGCAGCGCACGGATTTCCGCACGTGGCGCTCAGGGTATGGTCAGCACGATGCCGGAGGGCAGGGTGTCGGGATTGGTACCAATCAGCTCCCGGTTGGCATCGTAGATGGCTCTCCAGCCGTTCGTGTTACCGTAGACCCGTTGTGATATGGATGACAGGGAGTCGCCCGGCAATACATGGTATTGCGTCATGCGGTTCCCGCCGTTCTTTCCGGACAGGCAGCGGGCCGTCCGGTTGACGGCACTGGCATATTCATTGCCAAGTTCCGCCTGTTTCCAGTCCGTGATGTTGGTGATCCAGCCGATTTCGTAATTCCCTTCCTGCAGGGCACCGCCATCCTTCGCGCTGTTGCCCGGTAACAGGCACATTTCCAGCGCCGTACTCTCGGTGTGATCGTAAGGTCCCCAGAGACCCGGTGCAACGAACTGGGTGGGGCCGACCGTGTAATCACGGATAATGGTTGGCTCCAGACCCTCCTCGTAATCGTACTGGAGGATCTGCAGCTGATCGCCTTCATAGACGTGGAACCGGTAGCCACCACACTCGGGTGGGGTGACATAGGAGTAGACGGTGAGCGTGAGATTGGCCGGCTTGTTGGGCAGGTTCACGGCACGGTTGCTGATGTGTGCCGGTGTACTGTTCTTCTTCACGGCGTCGATCACCTGCATGATGTCATCTTTGTCACCATACGGGCCGGAAATGAAGCGTTTGTTGCCCAGCACGATATATTTTCTGTCCGGTGTCGGGGTGTCCGTAGCGCGTTCGGCAGTTGTGAAGGGATCTGTCGGCCCGGGTTGCCGGGCAGGCGGGGTAGTGCAGGCGGTTAACTGTGCTGCCAGGGCGGTTGCGAAGAGTATGCGCGTCAGCAGGGTGTACAGGTTACCGATACGGGTATTTTGCTTATTGTCTTTTGATTGTTCTGACGGCAAGCGGGTGGAACGCTGTGCGCAATGCTTCATGCCTCTATCCTCGGTAGAGCGTGGACAAAGACTAGCCTCATGCGCTGAGCAGGTCAACAAGTTCCAGGGTATGAAAAAAAGCCCGGAGATACCGGGCTTTTCGTTGTTACCACCTGTCCGCTCTAGCGGGTTACCAGCAATTGCCCGGAGTCATCATGCCGCAGACAGCGACTGGCTGTGTAGATTGCCGAGGAATAGACATTGCCGAGTTGTTGCTGTGTGGTGGAGTTCATGCCGGTTACCTCACCGGCGAGAAATGAGGCAGTCATGAGTCCGGAGCCGTTATACCCGTTGAAGCTGGCCACCGTGACCATGGGCGTGTTCGTGTTGAGCACCTGGTCATAGGGTCCCCACAAACGGGGTGCAGTGTAGGGGCTGCCGCCTGCAAGGACGTCCAGTACGGCGGTGCCGTCCTCGTTATCGTAGCCCAGTGCCGTAAAGCCCTGGCCCTCGTACAGGCTGAATCTGGATCCGCCGCAGACGGTCGGGAAGGTGTAGTCATGGCGCATGACGATGCTGTTGAGCGCCTTGTTCGGTATGCGCATGCCGCGGGTGCTGATCTTCCGGTGGCTGCCGTACGTTTTTACCTGTTGGGCGACCTTCAGGATACCGACCACTTCACCATAAGGTGTGGATGTGTATCGATAGCCATCGGAGACAACGGGCAGGTAGTCCTCCACGCTGTAAACCGGGTGCGACGGGCCGGATGCACAAGCGCCGGTAGTCCAGCCGATGCCGGCTGCAGATATGCAGACGGCGATCATCAATGATGTGCGTGACAATGAATTCATGGCAAGGTCCTCTGCTATGTCGGGACGGCACAGCATTGTCGCTGTGTGTTATCTGGTATCGGCCAGTGTCATACCGGAAGTAAATGCCGACAGTCGCGCCGGATTCCGGATCTCTGTGTGTACGCCACGGCAACTGCCTGTTATCAGGGGGATTATTCCATATGAACCTTGTTACCTCCAGGGAAATCGAAGATACTGATTCTGTGACGGAGCGCACGCTTCACGGGCACGGAAATTCCGTTTTCCGGCTTGTCTGATCCGGGTACTCGCTTCGATCATAGCAGGAGGACTCCCGGTCCCGCCGACCGGCCTCTCGTGAAAAGGAACCAGGTTGTGACGGATAACGATAAAACAATCATGCAGCCGCACAATACACCGGCACAGACCCGGCAAATTGCCGTGCAGGTGATTTACCTGCTGCCCGACGGTGAGCGCAGGACGGCCATGCTGTCCGAAACGACCGTCTTTGGCCGTGACCCGGCCTGCACGGTATGTCTGTCCGACGTCCTGGTGAGTCGTCGTCACGCGGAACTCTATCCGGTCGGGGCAGGCTGGCGCATCAGGGACCTCGGCAGCAGTAACGGTACCTATCTGGACGGATACCGCATTACCGATGCCGAATTGCCATCACAGGCAACACTGCAATTCGGCGCCGAGGGTCCGCAGGTGTGGATCAGGCAGGCGATGTCAGGTGCTGGATTGCCGGACATCCAGACAGCGGCGGTGGCGCGGCCGCCTTCCCAACCACAGCCACAGTCCCAACCACAGCCACAACCACAACCACAACCACAACCACAGTCACAACCACAGCCACAACCACAACCGCAGGCATCACCTGCTGTGCAGGCACCTCCCTCTGCAGACTCCACGCTGCCGCCAATCACCGTAACGGTCCGCGTAGCCAGTGGCAAGAGCTACAGCCGGCAGTTCAGGGATGGTGTAACGATCGGCAGGGACGAACATTGCACCGTGCGTCTTGACCATGCGGCAGTCAGCCCCGTTCATGCGGAGTTGTATCATGACCATGCTGCCTGGTTCGTCAGGGATCTGGGCAGTGCTACCGGCACCGCAGTAAATGGCGAACTTGTCATGGATGCCCGGCTCGATGGTGTGGCGGAAATCCGGATCGGTCATGACGGACCTGTGGTTCGTGTCGAACCGGAAGGTGCCCTGCCGACCACTTCCAGGGGGGCGGATGTCCCGGCCAGGAAGCCCGGAACTGAGTCTCTGGACGAGATTGCCCGGCACTATTTTGAAGACCGGCCGGACCATGAGGCGGGCGAGCACACCATCATGGTCCGGCGCGCCTTCCAGCAGGTGAAGAAAAAGCAGAAGCGGCATTACTACGGTGTGATCTCGGTCGTCGTGCTGTTCCTGATGGTGAGTGTCGGGATTGGTATCTACCAGTATCAGAAACTGCAAAAGGCACAGAAGGTAGCCGTCGAGATCTTCTACAACATGAAAACCGTGGGACTGGAAGTCTCCCGGATCGAGAGCCTGATGGTCAAGACCGGTGATACGGCCCACCTGGGCGAGGTGACGTCGCGTCGCAAGCAACTCTCGGATATGGAACGCCAGTACGACAAGTACCTGGAAGAGACCGGCGTGCTGGAAAAGAATCTGAGCGAGGAAGACCGGATCATCATCCGCATGGCAAGGTTGTTCGGCGAGTGTGAACTCAATATGCCGGATGGTTTCCGGCGCGAGGTCAAGCGTTATATTGCCCGCTGGCAGCAGTCGGGCAGGTTCCGCAAGGCGATCGAAACCCTGCAGAAAAACGATTACATCCCGGTGGTCTACAAGGCGATGATCGAGAATCACATGCCGCCGCAGTTCATGTATCTCGCCCTGCAGGAAAGCAGTTTCAACCGGCACGCCGTCGGGCCGGAGACCCGCTACGGATATGCAAAGGGCATCTGGCAATTCATCCCCGCGACCGCGCGGAAGTACGGCCTGCGCACCGGGCCGCTGGTGGAACTGCCCCGCTTTGACCCGCGCGATCAGCGGTTCAATTTCACCCTGGCGACCGAAGCGGCCGCCCGTTACATCCGCGATCTGTATAACACGGATGCGGAGGCCTCCGGCCTGCTGGTCATGGCCTCCTACAACTGGGGGCTCAACAACATCAGGAAGCTGATCCGGGGAATGCCGGAGAATCCGCGCGAGCGCAACTTCTGGAAACTGCTGGAACAGCACAAGATCCCGAAGGAAACCTACGATTACGTGTTTTACATCTTTTCCGCCAGTGTGATCGGCGAGAACCCGCGGCTGTTCGGTTTCGATTTCGACAACCCGTTGTCGGGCGTCTCCGGGGCAGGCTGACCCGGGTCAGCCGGTGTTGTGACCGCGACCGACCCGTGTTCCCGGCCGGAATGCTCCGCCGGGTGACCACGTGGTCCGTTATCCGGACTTCGTCATTCCGCAGCCCCCTTGCCATCGTTTGCCGCGGCGGCCGGGAGAAACAGCAGGGGATCCACGCGAGCATCGTTCAGGCTCACGCCGAAGTGCAGGTGCGGGCCGGTGACGCGCCCGGTCCTGCCGACCTTGCCGATGATGTCCCCGGTGCTGACCCGGTCACCCGGCTTGACGCCGATCACACTGAGGTGGCAATACATGGTCACCAGCCCCTGGCCGTGATCGATCAGGATGGTATTGCCGTTGAAGAAGTAGCTGCCGGTCTCGATCACCGTGCCGGGCGCCGGGGCGGCGACCGGAGTGCCTTCGTCCGCGGCAATGTCCAGTCCGCTGTGCGGGCTGCGCGCCTGACCGTTGAAGAACCGCCGCAATCCGAACGGGCTGCTGGTGGGGCCGCTCACCGGCTTGCGGAACTCCAGCGTCACGCGGTCATTGTCCGACCAGTGCTCCAGCGCGCTGCGGATCTGCTTCTGTTCGCGCCCGATGCGCTTCAGGTCCTGCTTTTCGGGATTGACCTTGCGTTTGTCCTTCAGGGTGATGCGCTGTTCATCGTAGGCCTTGTCCGCCACCGTGAAGTCGATACGTACTGACTGGCCGGAACGGGTTTTTGCCTGCAGATGGTAGCGACCCGGTTTTGTACCAAGCGCAAGCCCGACGACCGCGACGGCCGTGCCGTCCCGCTGTGTGACCAGTACCCGGTGGCCTTTGTATCGTGCCGTGGCCGGTTTCACGTCATCCGGCAACGGCAGGACGGCGATGCCACCGGGCACCGGAGTGTTTTCCCGGGGCAGGGCATGGGTGATGGCGGGCAGCAACAGCATAATGCTGCAAATCATGCGGCATGTGCTACGGATGCTGCGGGAATTGCGTGCCATCATTGCAGTTCCGCATCCAGTCGTATGGTTATGTGCAAAATGTTCATTTCTCAAGGTCATGTGTGCAGTTGATTGGTTTGGGACATGAAATTTATCACCTGCCTGACTAAACTGCGTCCCTTCTCCCCCCGGGAGAAGGACAGGATGAGGGGGTAGAAAATCAGGCAGCTGGCTGCTGCAGATCCCCTCACCCCAACCCTCTCGGCTCTGGCTCCTGCTTCGCTCTACCGCCTGCATCCCTGCAGGCGTCCCGGAGGGAGAGGGAGTTACCGGGACAGTAGTGCCCTGTCATGTTCTGCTCCGCTGCCTGGCTCAGGTCATCCTCATTCATCGTTTCTGCCGGATCTCGTCCACCGTACACAGCAGCGATCCTTCTGCAAGCCGTGTCTCGACCTGCTCACCGACCGTGGTATCCGTTGCCCTGCGCAGGATGTCGCGCCGGCCGGCACGGTTCACGATGGCATATCCGCGCTCCAGCGTGGCCAGCGGGCTGATGGTGTCGAGCGTCCTGCAGGCAACCGCAAAGCGGCGCTGTCGTTCCTTCAGCAGCGCCTGCATCGCCGTGCGCAGGCGCTGCTCCAGGGCATTGTGCTGCAGCCGGATTCGCTCGATGCGATGGCTGGGGGTATGTTGCAGCAATGTCGCATAAACGTGTTGAACTGAGGACTGTAACTTGTTGATGTGTATTCGCATTGCCAGGCGGTAGCGCTGTTCCAGCTCATCAAGCCGCTGGGCCTGCTGGCGCAGCAACTGACCCGGGTGACGCAATTGCAGACGCTGGATTACCCATTGCATGCGCTGTTGCTGTGCCACCAGGCGGGTGTCCATCCGGCGCGCCAGACGCCGTTCCAGCTGGACCAGCTGCTGCAGCCATTCCTGCTGGTCGGGGCTGACCAGTTCGGCCGCGGCCGACGGGGTCGGTGCGCGCCGGTCGGCGACGAAATCCGCGATGGTGAAATCCACCTCGTGGCCGACTGCGCTGATGACCGGGATCTCGCAGGCATGGATGGCACGGGCCACGATCTCCTCGTTGAATGCCCACAGGTCTTCCAGCGAACCGCCACCGCGTGTCAGGACCAGCACCTCACAGTCGCTGCGCTGTGCGGCGGTGCGCAGCATGGCGGCGATCTCGCGCCCGGCGTCCTTGCCCTGCACGGGGACCGGGTAAATCAGCACGGGGATGGCCGGGAAGCGACGCTGCAATACGCTCAGGACATCGCGGATGGCGGCGCCGGTCGGGGAGGTGATGACGCCGATACGGGCCGGCAATGCCGGCAGGGGTTTTTTCCAGGCCGGATCGAACAGTCCTTCCTGCTCCAGCTTCTGCT
The DNA here is from genome assembly GCA_964564245.1 of uncultured Ectothiorhodospiraceae bacterium. Taxonomy (GTDB): domain Bacteria; phylum Pseudomonadota; class Gammaproteobacteria; order UBA9214; family UBA9214; genus UBA9214. The sequence continues at coordinate 8,226 of CAZMAK010000014.1, read as the reverse complement.
TCAGCGCCTCGTACGCCCGTTGCAGTACGCCGTCACCGGCTTCCTGCATGCTTTCGGCGATGAACTGGTATTCCCCGCGTGCCTCATACAGGCTGATCCGGGCCCGCACCAGTACCTGCATGCCGTCGGCCGGTTTGAAGCGCAGCAGCTGGTTGCGGCTCCTGAACATGGCGCCGCGAACCTGCGCCTGGTCGTCCTTCAGGGTGAAATAGAGATGGCCGGAGGAGGGGCGGGCGAGGTTGGAGATCTCCCCCTCGATCCAGACCCGTGGCAGGCCCTCTTCGAGCAGCAGGCGGGCGGTCCGGTTGAGCCGCGAGACGGTGAATACCTCGCGATCCGGCGGCAACATGCCCTGTTCCGGGAGGGTTTCTGTCATGGCACGCTAGCATACCCGAACTGTCCGGCCGGCGCGCGCGGTACGCGAAAATATCCCGTGGCGGAGCGTCGAAAGCCGCTTCCCGCGGTTTACCGGGACAGGCGCAGTCCCTATAATTGGCGGCCAACCAGAAACTGCGGAATCCAACCCTTATGCGCATTGTGCAGGAAGCCCTCACCTTCGATGACGTTCTGCTCCTGCCTGCGCACTCCCTGGTCCTGCCCCGCGACGTCAGCCTGCAAAGCCGGCTGACCCGCGACATCGAGCTGCAGGTCCCGGTGCTGTCGGCGGCCATGGACACCGTGACCGAGGCGCGCCTCGCCATCACGCTGGCACAGGAAGGCGGGATCGGTATCATCCACAAGAACATGTCGGTTGACGCGCAGGCCGCCGAGGTGCGCGCGGTGAAGAAGTTCGAGAGCGGGGTGATCAAGGACCCGATCACCGTGACGCCCGACACCAGCATCCGCGACGTCATCGCGCTGACCCGGGCCAACAACATTTCCGGTGTGCCGGTCGTGGATGGCGACAACCTGGTCGGTATCGTCACCAGCCGGGACCGCCGCTTCGAGCCGAATCCGGACAACCCCGTGTCCAGCGTCATGACGCCGAAAGAGCGGCTGGTCACGGTACAGGAAGGCGCCTCGCGTGATGAAGTGGTGGCACTCCTGCACAAGCACCGCATCGAGCGTGTGCTGGTGATCAACAAGGATTTCAAGCTGCGCGGCATGGTAACGGTCAAGGATATCCAGAAGTCCACCGACTTCCCCAGTGCCTGCAAGGACGAACATGGCCGCCTGCGGGTCGGTGCCGCGGTGGGTACCGGCGGCGACAGCGAGGCACGCATCGATGCGCTGGCGCAGGCCGAGGTCGACGTCATCATCGTCGATACCGCACACGGTCATTCGCAGGGTGTGCTCGACCGGGTGCGCTGGGTGAAGCAGCATTATCCGCAACTGCAGGTGATCGGCGGCAACATCGCCACCGCCGCCGCGGCGCGTGCGCTGGTCGAGGCCGGCGCGGATGCGGTCAAGGTCGGTATCGGTCCGGGCTCCATCTGTACCACCCGCATCGTTGCCGGGATCGGCGTTCCGCAGATATCCGCCGTGGCCAATGTGGCGGACGAACTGCGCAAGGACGGTATCCCGCTGATCGCCGACGGCGGTATCCGTTATTCCGGCGACCTCTCCAAGGCGATTGCCGCGGGCGCCTGGTCGGTGATGATCGGCGGCATGTTCGCGGGTACCGAGGAGGCGCCGGGTGAGGTCGAGTTGTACCAGGGCCGATCCTACAAGGCCTATCGCGGCATGGGTTCGCTGGGCGCGATGAAGGAAGGCTCCAGCGACCGTTACTTCCAGGAGGGCGGCGCGGCCGACAAGCTGGTGCCGGAGGGGATCGAGGGCCGCGTACCCTACAAGGGTTCGATGATCGCAATCCTGCACCAGTTGATGGGCGGGCTGCGTTCCAGCATGGGCTACACGGGTTGTGCCAACGTCGAGGAGATGCGGACCCGTACGGAATTCATCCGCGTGACCAACGCCGGTATGCGCGAGAGCCACGTGCACGACGTGTCGATCACCAAGGAAGCACCGAACTACCGCACGGAAACCTAGCCGTTGGATCATTGGTGGCAGAGTCACTGCTGTCCCGTTTACATACAGAGGATAATCAGTACACGTTCATTCAGCATGGTTTCGGGCGTGGCCAATTGGCAGGGACGTCAAATCCGACACCCGTCGTTTGAACGAAGCATTCCTTCTCCCGGAGGGAGAGGGAGTTTGTGTACAGCCGTGGGTCAGAGTCGATTGATCCAGCTATGAATCACCTTTTGAACATTGCATACCGGATCAATCGACTCTGACTCCAATGACCGACAACATTCATGCCCACCGGATCCTGATCCTGGACTTCGGTTCCCAGTACACCCAGCTGATCGCGCGTCGCGTGCGGGAGCTGGGCGTGTATTGCGAGATCTATCCCTGGGATATCGAGGCCGACGCCATCCGCGCGTTTGGCGCCATGGGCATCATCCTGTCCGGCGGACCGGAAACGGTGACGGCCGACAGCTCGCCGCGCGCGCCTGCGCTGGTATTCGAAAGCGGCGTGCCGTTGCTGGGTATCTGCTACGGCATGCAGACGATGGCGGCACAGCTTGGCGGCAGGGTCGAGAATGCCGATCACCACGAGTACGGCTACGCACAGGTGCGCGCGCGCGGCCACTCGCGGCTGTTCAACGATATCGAGGACCACACCAGCCCGGACGGTTACGGGCTGCTGGATGTATGGATGAGTCATGGCGACCGCGTCGAACAGTTGCCGTCAGGCTTCAAGGTGATCGCCAGTACCGACAGCGCGCCGATCGCCGGCATGGCCGATGACGAGCGCGGTTACTACGGTATCCAGTTTCACCCGGAGGTCACCCATACCCGCCAGGGCGGGCGCATCCTGCAGCGTTTCGTGATCGACATCTGCGGGTGCGACGCGCTGTGGACGCCGGACCACATCGTCGACAGCAGTATCCAGGCGATTCGTGCACAGGTCGGGCGCGACAAGGTGCTGCTCGGCCTGTCCGGCGGCGTCGATTCCTCGGTGGTCGCCGCGCTGCTGCACAAGGCGATCGGCGATCAGCTGGTATGTGTATTCGTCGACAACGGCCTGTTGCGTTATCGCGAGGGTGACCAGGTCATGGCCACCTTCGCCGAGCATATGGGCGTGCGGGTGATCCGGGTCGATGCCGAGGCGCGCTTTCTTGCGGCACTGGATGGCGTCGATGACCCGGAGCGGAAGCGCAAGATCATCGGCAACCTCTTCATCGAGGTGTTCGAGGAGGAGGCGGGCAGGCTGAGCAACGATACACAGTGGCTGGCACAGGGTACGATCTATCCGGACGTGATCGAGTCGGCCGGGGCCCGAACCGGCAAGGCACACCTGATCAAGTCCCACCATAACGTCGGTGGCCTCCCCGAGCACATGAAGCTGAAACTGCTGGAGCCATTGCGCGAACTGTTCAAGGACGAGGTGCGCAAGCTCGGCGTGGAACTGGGGCTGCCCTACGACATGGTCTACCGGCACCCGTTCCCCGGCCCGGGACTCGGCGTGCGCATTCTCGGCGAGGTGAAAAAGGAATACGCCGACTGCCTGCGCCTGGCCGACCATATCTTCATCGAGGAACTGCGCCGTCATGACCTGTACGACCAGGTCAGCCAGGCCTTCACGGTGTTCCTGCCGGTGCGCTCGGTCGGCGTGACCGGGGATGGCCGGCGCTATTCCTGGGTGGTGGCCCTGCGCGCGGTGGAAACGATCGACTTCATGACCGCGCGCTGGGCGCACCTGCCATATGAATTTCTCGATACGGTGTCGCGCCGGATCATCAACGAGGTGCCGCACATCTCGCGCGTGGCCTATGACATTTCCGGGAAACCGCCGGCCACGATCGAGTGGGAGTAGGGTCGACGGGATCAGACTCGATTGATTCCGTGCTGAGTCCGTGGTGTATCTATGAATACAGCATCAATCGGGTCTGACCCCATCGATCAGCACTGGATGCGGCACGCGCTGGCGCTGGCACAACAGGCTGCAGCGCACGATGAAGTGCCGGTAGGTGCGGTGCTCGTTGCCGGTGACCGGCTGCTGGCGGAAGGCCGGAATGGTCCGATCGCCGGTCATGATCCCACTGCCCACGCCGAGATTGTCTGCCTGCGTGCCGCCGGCCAGGCACTTGCCAACTACCGGCTGGCCGGAACCACGCTGTATGTCACGCTGGAACCCTGCCTGATGTGTGTCGGCGCGATTGTGCATGCGCGCGTCGAGCGGCTGGTGTTTGGTGCGCCGGATCCCAAGAGCGGCGCAGTCACCAGCGTGTGCCGGGGCTTCGAACTGCCCGGACTGAACCACCGGGTACAGGCGGACGGGGAAGTGCTGGCCGCGGAATGCGGCGCATTGCTGCAGGACTTTTTCCGGGCCCGGCGCGGCAGCACACTTGCCTGAACGCGCAGGACGCAGGCAGGTATCGCCGGGCGGGATTTGCCGTTCTCCGGCACGGATAGTATGGTGTTGCCGGGCGCGAAACGATCTGGCTGGTGGCCTTGATATGTGGACAAGAGTGTTTTGCCTGTTTCTGGTACTGTGCTCGCCGCCGCTGGCGCATGCCGGTCCGCCGCCGCAGCCGGCGATTACGGCGCCGGCCACGGTGGACATGCAGTTGCGCAAGATCTCCGAGCATGTCTGGATCGCACAAGGCGTACCCGGCACAGCTGTCGATAACGAGGGCTTCGTGTCCAATGCCGGCGTGGTGGTGACCGGGGCCGGTGTCGTGGTGTTCGATGCCCTGGGGACCCCGGCACTGGCACAACTGCTGCTCGAGAAGATTCACGAGATCACCCAGGAGCCCGTCGTGCGTGTGGTGGTCAGTCACTACCATGCCGATCACGTCTACGGGCTGCAGGTGTTTGCCGGTCTGGACGCGGAAATTCTTGCGCCGGCCGGTGCGGAGAACTATCTGGATTCACCGGCGGCGGAGGCAGTACTGAAACAGCGCCGCATCGCGCTGGCCCCCTGGGTCAACGGTAATACCCGTCTGGTGCGCCCGGACCGGATTCTGAAGGAGGGGGCGCAGTTCCAGCTCGGGGACGTGGACTTCACCATTACCGTGGTTGGCAATACCCACTCCGACGGCGATCTCACCATGTATGTGGGTCCCGATCGTGTACTGTTCGCCGGTGACCTCGTCTTCGAGGGCAGGTTGCCGTACCTCGGTAATGCCAATACGCGACGCTGGCTCGATATGCTCGGGCGCATGGAGGGCGAGCGGCTGGTGGCGCTGGTACCCGGTCACGGCGATGTCGCCAGCAGCCCGGCCGAGGCCATACGTCTGACGCGCCGCTATCTGCAGTTCCTGCGTGAGCAGATGTCCAGGGCCGTCGCCGAGCTGGAGCCGTTTGACGAGGCCTACAGCAGGATCGACTGGAGCGAATTTTCCGCGCTCCCGGCATTTGCCGAGGCCAATCGCCGCAACGCCTACCAGGTCTACCTGTCACTGGAGGCGGAATCCCTGGGCGCACAGTAACCGGGGGAGAGCCACACGGGGAGCGGTTGCCGGGCAAAGACCCGGAACGGAGAGGTTTCCATTCGGGCGGTTACCGGATTCCGGCCTGCACCGGAATGACGGAAAACGCAATATTCCGGGATTCCCGGGAACAATCTCCGCGTGGTTCCGTGGCCATTTGTTCAGGCAGGGTGCCTTCCGGTCTGTCCCCATGACTGTTCACAGCGCCGGTGAGCCGAACTGGAACGGTTCACGCCGGACCGTGGCCTCGGTCTTCTCCTGATCGGTCATCCATACCAGGATGTCGTAATAGGTGCGGATGTTTTCGACGTATCGAACCGGTTCGCGGCCGCGGGCATAACCGTAGCGGGTCTGCTTGAACCATTTCTCCTTGCTCAGCAAGGGCAGGTTCTTTTTGACATCGACCCACTTGTCCGCATCTCCCTTGTTTTTCAGGGTGAGGATGCGGGCGTCCTCGAGGTGACCCAGTCCCACGTTGTAGGCGGCCAGCGCCATCCAGGTCCGGTCCGGTTCATGGATGCGACCGGGGATCTGCTCGATCATGCGCTGGAGGTATTTCGCACCGCCCAGAATGCTCTTTTCCGGATCTTCCCGGTCCTTGATGCCCAGATCCGTGGCGGCGTCGTTGGTCAGCATCATCAGACCCTTGACTCCGGTCGGGGACACGGCGTCCGGCTCCCAGTGTGATTCCTGGTAGCCGACGGCGGCCAGCAGTCGCCAGTCCATGCCGATTTCCGCCGCCGCCTTCTTGAACATGGCTTCATATCCCGGCAGTCGCTGCCTGACATGGGCCCGGTAGCGACGTGTTCCGACGTAGTCGAAGCTTTCCACGTGTCCGAAATAGCGCTCGATCAGCTGATTCAGGACACCGTTACGGCGGAGCTTGTTGAAGAACGCGGTTGCAGCCAGTAACAGGCTCTTGTCGTCAGTCTGCGGGAAGGCCCAGGCCAGTGAACGTTGCTTGCCAAGGTCGAAGGCGGGTTTCAGCTCGGGGTAATAGCGCCGGTTCACCGCCAGTTCGTGGGAGTCTGCAACGGTGTAATCGATCAGCTGTTGCCACACCAGCGTCATCAGTTCCTCGCTGTCCTGGTCCGGGTCGGTTTGCCAGGTCAGGTCCGGGTGTGTTTTCTTCAGCTCCTCGAGCCGTTCCTCGTGGCTGCTGCCGGCGACCACTTCCAGCGTGCCGTCCAGGTCATCGATGGTTTTCGGCCGCCTGGAGCCGCTGCGGTACACCAGTTGGGGCACGTAATGGTAATACACCGGACCAAAGCGCACCTTTTCCCTGCGCTTCTGGGTAATGGCAAGGCCGGCGGCGGCCAGGTCGGCGTCGCCCAGCGCAACCAGCCTCAGGATATCCTGGAAGCTGGGGGCGACGACAATATGGAGTTGCACGCCCAGGTAATCCGCAAATCGTTTGGCCAGGTCATACTCAAATCCCGTCGGGCCATCGGTGCCCTCGTAGTAGGTCGTTGCGCTGTTGCGGGTGATCACGACCAGTTCGTGGCGTTGCAGGACCTGGTCCAGCACGGACAACGGTTTCCCGCAGGAGACCAGCATGAAGCAGAGAATGGCGCCCGACACTCGCCTGAGCATGGCGGTCGGTGGAGTGCATGCGCTAGAATGAGCCCCCCCGCCACGTGGCAGCAGTCGAAACAAGGCAGGTACTGTGCTGCGGGTCATGCTAGCCATTGCCGGGTAGGTGATTTTCCTGATTCATTTTGTGGTTATAATAGCCCATTGCAAGGTTGATTGATCAACACTGTGGCACCGTTCCCGTTTCCTGTCGGCTGCCCGCGTCTTTGCTTGCCGGCGCGGGTCCTGTATCGGCCGGCTGGTGCCAGGGCTTCGGAACTGTGTCGGGCGGCTACGACATTGTAACTACATAGAGGAGCCCGCTGGAGCAGCGGACCGTTGCGGCGGGCTGATTACAGGCCCGAGTCAGCCGGGGGCCGCAGGCGCGAGACAAGGTCGCCATACAGCGGCGGCCCCAAAGGAGAGAGGAGGGTAGGACGCATCATCCTGCCCGAGGGGCGGCCGCATGGATACAGGACAGAATACGAGTTCAGGAGAGGTACCGAAGCGGTCACACCGGCACCGACTCGAAATCGGTTGAGCCCATAACGGGCTACGAGGGTTCGAATCCCTCCCTCTCCGCCAATCAACCAGGACGCCCCCCACCGGGGGCGTTCTGGTTTATCAGGGGAGGAATGCGGATTTGAACCCTGGTTCGACAAAACGGCAGGAAGCCGTTCTGGACGCCGGCTGTGCCGGCGCCCGCAGGGCGAGGGCCAGGGATGGCCCGAGTCAATCCCTCCCTCTCCGCCATTTTCAGATGTTCAGTGATTCACCTCCTGTGCCAGTTTCCGGTTGGCAGTCCGAGTGCTTTTCTGCACCGGCCTGCGGCCCGGGATTGAGGTGTTGACCCGGTAGTTCGGACTGTCGTCTCGCTTGTAGATGGGCACACGTCACCTCCAATATGCGCCATCTCCCCGGACGCAGCACAATCCCCCTTGAGCCATTCCTCCAGGTGTGCCTTGACGAACAGCCATTTCCGGCCCGGCTTGCGGGCGGGAATCGCGCCGCGAAAGGCCAGCCTGCGCAGGGACTCCGGGTTCATTTGCAACAGCCGTGCGGCCTGTTGCAGGTCGAGGATTTTCATCTCGGAAATGTTGATCGCTACGTGTGCAAAAACAGCATCAGCGGCAAATCCTGCAGGCAAAGGGAAAAGCGTTAGGGAACCTCTGATTAATTCGTCATTGCGAGGAACGTAGTGACGAAGCAATCT
>CAZMAK010000013.1:0-38205 GCA_964564245.1 uncultured Ectothiorhodospiraceae bacterium | reverse complement strand
TAATTTTTTATATCAGTGAGTTAAACAGGTTCAAGACGGCAGCGCTGCAGACCCGGTGATCGCATCCACGGGCCGGGCCATGGCGACGGAATTCTGACGAAACAGGATCCGTGTCAGGCGGTCTGCCCATCCGCTACCGAAGGTCTATTCAGGCGTGGACAAATCCGGGGATGTAGCAGATATTTACTCTCCTGGCACAGAATCCGGTCCACGGCGTGACCGGAATCGTGCCGGACCTGCTACTGCCAACAGCTAATCAGATCGGGGAAGCAATCATGGGTAAAACCGACAGACAATGGTACAAACTGACTGTTCGCCAGCTGGCCAAACTCACCTATCAGGACAAACACCCGGAGGCGATACTTGCCTGGGACCTGACACGCGCAATCCGCGAGATCGGCGGAGGACCGAAGGTTTACTATTCCGAAACCAGCGGTTTCCGGGTCATCGATGAACACGATCTCGGCAAGACCCAGTTATCGCGTACCATGGAATCCATCTCCCAACCCTACCAGTAACGACCCTTTACGCAACACGACCTCTCCCGGCAATCCACTGATCGAACACGGCACCCGCCCCCTGGCGAGCCGCCTCCCGTAACCCTGTAAAACCGGAATCCCTTACGGGTGTGTGATCCGTGTAACACCCGTTTCACCGTCCAGGCGCGCCAGCATGCGTTGCCACGGTGCAATTTGCACACCCTGCATCCCGACCCGCTCTGTCCCCTGCATCGCATGGACGGCTACCGGCCGGGCCCAGACCGAAGGCAAGCTGATGGGGCTTGATGGCGGAGATGTACTGTCCCTGCGCCTGGTTCCTGGCCCGGGTGAATGATTGCCGGAAACCGGCCGGCCTGCCGCTGCGGGACCGTTTCGAGCATGTGCTGATATCGATAATTACGTCGTCCATTGTGTGATGTTCCGTGTCCGGGTTGCGCCGCGTTGCCTTCCTGTCCGACCTGCCCCTGTTGCTGGTGTATTTCGCCATCCATCGCCTCCTCTTCATCTGTGACCGGGGAAACCTCTGACGCTCCTGCGACCGCGACCGCGGCAGGCCGTGTACTGCGTGTCATCAGACGACACAGCGCAGGCCGTCCCGGAACTGCAGGTCCCTGTCCAGGAACTCGCGATAACTCATGTAATGCGAGCCGTCACAGGAAAAATTCCGTCCGACGGTGCCATTGAAGATATTGAGAGAGCCCGAGCGCAGGTAGATGGTGTCATCCATGAAGCGCAACTGCCGGAACTGCTCCAGCACCGGCATCACGGCATGCTCCGGCACCACGGCCAGCCCCGGGTACTCGCGCGGCGTATAGGCCAGGCACAGGTCGGGATCGGTCAGTTTCTCGAGACCAGGCAGCCGGTAATGGTACGGGTCATCGGTCAGCCAGACGGTAGCCCGGTTACTGGAGACGTGCAGTTTGCCGTGGACCGCGTTGTCACAATACCGTCATAAATGCTTCACGGGCTTGTCATATTACAAATGTAATTTACCTGCCATTCAAGGCGGAACTGACTGGTGCATGGATCGGAACCAGGCATGACTGCACTGCTTTGTACCGCATCGCCCGCATGCTCGCGGGTGGAATAACCATCCAGGCACCGGCCTGGTTTTTCTTTATCCATGACCTGAGGAATACACCATGCACACCAGCAAACTTGCGGTTGCGATCACGACCACCCTGGGCCTGCTCAGCCTGAACGCCGTGGCCGACCAGAGCACCACCGTAGGCGGCAAGACCTATATCGATTTCACCAGCATCGACCAGAAAAACGATGGCGTCAAAACCAGTAACAGCGGTATCGGCGCGGACGTCAAGCGCTTCTACCTGGCCATTGACCATTCGTTCAACGACATGTGGTCGGCGAACCTGACGACCGACTTCAACTACGTCAGTAACGACTCCGAGACACAATTGTACGTCAAGAAGGCCTACCTGCAGGGCAAGTTCTCGGATGCCTTCATGCTGCGCGCCGGCTCCGCCGACCTGCCCTGGGTGCCCTACGTGGAAAACCTGTACGGCTACCGCTGGGTGGAAAACACCCTGATCGATCGCCTGAAGTTCGGTACTTCCGCCGACTGGGGCCTGCACGCCGGCGGCAAGCTGGCCGACGGGATGCTCGACTATGCCGCGTCCGTCGTGAACGGTAACGGCTACAAGAATCCGTCCCGTTCCAAGGCCGTGGATTTCGAGGGCCGCCTCGGTGTTCACCCCATCGACGGCGTCACACTGGCCGCCGGTTACTATGACGGCAAGCTCGGAAATGAAACATACGGCGGACCCGCCACCCGCAATGCCAGTCGCTGGGATCTGGTCGGTGCCTACCAGACGGACCTGTTCAACGTCGGGGCCGAGTACTTCAGTGCCGAGGACTGGGGTAGTGCCGTACTGACTTCCAACGCCTCCGACAAGGCAGACGGCTACTCCCTGTGGGGCAGCGTGAAGCCGATGGACAAGGTGGCCGTGTTCGCCCGCTACGACCACGCCAGGCCGAAAAAGGACACCGCGTCGTCACTGAAGGATACCTATTACAACCTCGGTGTCGCCTACCAGGCCTACAAGAACGTCGACCTGGCGCTGGTCTACAAGCACGACAAGGCCGAGAATGGCAGCGTCAGTACCAGCAACGGCACCATCGGTGGCACCAACAACGGAACCTACAACGAAATCGGTGTATTTGCGCAGGTGAAGTTCTGAACTGACGGAACCGCGGACAGGTCATTGCCCGTTACCCTTCCCCACCCTCCGGGAGAGGGTGGGGGTGAGGGGATCCGTTCGGGCCCGGCGGCATGGACTGCGACCGACAACCGGGGCGTGCCCCGGTTTTTTATTTGTAGCATTCGTTCTGCCGCTCGATATAGCGGGTCAGCTCCATCTGCTGGTAGTTCATGTTTCTCAGAATGCGGTGCACGTTGCGCACGATGGCGCGCATCACCTTGTAGACCAGCTCGCGGTCCGCGTCCAGCAGGCTTTCCAGACCGGCACGGTCGAGCCGCAGCAGTTCACAGTTACCCATGGCACGCAGGCTGGCGGAATGCTCCACGCCATCGATGAACCCCAGCGCCCCCAGGATGTCGCCGGCACGCAGGATATGCAATCCGACGGGCTCACCGGAAGTATTCTGCGTAACCGCCTCCATGTTGCCCTTGACCAGTACATACAGACAATCATCCTTCTGGCCTTCGCGGATCAGGTAGGCGCAATCCTTGATTCCGCAGAATGACATGACGTCACCCAGCCGTTCGCACTGCGCGTCATCGAGTTCCTCACCCAGTGGTGACCCCTTGACGACACCGGCGCTGACCGGCAGGACGGTACGTTCCGCTTCGCTCATCTTCTCCTCCATGCTGCATGGGTATTGTTATCACATCGAGGTCGAATGGGGCCGGCGCGTGATCACCACATGCCGGACCATCTGGCCGACCAGCAGCAGCACGGCGGTGGCCAGTATCAGGCCAAGTGCGAATCCCGTGTGCGGCACATCGGCCGGCATTTCGGACATATGCTCCACGCCATGGTACAGGGCCATGCTGCCGAACAGGGCATGCAGAAAGTAGCGTGAAGCGCCGATCGCCACCGCGATGACCAGACCGACCAGCACGATGGGCAGCACACCGGTAAGGTCAACACCCAAATACCGCGTTCCGGCGACCCCCGCCAGAATACCCGCCACGAACAGGGTCATGAAGTACAACTGCCCGCGCAGTCCGTGGTCACCGCCACGCGCGGCCCAGTATCCGGCACAGATGGTGACCAGCAGGTGGTCGATCCCGCTTGCGGGGTGCATGAACCCGTCGACCAGGCCGCTGCCGGTATGCACCCCGATATGTGCGGAGGCGACCGGTGCGAACAGCAGCAGGATTGTGGCAATAATGAAGTGATATCCGTTTTTCAATGTCATGTTTGCTCCATTGCAGTGAAAATATCGACGTCGCAGGTGGCCACGTGCCTCAAAGCACCTTGACCTGAATCAGCTCCTCACCATCCGGGTCGGTGACATGAACGGCGCAGGCAATGCAGGGATCAAAACTGTGTACCGTGCGCAGAATCTCGATCGGCTGCTTCGGGTCATACAGCGTGTGATTGTCGGCGAGTGCCGCCTCGTAGGCGCCGGGCTGGCCGGAGGGATCGCGCGGGCCGGCGTTCCAGGTACTCGGCACCACGGCCTGGTAATTGTTGATCACCTGGTCCTCGATCACGATCCAGTGCGCGAGTGCGCCACGCGGTGCCTCCATATAGCCCACCCCCCTGGCAGAGGCCGGCCAGGTCGAGGGCTCCCACAGTTTTTCGTTGAAGGTTTTGGTGTCGCCGGCCTTGATGTTTGCGACCAGGTGGTTGTACCAGGTCTGCATCATGTCGGCGATCACCTTTGTCTCCAGGCCGCGCGCCGCAGTGCGGCCCAGGGTGGAAAACAGCGCGCTCACCGGCACATCCAGTTTGTTCAGCGTCATGTTCACCAGTTCCTTCGTCTGGTCATGTCCGGTGGCATACAGCATCAGCACGCGCGCCAGCGGCCCCACTTCCATGGCATGCCCCTTCCAGCGCGGTGACTTCAGCCAGGAATAGGACTGGTCCACGTTCAGTTCGCGATAGGGCGGATTCGGCCCACTGTAGTTGAGGCTGGTTTCCCCGTCATAGGGATGCAAACCCTTGTCCTTGCCGCCGGTGTAGTCGTAGTAGGAATGTCCCACGAACTCCTGGATTTCATCAGGGGCGTTCATGTCGACGGGGTGTATCGTCGACAGGTCGCGACCGAGAATCGCACCGCCCGGGATCAGGAAGCTGGCCGGGTCGTCCATGCCGTGCTCCGGGAAATCGCCGTAGGTGAGGAAATTGCCCAGCCCTTCGCCGCGTGCTCCCCAGTCCTTGTAGAACCCGGCAATGGCCAGCAGATCGGGTATGTAGACCTGCTCGACGAACTCGTTCATCTGCTGGATGATGCCCTGCACCTGTGCCAGCCTTTCCGCGTTGATGGCCGAATCGGAGTTGAGATCGATCGGACAGGCCACGCCACCGACCAGGAAATTCGGGTGCGGGTTCTTGCCACCGAAAATGGCATGCAGCTTCGCGACATCCCGCTGCCAGGCCAGTGCGTCGAGATAGTGTGCGACCGCCATCAGGTTTGCCTCGGGAGGCAGCTTGTATTCCGGGTGCCCCCAGTAACCGTTGGCAAAAATACCCAGCTGGCCGGATTCCACGAAATTCTTCAGCTTCTTTTGCATGTCCGCAAAGTAACCGGGCGAGGAACGCGAATAGCTGCTGATGGACTGCGCCAGTTCCGAAGTCGCCTTCGGGTCGGCTTTCAGTGCGGAGACCACGTCCACCCAGTCCAGGGCATGCAGATGATAGAAATGCATGACGTGGTCGTGAATGTACTGCGCACCGCTCATCAGGTTGCGGATGAGCTGTGCATTCGGCGGTATGGTGTAGTCCAGTGCATTCTCTACGGCACGGATCGATGCCAGTCCATGCACCAGGGTGCAGACACCGCAGATACGCTGTGCAAACGCCCAGGCATCGCGCGGGTCGCGCCCGCGCAGGATGATTTCAATACCGCGCACCATGGTGCCGGCGGACCAGGCTTTGGCGATCCGGTCACCCTCCATTTGCGCCTCGATGCGCAGGTGACCCTCGATACGGGTGATGGGATCTACAACGACGCGTTCGGTCATGACTCACGCTCTCTTCGGGATTCGAGAAATTCGGACAGGATTCGGTACTGGTATTGCTGTTCGGCGCCGGTGGTCGTATCCGCCACGTCGATCGTTTCGCAGGTGCGCGCCATGCGACTGCTGACCGCCGCCTGCCACGCCGGGCCGCCAGGGATTCTTTCCGCAGGCGATACGGTGGCCAGTGCCGCGCGGGCCACGAAATAACCGGCCTGTTCCTTCCAGTCACATTCCGCGCCGCAGCGATTGTGACTCTCGACCGTTGCCGTCCTGGCCGTGTGCAGGGCCGTTGACAGCTCGTCGGCGGAAACCTCCGGTTTCGCGGCCACCTGTGCAACACGCGCAATGCGTTCGTCACTGTTCAGCGGCAACACGTGCTCGACAAAGCGGGCAGCCAGCATGCGCTGTGCCGTGGCTTCCAGCCCGGAGAGCAGCTGTCTGAATTGTTCGTCGTTGGTAATCATGGCCATCTGCAGGGGCTCCGGTTGGTCAGTCGTCAGCCAGGTGCGCGGCGATGGTCTCGGTCAGGCTCAGCACCGGAATATCCATGCCGTTTACTTCCAGACCCTCTTCCAGCTGTATGCGGCAGTTCGAGCACGCCGACACCAGCGCATCCGGCTGGATCGCGTTCAGCTGTGTCTGCTTGCGCTTGAAGGCCTTCATTCGCAGCTCGTCGGCACGCTCGTTGGTGCTGACACCACCCCCGGCGCCGCAGCACCAGTTCATGGTACCGGTATCCGGCATTTCCACGAAATTCTGCGCCACCATGTCAAGCAGGTTGCGCGGTTGCTGCACCACGCCGCCGCGGCGGGAAATCTGGCAAGGGTCGTGGTAGGTCAGCTTCTGCAGTTCCTTGCTGCTGACCTTGAGCCGGCCCTGTTTGCGCAGGTCATCGAGCAATTCCAGGATATGCACGACCTTGAAGTTGAACGCCTTGCCGACCAGGTTCGGGCCTTCCCAGCGAATCGCCATATAGGCATGCCCGCATTCCGGGCTGATCACGTTCTTCACCTGCAGATGCTCCGCCGCGCTGACGACACGCTGCACCAGCTCGGCGGCCAGGTCGGACACACCGATCTGGATTCCGCTGTTGGTCGCCTCGAACGCAGCACTCGAGATCGTCCAGCTCACGCCGGTACGATCAAAGATCCTCGCGACGGCTCCGATGAACTCCGGAAAGTTCATGATCTCCATCGACGACAGCAGCAGCATGTAGTCGGCGCCATTCACATCCACCGGGATCTTCAGGCCCGTTTCCTGCTCGACGTCGCGGATCTGCGCCTGCAGGGCCGGCAGTTTCACCCCCATGGGGCTGCCGGTGGTAATGGCACGGCGGGTGGCACCGACCAGACCTTCCGGCGCATGGCCGGATGCGGCCATACCCTCGCGCATCCTGCGAATCATGTAGGTAATATCGTTGCCCACCGGGCAGACCATGGAGCAGCGCCCGCACAGTGTGCAGCTGTCATAGACCAGTGTTTCCCATTCCTCGAGTTCGGCATCGGTGATCGGCTTGCTCAGCCCGAACGCCTTTGCGTAGCGGCCCCAGAAGGTGTACTCCTGCTTCCATACCCGGCGCAACGGCTCGAGTTTGTGGATCGGGGTGTACCTGGGATCACCGGTTTCGGTATAGAAGTGGCAGGCCTGTGCGCACATGCCGCAATGCACGCAACTGTTGAAAAAGGTGGCAACCGGCGCATTGATTGCTTCCCGGAAGGCATTCAGCCCGCGTTGCAGCGACGCGCTCACGATTCCACCCCCCGACGGCCGGCAAATGCGCCGTTGTAGTACCGCGCCATGAACAATGTAAAGGCATGTATCAGCTTGGTAAACGGAAACACCACCATCAGCAGTTCCACGCTGAGAATATGAATGGCGATCAGCGTCGGCGGGGACGCCCCGATACGATGAAACGCCAGATAGCCGGTAATCAGCGGCAGTATGGTAACAACCCAGACAAAGTAATCCTGGAAGCGCGACAGGAAACGCAACACCGGGTGTTTGAGGCGGTGCACCAGAATCGCCAGCAGTGACACGATGGTCACCACCGTGACGGCATCCACGACCGTGGTAGGCAGTGACGGCCAGCTCACGCCCATTACCTGGTCAATGACCAGGATGTGCGGTGCGTACAACAGCAATACCACGAAGAAGCCAATATGGAAGATATATCCGGCCACCATGGTATACAGGTTGAAGGTCGACAGCTGGAAGTTATGTTTCACCGAGCGGGTGAAGATGGTGCGCAGCCCCCCGATGACCTCCGAACCTCGCGCCTCGGACAGATCCTTGCTGCGACCCAGCAGCACGGTTTGCAGCAAACGGACCAGCACGCCGATAACGAATATCACCGATGCAGCCTCGAAGGCCGGACCGCGTACCCACTGGAGAAGCTCCTGTTCAGACATCCTCAGGTTCCCTTGTCGAGGTCATTGATGGTAACTTTTTCATGTTGCTTTGCAGCATGCGCCTGTTTCGCCCGGTTGGCGGCACCCAGTGCCACGCCGACTGCGGCGGCCGCGCCGGCGGCGAACACGGCAGCGCGCGCGATCTTTTCCGTCGGCGTCGAAAGTGAGTTGTAGAAGCCGCCGCCATCCCAGAAATCAGGCTGGGAACAACCCAGGCAGGGATGCCCGGACTGGATCGGGAAGCTGGTGCCGCCATTCCACTTGGTGGTGGCGCACGCATTGTAGGTGGTCGGGCCCTTGCAGCCGAGCTTGTACAGGCACCAGCCCTTTTTCGCGCCTTCGTCATCGAAGCTATTCGCAAACAGACCCTTGTCGTAGAACGGCCGGCGGTAGCAGCGGTCGTGTATGCTCTTGCCGTAGAACGCCAGCGGACGGCCCAGGTCATCGAGCTCGGGCAGTTTATCGAAGGTAAGGAAGTGCGCGAGCACGCCGGTAATCACCACCGGAATCGGCGGACAACCGGATACGTTGATGACCGTCTTGCCGGTTACATCGACGGGGTCGGTCTGCCCGGATTCATCTGCGCCGAAGGTATTAGGGATGCGTTTGCCGTACTCACTCAGGAACGCGGATACCGGCAGCGCACCGGTCGGGTTCGGTTTGGCATACGGGATCCCGCCGAAGGCCGCGCAACTGCCGACCGAGATAATCGCCGCCGCACCGGCCGCCGTCTCCAGCAGCATGTCCATGTTACTGACGCCGGCAATGGTCGAAAAGCCCGGATTGCCGACCGGGACTGAACCGTCCACCACCAGCAGATACTTGCCCCAGTTTTCCTTCATCGCCGTAACACGCGCCGCTTCCGCGGCCGAGCCGGAAGCGGCCTGCAGGGTGTGGTGATAGTCGAGCGAGATGGTGTCGAAGATCAGCCCTTCCACGGTCGGCGAGTGCGAGCGGGTCAGTGATTCGGTACACCCGGTGCATTCCTGGAACGACAGCCAGATCACCGAGGGCCGGCGTGCCTGTTCCAGGGCCCGGGCGATGCCTGGCACCATGGAGGGTGGCAGCGCCATCATGGACGCCGTGGCGGCACAGAATTTCAGGAAGCCACGCCTGCTGATACCGCGTGCTCGTAATGCCTCGCCTATACTTTGGTCATTCGCCACCGGATCGTTCCTCCGTTCGCGTTATTCCTGCAGCCGGTCATCCAGCGCCTGTAACCCGTCACGAATGTCCTCGTGCTGCGAACAGAGCAGTGACGGAACCAGGCATACCTCGATGAACCGGCCGATAATCTCTCCATCCTCGTTGTGGTGTGTGCACATCCAGACACCCGGAAACCTGGTCTCGATGATCTCACTCGGTCCCAGCGCCGACAACCGCGCCTGTACCTCTCCCCGGCCCAGTGTCTCGGCGATTCGCTCTTCCTCGCCCGGCCCGAGCGGAATGGCGCGCAGATCGATCACCGTTTCGGAACCGTTGTCGAGCAGATCCTGCACGGCATGTCGCACCTCGTACAGCAGGGGCAGCACGTTGCCGGTGGCGACACTGTCGGGCTCGGGACAGGACGGGATTTCCTGCCGGTCCGGCATGTGCTTCACCAGCTGACGGACAGGGCACGAGACCTGACCCGTGTCAGCCACGACCCCGCGCTGTCCGCCTCCGACCAGGACTTGAGCAGCTGCTCAATGGCCTGTGCGGCCCGTGGCAATGCCAGTTGCACGCTCCTGCTCAGGGTATGGCCCCAATCAACCTCTTCGGGCTGGATGGCGACCAGGGCCCGCCGGGGCGGGATCATTTCAGTAAGGTGGGTAATGGCCAGCAGGTCACCGAGGCTGACCTCGTGCACACTGCGCCTGGCTCGACCGGCAAAGCGGTCCATTTCGGTGCCTTCGAACACCTGCACGGTACCGGGCGGGGCATCCAGGCGGGCGGCATCGATCACCACCAGCTTCTCCGCCTGCTCCAGCAGGGGGGCCAGCGTGAAGCTCAGCGTACCACCGTCAACCAGTGTGTACTGGTCCATGGCGGGGTGATTGCAATGCAGGTAGTCCAGCATTTGCACGCCCACACCCTCATCCGCAAGCAGGGTGTTGCCGATCCCCAGTATCAGTGTTTTCTGATTATCCAAAAGCACCCTCCTCATGGTGAGGAATTTCTACTCCAGGCAGATCACTCCTCTATTGACCTCCGTCAACTCTTCCGCGGTTTTTTCATGGTTAATTGGAAATCCTGAAAAATCACAGCGGTCTGCAGGCTGCGGGGACAGTGTTGTGTGCCTTGGTATACCGATGCAAATCCGCTCGATCGACGGCTTTACCGCATGCTGCACGGCAAAGGGCGTACAGCGCGATGTCAGTCTGTTCATGCTGCAGGATTCGGATGTTGCCGTGAATGACTTCGTCGTCGTGCACGTGGGCTACGCGATCCAGAAAATCACGCCGCAGGAAGCGCAGACCGCATGGGAACTGTATGACCGGATGCTGGAGTCTCCCGATGCATGAGCTCGCCGTCTGCCAGGCGCTGATCGATCAGGTGACAGGCATCGCAAGCTCCCGCAACGCACGCGAGGTGATCGAGATCAACGTCCAGATCGGACCGCTGTCCGGTGTGGAACCGCACCTGCTGCAACAGGCGTTCAGCGTTGCCAGCGCCGGCACCCTGGCCGAGGGCGCCGCCCTGAACCTCACCACCATGCCGGTCCAGGTCCGTTGCCAGCAGTGCCACCGGGTAACGACGGCATTGCCGTCCCGACTGGTTTGCGGCCACTGCGGCGACTGGCGCACCCGTGTCGTCAGTGGTGACGACCTGCTGCTGACCACGGTCGAGCTGTCCACGGCCGGTATACCATCGCTAACCCACTGACCAAGATCGGAGAACGAGCCATGTGCAACACCTGCGGCTGCAACGTGACCCACGGCAACGCACACCTGCTTGCCCCCGGGGCGAAACTGTACCGTACGGACGATGGTCACGAATCCGTCAGCGTGCTGCGTCACCTGCTGCACGAAAATGACCGGACAGCCGCACATAACCGTGCCCACTTCGACCGCCACGGCGTACTTGCCGTCAACCTGATGTCCTCGCCCGGCGCCGGCAAGACCGCGTTACTGGAGGCCACGATCGACGCGATCGGCAGGGAGCTGTCCATTGCGGTGATCGAGGGAGACCTGGAAACCGAAAACGATGCCGAACGTATCCGCCGGCGTGGCGTACACGCCATCCAGATCACCACCGGCAGCGCCTGCCACCTCGACGCGCACATGGTGCATGACGCACTGCACCAGCTGGACCTGTCGCAGTTCGATATCGTGTTCATCGAGAACGTCGGCAACCTGGTATGTCCCGCCGGGTTCGACCTCGGCCAGCACCACAATGTGGTGCTGTTGTCGGCGACCGAGGGCGACGACAAGCCGGCCAAGTACCCGGTCATGTTTCGCGCCGCCGACCTGGTCCTGCTGAGCAAGTGTGACCTGCTGCCGGTACTGGGCGACTTCAGGCCGGAGCAGGCACGACTCCACCTGCAGGAACTGGCCAGTACGGCACCCGTATTCGAGGTCTCGGCACGCAGCGGCGCCGGACTCGGTGCATGGGTGGACTGGTTGCTGGCCGGAACCGCCGGCCTCGAACACCGCCCGGGCCGGACCGATGCCGCCGCCCCGGAACCCCAGAACCCGGCCCCATGACCCTGCAGGCCGCTGACTGGCTGGCCCGCATCCACGCGCTGGAACTGCCTGCCCGCGTTCGCATCATGAATGTCTGCGGCGGTCACGAACGCTCCATCACCATGGCCGGACTGCGCCAGGCCCTGCCCGGCAATATCGAACTGATCCCGGGCCCTGGTTGCCCCGTCTGCATCTGTCCCGAGGAAGACATCTACGAGGCGATCCAGCTTGCGCTGCACGAGGACGTGATCCTGGTCGCCTACGGGGACATGCTGCGTGTGCCGGTCAACGTGCCACGCGCCCAGGCCCGCTCGCTGGAGGCGGCACGCGCCCAGGGCGCGGACGTGCGGCCGATTGCCTCGCCACAGGAGGCCGCGCACATCGCGCGTGCCAATCCCGGCCGTGCCGTGATCTTTTTCGCCGCCGGTTTTGAAACCACGACCGCGCCGGCCGCCGCCCTGCTGGTGGAGGGCACACCGGACAACCTGTTCATCCTGTTGTCCGGCCGCCTCACCTGGCCGGCCGTCGCGCTGCTGCTCGACTCGGAGACCCCGGGATTCGATGCGCTGGTGGCGCCCGGTCATGTCGCCACCATCATGGGCCCGGAACAATGGGAATTCGTCGTGCAGCGTCATGGCATCCCTGCCGCGGTGGCGGGCTTTACACCGACCAGCCTGCTGGCGGCCTTTTATTCCACGCTGCGTCAACTGATTGACGGCCGTACCTTCCTCGACAACTGCTACCCGGACGTGGTCCGGCCCGGCGGCAACCAGCTGGCACAACGCCACCTGCACCAGGCCATGGACGTGGTGGATGCCAACTGGCGCGGGGTCGGCACCATCCCGGCCTCCGGTTATGCGCTGAAGCAGCGCTTTCAAGCGCACGATGCACGCACACAGTTCCCGTCCCGCACCGACGATGCACGCCGGCGGGCCGGCGAGATGCCACCCGGCTGCGACTGCGCGCGCGTGGTCATGGGCCGGATCCGTCCCAATGAATGCCGCCTGTTCGGCGCCGCCTGCCAGCCGCGCCACCCGATCGGACCGTGCATGGTTTCCGATGAAGGCGCCTGTCGCATCTGGTGGTCCGGGGGCCTGCGCGAACCGGTGCCGCAACGCCGCTCCACGGGCGATGGAGGCTGACATGGTTCCCACCAGCGAGCCACTGCACAGCGTCACACCCGCGGCCATGCGCCTGCAGGTCGGCGGCCAGGTACAGGGTGTGGGTTTCCGTCCGTTCGTCTACCAGCTGGCACTGTCACTGCACCTGGACGGCTGGGTGCGCAATAACCTCGGGCGGGTCGAAATCCACGTGCAGGGCCGGCACGATGCCTTGCAGACCTTCATGCGCCGGCTGTTTGAACAGGCGCCCCCGCAGGCCCGGGCGCAACTGGACAACTGCGTGGCCGCGCTGCCGCTGGAGCGGCACGGTTTCGAGATCCGCGACAGCGTCGACCATGGACCGCGCAGCATCCACGTGCCGAACGATCTCGCTACCTGCAGTGACTGCCTGGCCGAGCTGGAGGATCCGCGCGACCGCCGTTATCACTATCCGTTCATCAACTGCACGCAATGCGGCCCGCGCTACACACTGATACGGACGCTGCCCTATGACCGGCACAACACCACCATGAGCAGTTTCGCGCTGTGCTCATCCTGTGCCGCGGAATACCGCACCCCGGTGGACCGCCGCTTCCACGCCGAGCCGGTGGCCTGCCCGACCTGCGGACCGGAACTGTCGTTCCGTCGCCCCGGCATGACGCCGCTGCATGGCAACAGCGTTGCACTGGCCGCCGCCATCGAGGCCCTGCAGACCGGCGCAATCGTTGCGGTAAAGGGCATCGGTGGTTATCACCTGATGTGTGACGCGCGCAATGACCAGGCTGTGCGCCTGTTGCGGGCGCGCAAGCAGCGTCCGGACAAGCCGCTGGCGATCATGTGCCCGGCACCGGCCGGGCGTCCCCTGCATTATGTCAGTGGCCTGGTATGGCTGTCGCGCGATGAGGCCGACCTGCTGCTCTCACCGCAACGTCCGATCGTGCTGGCGCAGAAAAACAATGACAGCGAGCTGTCCGGCGCCATCGCACCGGGACTGCATGAGCTCGGGATCATGCTGCCCTACACCCCGCTCCACCAGCTGCTGCTGAGCGCCCTTGGCACGCCGCTGGTGGCCACCTCCGCCAACATCAGCGGCGAGCCGGTGCTGACCGAAAACATCGACGTGGAAGAACGGCTCTGCCGCGTGGCGGATGCCTTCCTGCATCACAACCGGCCCATTGCACGGCCGGCCGACGATCCGGTGTACCGCGTGATCGGTGACCGACCGCGCCTGTTGCGACCGGGGCGTGGTTGCGCACCGCTGGAACTGACCCTGTCCTGTTTCCTGCCGCACCCGGTACTCGCACTTGGCGGGCAGCAGAAGAACACGATTGCACTGGCATGGCAGGACCGCATCGTGATCTCGCCACATATCGGCGACATGGACAGCGCGCGCAGCCTGACCGTGTTCGGGCAGTCGGTAGAGGACCTGCAGGCACTGTACCGGGAACAGGCCAGGGCCATCCTGTGTGACGCACACCCCGGTTACACGACCACGCGCCGGGCCGGCCAGTACGGACTGCCGGTGACACGCGTCCTGCATCATCATGCGCATGCCGCGGCCGCGGTGCCGAATGCCAGTGCAGCGAACCCGGCGCTGGTGTTTACCTGGGACGGCACCGGTTACGGCGCGGACGGCGCCCTGTGGGGCGGCGAGGCATTGCTGGGTTATCCCGGCAACTGGCAACGCTTCGCCTCGCTGCGGCCATTCCACCTGCCCGGTGGCGAACGGGCCGGACAGGAGCCCTGGCGTTGCGCCGCCGCGCTGTGCTGGGAAACCGGCCGCGACTGCCGGCAGCTGCCGGGAAACGCCGCGCTGCTGCAGCACGCCTGGCAGAACCGCATCAATGCTCCCCGCAGCAGCGCAGCGGGACGCCTGTTCGATGCCGCCGCCGCACTGACCGGGCTGTGCCGTGAGGCCAGTTTCGAGGGTCACGGCCCCATGCGGCTGGAGGCCGCAAGCGAGGCCGACTGTACAGCGATCGAACTGCCCATGACACAGAATCACCAGGGTGTATGGATCAGTGACTGGGAACCGCTGTTGCCGATGCTGATGGATGAGACACAGCCGGTCGGAATCCGCGGTGGCATATTTCACGCCAGCCTGGCGCAGGCGATACACCGCCAGGCACGGCAGGCACGCCGGCAGCACGGTATCACCCAGGTCGGCCTGGGTGGCGGCGTCTTCCAGAACCGGCTGCTGACCGGTGCCGTGATCGAGCGACTGGCCGAGGATGATTTCAGCATCGTGATCCCGGAACAGGTTCCGATCAACGATGCCGGCCTGTGTTACGGACAGGTCATCGAGTACGCCGCCAGGCTGGACCGGGCATCAGGCTGATGCAGGACACCCACATCACGCTTGCGCATGGCAATGGCGGACGCTTCATGCGCGAGCTGATCGACAGCATCTTCGCGCGCCACCTTGCCAACCCCGGGCTGGATGTACAGGCCGATGCCGTACCGCTGACCGTCAATGGCAGCGAGCTCATGTTCACCACCGACGGCTTCACCGTGCAGCCGCTGGAGTTTCCCGGCGGGAATATCGGCACGCTTGCCGTACACGGCACCTGTAACGACCTCGCCGTGGCCGGCGCCACGCCGCGCTATCTCGGTCTCAACGCCTTCATCGAGGAAGGACTGGAGATGGCAACGCTGGACCGCATCATTCACAGCCTGGCCATGGCCGCGCAGGATGCCGGTGTGCAGGTGGTAGCCGGCGACACCAAGGTGGTACGGCGTGGTGAAGGGGGCGGCCTGTACCTCGCCACCACCGGCATCGGCATACGCCACCCGCACCGCATCGGGCTTGACCGGATACGCAGTGGCGACATCCTGCTGGTCAGCGGCCCGGTCGGCGATCACGGCACCGCCGTGATGCTGGCACGTGAGGCGTTCGGCCTGCAGGGGGAACTGCAGTCCGATACCGCCGGCGTCCTGCCACTGACCCGTGCCGCGCTGGATTGTGCCGGTTTGCGGTTCATGCGTGACCCGACCCGGGGCGGACTTGCCACCGTGTGTCACGAACTGCAGCACGCCACCGGGCTTGGCATCACACTGGATCAGACACAGGTTCCGGTACGCGATGCCGTGCAGTCGGTCTGCGACATGCTTGGCTATGATCCGCTCTACCTCGCCTGCGAGGGCCGCGTGGTCGCCGTGGTCAGTGCGGAGGAGGCCGCCGACCTGCTGCACCGCTGGCGCGCATTGCCCCAGGGGAAGGACGCCGCCATCATCGGCCGCCTGGAGCGGCTGCATGGCCGTGTACTGCTGAAGACCGCACTTGGCGGCGAACGCATCCTTGAAGAGCTGGAAGACGATCCGCTGCCGCGGATTTGCTAGCGAAATCCTGCGCTTCCAGTTCCGTCACCGGCGCTGTTGCCAACCGGTAGCCGGACAGTGCGACCACATGACCATTTCCGTGGTGATGGAACGTACCGCCGCGCAGCACTGAACAGCCTTCCACACGCCGCAATGACGGTAAATCCGGCCGCTAAAGCCGGGTATATTCCCTGGCGTATGCGGCAGTAAGGTGTGTATCAAATGCAGTCTCATTGACATGGGTCAAGGAACATTCATTTCCGTGACGACATTTGCAACTTCACATCCTGTACGTAACTTCCTGCAACCGATTCAGCCGTACCCTGCCCGGTCGCTGCAGCTACGATCCGTGGAGCTTCAAAACCCGATTTCTCTTGATGCAAGTCAATTCGTTTCTGGAAACCACGACGGAGAATCCTTGGGTAACGGAATTAACGAACAACAAAGACAGTAATGAGCCAGCACATCATCTTCGATGCCGACCTGATCCGGCGCTATGATCATAGCGGACCGCGTTACACGTCCTATCCCACCGTTGCGCAGTTTCACCCGGGCATCAAAGAGTCCGATTACCGGCGCTGGGCGAGGAACAGCAACGAAGACCCGATCCCGCGCGCCCTGTCGCTGTACTTCCACATCCCGTTCTGCGACACGGTGTGCTTCTACTGTGCATGCACCAAGGTGGTGACCAAGGACCACGAACGCGCCACGCGCTATCTCCAGTACCTGTATCGGGAAATCGCATTACAGTCGAAACTGTTCGACCGTGACCGTACCGTCGAGCAGCTGCACTGGGGCGGTGGTACCCCCACCTTCCTCGACAATGCACAGATCCGCGAACTGATGGAGGTCACGCGCCGGCATTTCACCCTGCGCGAGGACGACCAGGGTGAGTACTCGATCGAGATCGACCCGCGCTCGGTGGACAGACACAAGCTGACCACCCTGCGCGAATGCGGCTTCAACCGCGTCAGCCTCGGCGTACAGGATTTCAATCCGGACATCCAGCAGGCGGTCAACCGGATCCAGGGCATCGAAATCACCAGCAGCGCAGTGGACGTTGCGCGTGAACTCGGTTTCCGCTCACTGAACATGGACCTGATGTACGGCCTGCCGCTGCAGACCACCGAAACCTTTACGCAAACCCTGCGACACGCCATTGAGCTGGCGCCGGATCGCATCGCCGTCTACAACTACGCGCATCTGCCGCAACGTTTCAAGCCGCAGCGCCGGATCAACGAGGCCGAGCTGCCATCCGCCGACGAAAAACTCGACATCCTGCAGCAGACCATTCAGCTGCTGACCGATGCCGGCTATGTATACATCGGCATGGATCACTTTGCCCGACCGGATGACGAACTTGCAATCGCCCAGCGTGAGGGCACCCTGCAACGCAATTTCCAGGGCTATTCAACGCGCGGGGACTGCGAGATTATCGGCTTGGGCATGTCCTCGATCGGACGGGTGTGTGACAACTACAGCCAGAACGCCCGCACACTGGAAGATTATTACCGGTTACTTGATGCCGGCAGCCTGCCGCTGGAACGCGGTATCGAGCTGGAACCGGACGACCTGCTGCGGCGCGAGATCATCAGCCGCCTGATGTGTCACTTTCACCTCGACATCCGCGCTCTGGAGTCTCACTGGCGTTTCAGTTTCCCGAGCCATTTCAAGAATGTGATCCCGGAACTCCAGCAGATGCAACAGGACGGTCTGTTGATCCTCGATCCGGATTATCTGCAGATTCTGCCGGCCGGCCGCCTGCTGGTACGCAACATCTGCATGGTATTCGACCACTACCTGCACGGTAACAACGGCAACACGCGGTTCTCGAAGGTCATCTAGCCGCTCCTGCAGCCCGCCTGAACAGCTGACCCGGGGATAGCCGATAGCCCTGCGTGCGCCCATGCCCGTGCCGCGTGTCAGAACGGGGGAATAGCCCGGGCACGAGATCATCAACTGAAATTATAAAAGTACTACATCTTCAGGAACGAACAGTGTGTCGTCGGGCAGTGCCAATCCCGGAGAGAAATACGGGTCAGCGCTCGATCGCGGCATTGGCCACGCAGGGTTCGACCATCGACCGGATCAGTTCGAGATCCGTAATCCGGACCTGGCGGCGATTGACGAACACCATCTTCCGCTCCTGGAACTGCGCAAACAGGCGACTGACGGTCTCGATCGCCAGGCCCAGGTAGTTACCGATGTCCTGCCGTGACATCGGCAGGTTGAATTCCGTCGCGGACAGGCCGCGCGCACGGTAACGCGTTGACAGGCTCAGCAGAAAGGAGGCGAGGCGTTCCTCGGCCGTCCGCTTGCCGAGCAGCATCAGCATGTGCTGGTCCGCGGTAATCTCACGCCCGACGACGTTCAGCATCTGCCGTTGCAGGCTGGGCAGTTCGTGACAGAGGCCCTGCAGACGGTCATAGGGCAGCTCGCAGACACTGGAGGTCTCCAGCACCACCGAGGCACTCGCGTAGGTGCCACCGCCCAGTCCGTCCATGCCCGCCAGTTCGCCCGGCAGGGTAAAACCGAGCACCTGCTCTTCACCGTCCTCGGTAATACAATAGGCTTTCAGGGCGCCGGAGCGCACGGCAAACAGCGCATGGCTCTTGTCACCCGGTCGGAACAGGTGCTGACCCGGCTGCATCGGCCGCTGACGGATTACGATTGTATCCAGTCGTGCCAGTTCATCGTGATCCATGCCGTGTGGCAGGCAGAGGTCGGAGAGCGAACAATTCTGGCAGGAAATCTTCAGTTCATCGAGATCGAGTGACCGGTTCTTTTTTGTCATTTCACAAGTCCTCGGCCTGCTCCCGGCCGAAACCCAAGTTTCTGATACCCATCGTGAGCATAGTTCAGGCGATGGAAGGCTGGCGACAACTTTTGGACGGCCGGGTCGGCGCTATACCGGGGTACAACTAATCTAATTACATATCTTGTAGTTATATCGCATATTACAGAACAATACACCTACAATAGCCAACCAGCCAGCCCCACCGTGGAGCCCTCGACTTGTATCAGGAAGCCATCGACAAACTGCATCGTCTGGAAACACACGACTCGAACCCGCTTGGCGGCGGCCTGGTCGGTATCGAGAAGGAGGGCCTGCGGGTCGGTGCAGATGGCATCATTGCCCAGACCCCTCACCCGGCCACGCTCGGTTCGGCACTCCGGCACCCCTGGATCACCACGGATTACTCGGAGGCACTGCTGGAGCTGATCACACCCCCGCTCCCGGACGCACAGGCAGCACTGGATTTTCTTCTTTATTTACAACAATTTGTGTACCATCGCATCGATGACGAGCTGTTATGGTCGGCCAGCATGCCCTGCGTGATCAAGGGCGAGGCCGGCATCCCGATTGCAGAGTACGGTCATTCCAACAGTGGCCAGATGAAGACCGTTTACCGGCGAGGTCTCGGGCACCGCTACGGCAAGATCATGCAGGTCATTGCCGGCACCCACTTCAACTATTCCTTTCCGGAACCGGTCTGGCCGCAGCTGCAGGCGCTGGAGCAGGACAGGCGCCCCCTGCAGACGTTCATCTCCGAGCGATATTTCGGCACCATCCGCAACCTGCTGCGCATCGGCTGGCTGGTACCCTGGCTGTTCGGCGCGTCGCCGGCAATCTGCAAGTCGTTCCTCACCGGCGTGCCGGGCCGGTTGCTGGAATACAACGAAAACAGCTATTACAGCCCGTTTGCCACCTCGTTGCGCATGTGCGACATCGGCTACCAGAACTCGCGCGAGGCCGAAGTGGGTTTCAAGGCCAGCTACGACAGCCTGGATGCCTACGTGGAAAGCCTGACCCGTGCGATCAACACCCCGTGCCAGCGTTACGCCCGGATCGGAGTCAAGGTGGACGGCGAATACCGCCAGCTGAATGCCAACATGCTGCAGATCGAGAATGAATACTACAGCTCGGTTCGCCCCAAACAGGTGCCGCTACCCGATGAAAAACCCACACACGCACTGGCGCGGCGCGGCGTGCGCTACATCGAACTTCGTTCTCTGGACATCAACCCGTTCGACCCCCGTGGTATCAGTGAGTCCCAGTGTTACTTTCTCGAAACCCTCATGGCGCTCTGCCTGCTGACTGACAGCCCGCCGTTCAGCACGCTGGAACGCCGCGAGATTGACGCCAACCTCGACGCTGTCTGCTACCGCGGTCGCGAGCCCGGACTGTGGTTGAGACGCAACGGCAGTGAAATCGACCTGCGGCGATGGGCCGGCGAGATCTGTGCCGGTATGTCCGGGATTGCCGAATCCTTCGATCGTGGCAGGCAGGGTACCCCCTTCCAGGACGCCCTGCGGGAACAGCTCGGTGCAATCGAAGATCCCGGGCTGACCCTCTCGGCACGGGTACTGCGCGAGATGCAGGACCATGGCGAGGGCTATTTTGATTTTGCCCGGCGCAGATCCCTGCAGCACCGGCGCTACTACATGGATCTGCCGGAAGACCCGGAGCGTACCGCCCGTCTCGAACAGGACGTGCGCCAGTCCATCGCCGACCAGCAGGCCCTGGAGGCCTCGGATACCCGGTCGTTCGACGACTTCCTTGCCTGGTATTTTGCGCAGACGCTCTAGGCGCGCCGGTCCGCCGGTGCGGCGCAAATCGCGCCTGCAAGGCGCGACTACGATTTATCCCATCAGCACAAACGCCAGACCGGCGAGATAGAATGATGCCGGATAGCGCCAGCTCGCCGGCCGCCCGGCAAAATACTCCAGCACCAGGGCGAGAATGATCCCCATCACCATGTACAGCGGAACCACCTGCAGCGAGGTGTAATGATGCAGGTCGCCCGGCAGGTAATAGAAATAGAAGGTGCCGTAGCACAGCAAGAAGAAACCGTTGGCGAGGAATTCCAGCAGCGGGCCGTCGATACCGGCCGCGATGCCCTTCAGCCAGACGGGGCGCACGCGGATACGCCAGGCCTGCAACACCTGGTGCAGCAGATAGAAATAGCAACCGTACACGGGCCAGACGATGAAATTCACCGCCGAGGTATAACCACCGTGAATCGGCCATACGCGGTACTGCCACAACGGCCGGCCGGAAAGGTAAAAATACAGCTTTCCGAGCGCCACCTCGCAGAGGATCGCCACCAGGAAGGCCACCGCCATCGACAATGCGAGCTCGTATCCGTCGATGCGTATCCAGCGACGTATCAACAGTGAGGCCAGCAGGTAGAACAGCACCATACCCACCAGTGCGCCGGACAGGCCCTGCAGGAGGGGTACAGCGGACATGGCGATCAGCATGCTCAGATATGCGAAACCAGCTTTGCCTCGGGTACGTGCCGCTGGATGGCCGAGGCGATCTCGAAGCGGATGCCATGGATCGGCCGGATCGAGACCCATAACAGGTTCAGCCTGAGGTTGAACTCCGCGAACACGACGGCATGGCTGAAATGCGTGAGCGCGATATGCACGTCCTGGATGGCCGCGTTGATCAGGTGTTTCGGCTTGTCGCGCAGGCCGGGGATCAGCATCATGAAATCACTCAGCGGCTTGCCGTCCTCGTCACACGCCGGGACACGATTGCGCAGCGGTTCCGCGCGGGTATCAAAAGCAACGGTGAGCCTGGGCAGTTTCATGTGCAGTGTGGTTCCACGGGTCCCGACCCATGATAGCGGTAAACCACGGCCGCTTCCCAGCCCTCCGTCCGTTCGCCATATATTGCCAATATAATCAGTATTATAGATTGCATACCCGGGCTTGTCCCGGGCGGGCACCGTGCCGGCGGGCCAGGCCACAGGGGGCGTATCGCCGCTGCCGGAGTACCACACGCCCGTACCTGGTCCGTGCAGGTATCACCGGAGTGACCGGTGTACAGGGGCAGCGCCCGCGCAGGGCCTTTGGTGAATCCGGCGGCAGCGCCTATACTGGAACCCCGGCTGCAAAAACCTGAACACCAGGCCCGGATTTGCATAACTTCACCTGCCAGTGCGGCGCAACGCTGTATTTCGAGAACGTCGAATGCCTGCGCTGTGGACGCGCCCTGGGCTTTGATCCCGACCAGCTGACCCTGCTGAGCCTTGAACCCGATGACAGGGAGCACTGGCGGGCAGCCGATGGCGCACGCTACCGCATGTGCCGGAACTACAGCGTTTACCATGCCTGCAACTGGCTGGTACCCGCCGGAGAAGAACCGGCCTGGTGCCGCGCCTGTCGCCTGAACAGGACCATCCCCAATCTCGACAAACCGCAGAACCTGAAACGCTGGTATGCACTGGAATGCGCCAAGCGCCGGTTGCTGTATTCACTCTTCAGGCTCAGGCTGCCGGTCACCGGGCGCGACCGGAATCCCAGGCGTGGCCTGGGATTCGAGTTCCTGGAGGACGGTCCTGCCATGGCCGACGATGAACGGGTGACCTATCAGCGCGTCACCACGGGCCACAGCTACGGCATGATCACCATCAACCTCGCCGAGGCCGATCCGGCCAGCCGTGAGCAGATCCGTGAACTGATGAACGAACCCTACCGCACCCTGCTCGGCCATTTCCGGCACGAAAGCGGTCATTACTACTGGCGCCGCCTGGTCACGCGCGGCGCACGTCTTGACGAGTTCCGCAGCCTGTTCGGCGATGAAGGAGACGACTACAACGACTCCCTGACCGACTATTACAACAACGGGCCGAAGCCGGACTGGTCACGGCACTTTGTCAGCGCCTACGCCTCGGCGCACCCGTGGGAAGACTGGGCGGAAACCTGGGCGCATTACCTGCACATGACCGACACCCTGGAAACCGCGTTCTGCTATGGCCTGATCCGGTTGCCGCAACCGGACACAACGCAACCGGTCACGGCGGACGCCCTGTGTAACCGGGATTTCTTCTGTCTCAGCAGCAACTGGGTGGACCTGACGCTGGCCATGAACGCGCTCAATCGCAGCATGGGGCAGCCTGACGCCTACCCGTTTGTGCTGTCGGCAGAAGCCATTGAAAAGCTGCACTTCGTGCACCGGATCGTGGCGGAACAGGATCCGGAGGGCGATAGCAGGCATTCCGGGTAACCCGAGGCCGGGCTTTGCGCCGTCACGGACAAGTCGTGCCGCGCCAGGTGAGACCGGGTGTGGATTCATTTGTCCCATTGCATTCCTGTACTGTAGAGTAGCGGCCAGGCAGGCCGCTAACGGAGCATTGCACCATAATGACCATCCGCTGGAAGGACTACCAGGCAACCGGGTTCCACGATGAACTGATCCGCAGCGGTGGACGACCACGCGATGCGGCACGCTTTCTGACCCGCTGGCTGTCCCGCCTCAGGGACGACGATATCCGCGAGCGCAAGGCCGCCGCAGAACTGGCCATCTCGGTCATGGGCATCACCTTTACCGTGTACTCCGAGGAAGGCGGCTCCATCGACCGTGCCTGGCCGTTCGACCTCATTCCACGCGTCATTGCAAAACAGGAATGGGACGGCATCGAGGCCGGACTGCGCCAGCGGGTGCAGGCACTCAACCTGTTCATCGACGACCTCTACCATGACCAGAAGGTCATCCGGGACGGCGTGTTCCCGCGTGAACTGCTGGCCGACTCGGTCAACTTCCGCAAGCCGTGCATGGGCATGAACCCGCCACTCGGCGTATGGGCACACATCTGCGGTTCGGACCTGATCCGCGACCGCGATGGCCAGGTCTACGTGCTGGAGGACAACCTGCGCGTGCCGTCCGGCGTGTCCTACATGCTGGAAAACCGCAAGGTCATGAAGCGGGTATTGCCGGAACTGTTCGAGGAAGCGTCCATCCAGCCGGTCGACGACTACCCGTCGCAGCTGTTCGACATGCTGGCCTCGCTGTCACCGCGCATGGTCGAACACCCCGAGGTGGTGGTGCTGACGCCGGGCATCTACAATTCGGCCTACTTCGAACACGCCTATCTCGCCCAGCAGATGGGCTGCGAGCTGGTGGAAGGCGCCGACCTGGTGGTGAACGATGATGACTGCGTGTACATGCGTACCGTCGAGGGATTGTCCCGGGTGGATGTCGTCTATCGCCGCATCGACGACCTGTTTCTCGACCCCGAAGCGTTCCGCAAGGACTCGCAGGTCGGTGTACCCGGCCTGTTCCGCGCCTGGCAGAAGGGCAACGTGGCACTGGCCAACGCGCCGGGCTGCGGCGTCGCGGACGACAAGGTCGTCTATGCCTACGTGCCGGATATCATCCGGTACTACCTCGGCGAGGAGGCATTGCTGCCGAACGTACCGACGTTTCGCTGCAACGACCCGCTGCAGCGCAAGCACGTGCTGGCCAACCTGGACCAGCTGGTGGTCAAGCCGGCGAACGAATCAGGTGGCTACGGCATGCTGATCGGGCCACAGGCGTCGAAGCGGCAGCGCAGCGAGTTCGCGCGCCTGATTCGCCACGACCCGCGCAACTATGTCGCCCAGCCACTGATCGCGCTGTCCACCGCGCCCACCCTGGTGGATACCCACGTCGAGGCGCGCCACCTCGATCTGCGCCCCTTTATCCTGTCCGGCC
The DNA here is from genome assembly GCA_964564245.1 of uncultured Ectothiorhodospiraceae bacterium. GTDB lineage: Bacteria > Pseudomonadota > Gammaproteobacteria > UBA9214 > UBA9214 > UBA9214. The sequence continues at coordinate 13,559 of CAZMAK010000013.1, read as the reverse complement.
AGCAGATGTACGTGACCACCGGCGGCCTGACCCGGGTGGCCCTGCGCAAGGGCTCGACCGTGGTCAATTCCTCCCAGGGCGGTGGCAGCAAGGACACCTGGATCGTCGACCTGGAGGGACACTGACATGCTCTCCAGGGTAGCCAACCGGATTTACTGGATGGCGCGATACCTGGAACGCGCCGAGAACATGGCCAGACTGGTCAACGTCAACGCGCACCTGCTGCTGGACCTGCCGCTGCGGGTTCATCTCGGCTGGCGCCCGCTGGTCGAAATCCTCGGCAGCGAGACGCTGTTCGAGGCGACTCACGATGAATACGACGAGCGCAGCGTGGTCCGCTTCCTGATCGGTGACCCGCAGTACCCGTCCTCCATCATCAGCGCGCTCGCCAGTGCGCGCGAGAACGCCCGCACCGTGCGCGACATCATACCGCGCGAGGCCTGGGAGCAGATCAACGAGCTGTACCTCAATGCCAGGAAGAACCTGCCATCCGCCTACGGCCAGCGCAAACGCTACGACTACCTGAACTCCCTCATCCTCGGCAACCAGCAGATCACCGGTCTGCTGGCCGGTACCATGTCGCACGACAACGGCTATGCCTTCCTGCGCCTCGGCCGCAACCTGGAGCGCGCCGATATGACCACGCGCATCATCGACGTGCGCTCCGCCGACCTGCTGCCGGACGAGGGCGAGCTGAGCCCGTTCGAAAATATCCAGTGGATGAGCGTGCTCAAGTCCCTGACCGCCTACCAGATGTATCGCCGCGAGATGCGCCTGCAGGTACGCCGTCCCGACGTGATCGCCTTCCTGTTCAAGAACCTGCGCTTTCCGCGCGCCATCTACCATTGCATCAGTACGGTCGCCGGCTGCCTGGAAGATCTGCCGCACAACGAGGCGCCGCTGCGCCAGGCCAGCCACCTGCAACGCATGATCTCGGACGTCCGGCCGGAGACCCTCGACCAGCAGGGCCTGCACAGCAGCATCGACGATTTGCAACTCGGTTTCGCCGGTGTGGATGCCCTGATATCCGAGTCCTATTTTTTCACCGGCAGGCAGGAGCAGTCACAGGCCACGGGCTGATTACAGGATATCGCATCAACGCGATGCCGGAAATTGCCTGGCCGGGGGTTTCCTCGAGGAAGCCCGGCTCCCGCCAGGGCCCGCGCCCGGGCCTGACGACCGCTTCGCGCTATTGAGACAGGCCTAGGTGGTCAGCGCATCACGCACGCGTACCAGCCGGCTACGCACCTCGCCGGCCAGACCGGCGACGCCTTCGTGGTCGACCAGACCCATCACGGCGGCAGGGTCCATGAAGCCGACCGTGATGGAGCCGTCCTCCTCCTCGCGCAGCAGCACGTTGCACGGCAGCAGCAGGCCGATGTCGGGGTCGGCATCGATGGCCCGGTTGGCCAGCACCGGGTTACAGGCGCCAAGAATGAGGTAGGGCCTGCGCTCGATATCGAGCTTCTTTTTCAGCGTGGCGGCGACATCGATCTCGGTCAGTACGCCAAACCCCTCTTTCTGCAATTCGGCCGTCACCTGGTCGCGGACCGATTGCATGTCGCCGTGTACCGTTACATTGAATCCGTACATGTGAATCCTCCCGGGTCAGATCTGTCCTGTCAGGCGCAGCTGTGCCTCGCGGTATTTTGCCGCGGTCCTGTCCAGGATGTCCTGTGGCAGCCGCGGTCCCGGCGCGGTCTTGTCCCAGTCCAGTGTCTCGAGGTAGTCGCGCACGAACTGCTTGTCGAAACTCGGCGGGCTGCTTCCCGGCCGGTAACCGTCGGCCGGCCAGAAACGCGAGGAGTCCGGCGTGAGGATCTCGTCGATCAGTACCAGCCCGCCCTGCGCGTCCCTGCCGAACTCGAACTTGGTATCCGCGATGATGATACCGCGATCCAGTGCATAGGCCGCACACTTATCATAGATGGCCAGGCTTGCATCGCGCACCTGTTGTGCCGCATCCCGGCCCAGCAGTTCGACCGTGCGATCGAAATCGATGTTGATGTCGTGTGCCCCCGCTTCGGCCTTGGTCGAGGGTGTGAAGATCGGCTCGGGCAGGCGGTCTGCAAGCTGCAGACCCGCCGGCAGGGCGTTACCGCAGACCGATCCGGTCTGCTGGTAGTCCTTCCAGCCGGAACCGATCAGGTAGCCACGGACGATGGCCTCGACCGGCAGCGCCCCGAGTCTCTTCACCACGATGGCACGGCCGGCCACCTGCGCACGCTCGGCCGGGTCCGGCAGCACCTGTTCCAGGCTCAGGTCGGCCAGGTGGTTGGTGACAATGTCACGGGTGAAGTCAAACCAGAAATTCGACACCGCGGTCAGCACCGCACCCTTGCCCGGTATCGGGTCCGGCAGCACCACGTCGAAGGCCGACAGCCGGTCGGTGGTGACAATCAGCAGGTGATCCTCGCCCACCGCGTAGACATCCCGCACCTTGCCGCGCATCAGCAACGGCAGGCTTTTCAGGTCCGACTGGTACAGGGTATCCAGCATGCAGGGCTCCGTGCACGGCAAAGGCCGCATTGTAACGCCAGCCCGCGCCCCAGGGCGCCTTCCGGGCGTACTTTTTCACGCTTCGGCGGGCTGCGCCTGACGCACGACAGAACCGCGAAAAACGCCGTGTGTACCCTTTCCCCCGGCGGCAGGGATGCTAGAATGGCTTGCTTTCTTTGACACAACAAATGGATAGCCACATGAGCGAAGCACCCCGCGTCGGTCTGGTCATGGGCAGCAGCAGTGACTGGGACGTGATGCAGCATGCCGCCGTATTGCTGAAACAGCTCGGGATTGCGTTCGAGTCGCGGGTGGTGTCCGCCCATCGTACCCCGGACCTGCTGTTCGACTACGCCGCCTCGGCGCGCTCGCGTGGACTGGCCTGCCTCATCGCCGGCGCCGGCGGCGCCGCACACCTGCCGGGGATGCTGGCCGCCAAGACCTCGCTGCCGGTACTTGGCGTACCGGTACCCTCGCGCCACCTGAAAGGCATGGATTCGCTGTTATCCATCGTCCAGATGCCCAGGGGCATACCGGTCGCCACCTTTGCCATCGGTGAGGCCGGTGCCGCCAACGCCGCCCTGTATGCCGCCGCCATCCTCGCGCTTGGCGACGAGAGTCTCGCCGGCCGGCTCGAGCAGTTCCGCCAGGATCAACGGGACAGCGTACTCGCCATGCAGCTGCCACCGGCCTCATGATCCTGCCCGGCGCCACCCTCGGGGTACTCGGCGGCGGGCAGCTTGGCCGCATGTTCACACTTGCCGCGCACAGCATGGGCTATCGCGTGGTGGTACTGGATCCCGACCCGCACAGTCCGGCCGGCCACATTGCCAGCCAGCACATCCAGGCCGGCTACGCCGACCATGCCGCCCTGCAGATGCTGGGTGACGAGTGCGCCGCGGTCACCACCGAATTCGAAAACGTCCCGGCCGACAGCCTGGAATACCTGGAGCAGCGCTGTGCGGTACGGCCCGGCGCCGACGCCGTACGCATCGCACAGGACCGCATCCGGGAAAAGCAGTTCATCAACGACCACGGCCTGCCGACCACACCGTTTGACGACATATTCGAGGCCGGCGACCTGGAGGGCGGCTTTGCAAAACTCACCCCGCCGTTGCTGCTGAAGACCGCCTCGCTGGGCTACGACGGCAAGGGCCAGCTGCAGGTCGACACGCTGCAACAGGCCACGGCCGCCTTCGAGCAACTCGGCAACCGCCCCTGTGTGCTGGAACAGGTCGTCGACCTGGCCTGCGAGATTTCCGTCATTCTGGCGCGCGGCAGCAATGGGGCCAGCGTGCATTATCCCCCCGGTGAAAACACGCACCGCAACGGCATTCTTGACACCACCGTCGTCCCCGCACGTATCGACACCGCCACCTCCGCGCGCGCGGTCCGGATGGCCACGCAGCTGGCGGACGCCATGGACTATTGCGGCGTGCTGGCCGTCGAGTATTTCGTCACGCACGACGGGGAACTGCTGATCAACGAAATCGCCACCCGGCCGCACAACAGCGGCCACTACACGGTGGACGCCTGTGTCACCTCCCAGTTCGCACAGCAGGTACGCTGCATGTGCGGCCTGCCGCCCGGCGCCACCGACCTGCTGTCCCCGGTCGCCATGACCAACCTGCTGGGAGACCTGTGGCAGCCCGGCAGCCCGGCATGGCAACATATCCTTGATGAGCCTCATGCCCACCTGCACCTGTACGGCAAGCATCACGCCCGCCCGGGCCGCAAGATGGGACACTTCAACTGCCTGGCTGAAAACCCCGACAGCGCGATCGACATGGCTGCCCGGATTCGCCAGCGCCTTGGTTTCTGAAGGCATGCCGGACATGTGCTGAAAACCCTGCAACGCCTGCACGATTTCATTCGCGGTACGGTCAGTCACACCCAGCGGCTGGTCTCCACGGCCGGTGGCTGCGTGTCCAGCGACGCGATACTGGCCGTGAGCAACCATACCACGGGTGCTCCGGGCACCCTGCTGATCGTGCCCTCCATGGGCGCTTCCGCGGTATTGCTGTTCGCCGTGCCGCACGGCCTGCGCAGCACCGGCGTGACCACGCGCCATGAATTCGCGCACCGGACACGCTACGAGACCGAAGCCCTGGGCAAATACTGGAAGCGCATCGACTGACCACAGGCAACCGCCGTACGGCCCGCCACCCGGCTTGCAGCGACACCGGTAATCCGTACCATGTCCGCACACGTCATGGCTGCGTGCCGGCTCGCCGCGAACCGCGGCCCATCCGGCCAGGGAGAATGCATGTCCGACCCGAAACCTGTCGAACCGTCACGCGGGGAAGAGGGCGTCTATCTTGCGCCCTGGGAACGCACATTCGACCGAATCATCACCCCGTTCGAGGAATTCATTCACCGCGAGACCACCAGCGGCATGCTGCTGATGGGTACTGCCATCGTCGCACTACTGCTGTCCAACAGCAGCCTGGCCGAGGGCTACCAGCACCTGCTGCATGTCAGGTTCGGGATCACCTTCGGCGACTGGTCGATCGACAAGAGCCTGCATCACTGGGTCAATGACGGGCTCATGGCGTTGTTCTTTTTCGTCGTCGGACTGGAGCTCAAGCGAGAATTCCTGGTCGGCGAACTGGCCGACCCGCGCGCCGCGGCACTGCCGGTCATCGCCGCAATCGGCGGCATGGTCGTACCGGCACTGATCTACTTCGCCATCAACCCGTCCGGCGACGCCGCGCGTGGCTGGGGCATCCCCATGGCGACCGATATCGCCTTCGCCCTGGGTGCAATCGCGCTGCTGGCAGGCCGGGTGCCGAAGGCGCTGATCACGTTCCTGGTCGCGCTTGCCATCGTCGATGACCTGGGCGCCGTGCTGGTGATCGCCCTGTTCTACACGGACACCATCATGGTCGTGCCACTGGCGGCGGCCGCCGCGCTGTGCGGCCTGCTGCTCAGCTTCAACCTGTTCGGCATACGCAGATCCCTGCCCTATTTCCTGGTCGCCGTGCTGCTCTGGTACGCCCTGCTGCAGTCCGGTGTACACGCCACACTGGCCGGGATACTCGGTGCCTTTGCCATCCCGGCCAGGCCGAAATACGACCCGTTGCGATTCAGCACCCGCGTGCGCACGCTGATGGAGCGTTTCGATCAATCCATGAACAGCGGCCGCAACATCATGGCCAATGACGACATGCGTGCGGTGGTGCAGACCCTGGAGAACGGCGTACAGCAGGTGGCGGCACCGCTGCAGCGGCTGGAACAGGCCTGGCATTTGCCGGTGGCCTATTTCGTGATTCCCGTGTTTGCGCTGTTCAATGCCGGCATCCCGCTGCATGCCGGCGAACTGGCGGCCACGCTGTCACACCCGGTTACCCTGGGTGTCGGCCTCGGCCTCGTCGCAGGCAAGCTCGCCGGTATTGCCGGCAGCAGCTGGCTTGCCCTGAAGCTGGGCGCAGGACAACTGCCGACCGATACCCGCTTCACCCAGATCATCGGCGTTGCCCTGCTGGGCGGCATCGGTTTCACCATGTCGATCTTCGTGACGGAACTCGGCTTTGCCGGACAACCGGAACTGCTGCGGATGGCCAAGACCGGTGTGCTCGCCGCCTCGGTGATCGCCGGGCTGTGCGGCTTCCTGTGGCTGTATCTCACCGGCAACCGGGGCCGCACGGAGTGAATCTCCGTGCGGGTCTCGACCTGCCGCTGCTGGCGCTGGTACTGGGCAACCTGCTGCCGGTATTCGGCGTGCTGTACCTGGGCTGGGACGTTGGTTCCATCGTGGTACTGTACTGGGCCGAGAATCTCATCATCGGTGGCTACACCATCCTGAAACTGCTGGTCGCCGGACGTCTCCGTGCCCTGTTCCCGGCACTGTTCTTCTGCGTGCACTACGGCGGGTTCTGCGCCGTACACGGCATGTTCGTCCTGCAGCTCACCGGTTACGCCGACACGACGCCGGCACAACCGGCAAGCTGGCCGTTCCCGCTGTTGCTGGTCGAACTGTTCATCGGGCTGGCGAGACGGGTACTCGAGGCAGCGCCCCCCGAATTTCTCTGGGCCTGCATCGCACTGCTGGTCAGTCACGGTGCATCGTTCCTGCTGCTGTTCATCGGCCGGCAGGAATACCGCAACGCGACGGCCAATACGCTGATGAAGGCACCGTACAAGCGGGTCGCGGTGCTGCACGTCGCCGTGATTGCCGGCGGGTTCCTGGTGCAGAGACTCGGCTCCCCCCTCGGCCTGCTGCTGGCACTGGTCGCGATCAAGATCGTGATGGACATCAGTCTGCACAGGCGCTCGCACGCCGCGGCGGCCGGCGCTGCTGCCGGTGCAGGACCTGCGGCTGACACCGGCAAGCCACCACAGCCGGCACCAAGGAAGGACAACCGCCGGATTCGCATGGTTCGTAACCGGAACCGGCGCAATGCAAGGGAATGACATGACAGCAGTCAGGATTGAACCGGGCTACAATAACATCGGGGAGCAGATCCTCACGGCAAGCGCCGTACACATACAGCTCAACTGCGACGACACCCGGACCATCCACGCCCGCAATGTCCGGCAGTTCCTGGATGACAACCTGCCATGAACCACAACGAACCGGATATACACGGCCCCGGCGTACGCATCCACCCGCCGCTGATCTTCGGCCTCAGTATCCTTTGCGGAATGGGACTGGACCGTCTCCATTCACTGCCGATCCCGGGCATCGAGGACGGCCGGCTGGCGGGCGGTATCACCATCACCATCGCCATCCTCATCGCCCTGTGGGCACTGATCGGTTTCTACCGCGCCGATACCGATGTGCGCCCGGACAGGCCGGACAGCGCGCTGATCACCAGCGGACCGTACCGGTATTCACGTAATCCCCTGTATATCGTGCTGACACTGGTACAGGTCACCGCCGCGTTGTGGCTCAACATGTTGTGGGTGCTGCTGCTGGCACCGGTCTCCACGGTCATCATCAACTACTACGCGGTCGTGCGCGAAGAACGCTACCTGGAACAGCGATTCGGACCGGTGTATCTCGACTACAAACGACGCGTGCGGCGCTGGCTGTAGCATGGGCATCCTCGACCGGCTGTTCGCCAGAAGGACGCCCGCGCCCGGACCGGAGCAGGAGATCGGCAAGCTCATCGAACGCTTCACCACGGCCACCATCATGGGCATCGATCGCGAGGATCTGGGCCGCTATCCGGCCAAACAGCACAAGGTAATGGCGTTCCACTACGGCGCCATCGAGTACCTGGCCGGGCTGCACGATCTGGACGAGACCCGCACCCTGGGCATATTCGTGATGTTCATCGACCGCTACTTCAACCTGCCCGTTACCGAGACCGGCAGCATTTCCGAACGCCTGCAGGGGTTTCGCGACAACCCCGAACAGCGGCGTTACCTGGAAGCCGGTGTGGATGTGTTCCGGCGCTGGCACGAACAGAACGATAGGCGTGCACCGCTGGAGCTTGGCGAGATGCTGAAAGAACCTTGAGCGGCAAGACACTCCGGCACCTGCTGTCAGAGGTTCGCGCCTGCCGGACCTGCGCGGCGCAACTGCCGCTGGGCCCGAAGCCGGTACTGCGCGCCGGGCACACGGCCCGGCTGCTGATCGTCGGACAGGCGCCGGGCACACGGGTGCATGCCAGCGGCATTCCCTGGAACGATCCGAGCGGAGACCGTCTGCGCGAGTGGTTACGGCTGGATCGTGAGCAGTTCTACGATGAGTCCCGCATCGCCATCATCCCGATGGGACTGTGCTATCCCGGCAAGGGCAAATCCGGCGACCTCCCGCCACGGCCGGAGTGCGCACCACAATGGCACGACCGGCTGCTGGCACAGTTGCCCGACCTGCAACTGACGCTGCTCATCGGCAAGTACGCACAGGACTATTATCTCGGCACCCGGCGCAGCACACTGGCCGATACGGTGCATGACTGCCGGCGATTCCTGCCCGGGTACTTTCCGTTACCGCACCCGTCCCCGCGCAACCTGCGCTGGTTCCGGGATCACCCCTGGTTCGAGGCCGAGGTCATCCCCCTGCTGCGCCGGCGCCTGCGATCGATCCTGTAGCGGCCTGCCTGTCACGACCCGGCGCGAGCGGGACCGGCGGCAAATCCCCACAGCTCAGCTAATGTTTTTCCCGGCCGGCGCCGCCTGGCCGGCCGGAGCGGGAGTGTGACCCGCCCGCCCGCACTTCGCCATGACAGCACGCCACGTACCACCAGCTGGCTGAGGACGGGAATTACAGCTTTTTCCCGGTTGGCTTGCTAGAATTCCGGATCGGTCCTGCCATGCCACATAGATATCAACTACTCAATACCATCCAGACTCCGGCGGACCTGCGCAGCCTCGATGAGGTGCAACTGGTGCAGCTGGCGGCCGAGGTGCGCGAATTCCTGCTGGAGTCGGTAGCGGCCACGGGCGGACACCTCGCGGCTGGCCTGGGTACGGTGGAGCTGACCGTTGCCCTGCATCATGTGTTCCAGACCCCGCACGACCGCCTGGTGTGGGACATCGGCCACCAGGCCTACCCGCACAAGATCCTGACCGGCCGGCGCGAGGCGATGCACAGCCTGCGCCAGCGCGGTGGCCTGAGCGGATTTCTGAGCCGCACGGAAAGCGACTACGACGCCTTTGGCGCCGGCCATTCCAGCACCTCGATCAGCGCCGCACTCGGTATGGCGGTCGCGGCCCGGCAACAGCACAGCACACGCAGGACCGTTGCCGTGATCGGCGACGGTGCAATGACCGCCGGCATGGCCTTCGAGGCGCTCAACAACGCCGGTGACCAGGACTGCAACCTGCTGGTGATCCTGAATGACAACGAGATGTCGATCTCGCCGAATCGCGGTGCCCTGCACAATCACCTGTCGCAGCTGCTGTCCGGCCGCATGTATACCGGCATCCGCAAGGGCAGCAAGCAGGTGCTGAACCGCCTGCCCGGCGCACAGCATTTCCTGCGCCGCTGGGAAGAACACCTCAAGGGCATGATCCTGCCCGGCACCCTGTTCGAGGAACTGGGCTTCAACTATATCGGCCCCATCGACGGGCACGACCTGCCCACGCTGGTCAGCACCCTGCGCAACATGCGCAAGCTCAATGGCTGCAACTTCCTGCACGTGGTGACGCGCAAGGGCAAGGGTTATCACCACGCCGAGCAGGACCCCTGTGTCTATCACGGTGTCGCCCCGTTTGACCGCGCCACCGGTGAGCAACGTGCCTCCAGCGGGAAAACCTATACTGCAGTGTTCGGCGACTGGCTGTGCGACATGGCCGCCGCCGATGACCGGCTGATCGGCATTACACCGGCCATGTGCGAAGGCTCCGGGCTGGTGGAATTCGCCGGCCGCTTCCGTGACCGCTACTTCGATGTCGGCATCGCCGAGCAGCACGCGCTGACCTTTGCCGCAGGCATGGCCTGTGAAGGCGTCAAGCCGGTGGTGGCGATCTACTCCACCTTCCTGCAGCGCGCCTACGACCAGCTGATCCACGATATCGCGTTGCAGAATCTTGACGTGACCTTTGCCATCGACCGTGCCGGGCTGGTCGGTGCCGACGGCGCCACGCACGCCGGCGTCTTTGATCTTTCCTTCCTGCGGTGTGTCCCGAACCTGGTCGTCATGGCGCCGGCCGACGAGGCTGAATGTCGCCGCATGCTGTCTACCGCATTCCATTACGAAGGCCCGGCCGCCGTTCGCTACCCGCGCGGCACCGGTCCCGGCGCCATCCCCGACACCACGCTGGAGACGCTGACAATCGGCAAGGCGAAGCTGGTGCGCCAGGGCAAACAGGTTGCCATCCTGGCCTTCGGCAGCCGGCTGGCGGCCGCGCTGGAAGCCGCCGGACCGCTCAATGCCAGCGTGGTCAACATGCGCTTCGTGAAGCCCCTGGACAGGGACATGATCCTGTCCGTTGCCGGTACCCACGATCTGCTCGTGACCGTGGAGGAAAATGTGCTGTCCGGGGGTGCGGGCTCGGCGGTCAACGAGGTGCTGCATGAAGCCGGCCAAACGGTGCGAGTCCTCAACCTCGGTATTCCCGACCGCTACATCGAGCACGGCGATCACGCCCTGCAACTGGCCGAGTGCGGGCTGGATGCGGCCGGTATCCAGGCCTCCATCGAGGCGATGATGGACCAGCCACTGGCCGGCGCCGGGGCCAGGCCACACAGCGGCAAGCAGGTGATCGGTTAATCGCGGACCGGTTTTGCAGGATGGCGGCCCTTGCGAAAGCTGGTAATCAGCTCCAGTGACATCTCGGCCGGCGGATACAGGCGGGTAAACCGGAAGATCAGGCCGCGCGCCGTCAGGCGCCGCACGCGGCGCAGTTCACGCAGACGCCGCAACCCCGTCACCGCCACCAGCAGTCGCATCAGTGCGGAGCAGAGAAAGACTCCATAGAGTGCGTAGTCCAGCGTAATTTCCCTGCCAAACACCGGGATCGCAGCCGTCCAGTGCTGCGCCAGCCAGCCACCGGCCAGCGCACCCAGGAATACCCCGACCGCGGTAAACACCGCATTCAGTGCCATAAAGGAAGCCAGTCGCCGCCCCGGCAACAACTCGTAGAGATAGTTGCCACTGGACAGGCTGAACCCCGCCCATACCAGGCCGCTGAGGCATTGCACGCTCAACAGATACCAGAAATCCGCAGACACCAGCCACAGGGCCGGAATAAACGGTATGGTCAGCCCGGTAAGCCGTTGCACCATGCGGCTGCCGTAGGCGTCGGCGACCCGGCCCCATGCCGCCAGGGTGAAGAATTTCATCATGACCGACGCGGCGGTCAAAACCATGAACTGCAGGTAGCTGAAGTGCAGGTTGTTCAGCATGTGAACGGTGAAGAACGGGGACGCGATCGCGGTTGCACCCTGGAACAGGGCCATGAACATCACGAAACGCAGGTAATCGGTGCCGCGCAGATCCCGTAGCCAGACCAGGAAGCGCCGGGCCGGTCTCTGCCCTGTCGCCTGGCCGCCTCCCTGCGGATCGTACATCCGCGCCAGGTGATAGACCGAGATCACGCGCGCCAGCATCGAGATCAGGAAGACCAGCAAATACCCGAGCAGGGTCAGGCCGGATTGCTGGGCAAAATCGAGCACACTGCCCGCCGTCACCAGCGCGAGGAAGTTGGTAAGGGTCGACAATCGCGAACGATGCCCGAAATAGCGACCCCGCTGCCGTTCCGGCACCAGCTCTCCCATCAGGCTGCCCCACTGCGGCGTAATAAAATCGCCGGCAATATGCAGCAGCAGGACACAGGCGATCAGCAGCTCGATACCGTGCGTCGGAAACAGCAGCGGCAGGGACATCAGCGGCAACCAGGTCAGCGCATGAATGGCCGCCCCGGTCACGATCATGCGCTTGCGCCAGTGCGGCCGGCCGGCACCAACCCAGGCAGAGGCCAGCTGGGCAATCGACCCGACCAGGGCCGGTAACGCCGCAAGCCATGCAATCTGCTGGGTGCTCGCCTTGAGGAACAGGGCAAAGGCCGACAGGTAGGTTTCGCCAGCACCCTGCATCACCGAGAACGCCACGCCATCACGGACGGAGTGTCGGAGAGACTGGCTGACCTGTGGATCCTTGTGCCGATAGAGGTTCATGGAATAAACCGGAGCACGGTTGGAGGGTTGCCGAAAAGCGCTTTGGGCGCAACCAGTCGTATAGCTATAACTAACTGTAATTAATAATGAATATTGATTTACTGGTTAAATGAATATAATTACATTGCCCTATAAATATTATAACTAATTGATATATTTCATATTATACTGGCTTTCGAGCAGCGCACCGGGGCCAATGGAAATTTTTCGGCCACCAACTTCACCAGCAGATCCTTCGTGAGGGATATATACACCCGAAACAGGCCTGGAATTATGGATATCAGTATTTTTAAAGTAATATCCATTTATTGACAAATCCGCATATGGAGAATCTATCTTTTTGATATTTATTTATTTTCGGCATCTCCATCAATCGGCATATCGTACGCCGCCATGCTGGGTCGATCCGGTTCCACTTTTTCCACATTATTTTCGCGGTATTTGCCCCGCCGCTGCAAATGGGTTTCCATCGCATCCTTTTTCATCGGAATGGTCATTTCGGCATACATGATCTGGCGAATCAGGCGGTCACCGAATTCCATCAGTGCCAGGTCATCCCTGAGCAAGTTGTCCATGGTTTCCTCGTCCAGGTCGTAGGTGGTCTGGAAACCCTCACTGCGGATGAACTCGCGGAAGCGATCAAGATCGTAGCTGGCCATGAAGAAAAACTTGCGGCTGGTAAGCGACATCCTGCCGATGTAGGGGCCGGCGGATTTCATCTTCAGGATCTGTTGACGCCACAGGCGGCCTTTCTCGTCGTACTCCTCCAGACCCTGCTCCTTGCGGTACTCGTCAATGGTCAGCTTGCGATCCTCAAAGTGGCCGTGACAGTGATTCTCCTGCACCATCGCGTAGGCCGCGCGGTCGAAATTCTCGTCCTGGCGCCGCGTCGATAACAGACCGATCGGATAGTAGCGACAGGCGGTCGGACGATCCTCATAAACGCTGCAACCCTCATCCGTCACGAACTGGCACTCGTTGGTGCCGTCTTTGGGCCGGTATTTCACCCCGGCCAGGCCGTCCTTGCCGAACTCGAACGGCACGGTGTACTGGCGCAGGAACTCGGTGGATGTGATACCAAGCCGGTGCTTCAGGCGGACAATGTCATAGGGGGTCAGCATGATGTCGATATTCCTGCAGCAGGCATTGAAACAGTCGATGTCCTTGTGACAGCGGAACTGGATTACTGCACTGCCTGACAGTTGTGCAGGCACGACCGGGCTGGTCGGAATCGGGGCATCTTCTATCAGTTTCTTGTCGGACATCGGGATCACCTCTAAAAGGGGTCAGTACCCTTTTCCTGTCAGTTCTTCAATATTGCAACTTGCCGGGCATGGAAAAGGGTACTGACCCCTTCTAGAACCCGCATTAAAAGAAAAAGTCCGGGCACCGTGAGGTACCCGGACTTTCGAGGTCAAACTACTGCTCGGGTACTACTTGAACAGCTTGGACTTGTCGACCAGGTCAGTGTGGGCGCGCTTGAAGCAGG